>JAYSTY010000438.1:0-60194 GCA_043719385.1 Blastocatellia bacterium | reverse complement strand
TCGAAATATTCAACGTCATCCGTGCCGCCTGAAATCCGCGCTACCTGAACGCCTTCACCTTCGGGCAGCACGATTTCCTGCGCCTGTTCGGGCGTGTCGTTCGGCTCCTGCTCAATATATGAACCGCTTTGCTGCGCGTCGTGCAAATCAAGCGGATTAATATTCAGGTTCAGCGGAACGGATTTCCCCGTCGGCCATGCTGTCTGGCGAGGAAAGGAAACTGCCTGGGGAGCAATGCCCTCTTCACGCCAGCGGGAGCCTTCAAAGACTGTCGCTTCATTTGTGACGGGAGCAATTTCCAACATATACACACCCGTGACTGGCGCGCGATAGACCGTGTAAACATCCGCATCCAGCGCGTGTAGGACTTTTTTCCAGTTGGCAGTCGGATTGGCGTAGATGCCAAACGCATCCGGCTTGCGCACGATGTTGGGCGATGGCGAACTGGTTGCAGAATTTGCTGCGGCTGGCTCCGGCTTTTCTTCGAGCAGCGTCCAGCGCACGCTGATGCGCCCATGCTCTGGCAATGCAGCAGGTTTTGGTAAGCTGACGGAAAGCTCGAACACCTCGCCACGCTTTAGTTCAAAACGTTTTTCCCACGGGCGGGAAAATTGTAGCATCGCTTTGAAGCGTAACTGATTACCTGGCACAGTTGACGGTTGCCAGGCGGCTTCGCTGTGCCTGCTCCAAATCAGCGCACTGCCGATTCCCAGGCATAAAACAACCAGAACTAAGCGCCAACGGTTGAGATAAAGCTTTCGTGTAGACATAATCCCTCGAGACTGAAAGAAAAACTATTTGTAGATAAATTGAAATCTGACAATGTAACGAAAATCCCACGGACATTTTCTATTGCTGAGATTATTTTGTCTATAGAGCGTTTGCGGAAAAGTAAGTACAGGAGGCTTCCAGTCTGCTGGAAAGGTTATTTGTGATAACGGTATTCGCCGATAACGTAATTTACGAACGCAGCAGGTAAAATCATGTCAATCCTCGCAGCCAAAAATGTCACCAAAGAATATGTAATGGGCAGTGAAACCGTGCATGCTTTAGCTGGCGTGTCAGTCGCCATCGAACCCGGTGAATTCGTCGCAATTCTCGGCACGAGCGGTTCAGGAAAGTCTACGTTACTGAATTTGTTCGGCGGGTTGGATCGTCCGGCTTCAGGAGATATTTGCTTTGACGAAAAAAGTATTGCGGAGCTTTCTGCTTACGAAATGTCGCGGTATCGGCTGAAAAATGTCGGCATGATTTTTCAGAGCTTCAACCTGATTCCGACCATGACGGCGCGTGAAAATGTATCGCTGGCATTAGCGTTCGCCGGCATGAAACAGAGCGAACGCCAGCAACGTACACAGGAATTATTGGAGCAAATCGGATTGGGTGAACGCGCCGAACATCGCCCTTCAGAACTCTCCGGCGGCGAACAGCAGCGCGTTTCGATAGCTCGTGCGCTGGCGAATGATCCACAGGTTTTATTGGCGGATGAGCCGACCGGAAATTTGGATAGCGCCCGTGCGACTGAAATTCTGGACTTGCTGAAAGCAATGCAACAAGCCGGAAAAACAATTGTGATTGTCACCCACGATCAGGAACTGGCCGACAAATTTGCAGACCGCATTATTAGACTGAAAGATGGGAAATTAGATGTTCGATGTTAGATATTGGATGTTAGTGAAAGAGTAAAAGTAAGAGGAGGATGAGATGAAAGAAGCGAGTGGTGCAATAAAGAGTCATCGGGATTTGTTGGTTTGGCAAAAGGGAATAAAACTTGTGTTACATCTGTATCAAACAGTGAAAGAGTTTCCCAAAGATGAGATTTACGGATTAGTCAGTCAAATAAAACGTGCTGCTGTTTCGATTCCAGCGAATATAGCTGAAGGACAGGGGCGACGATTGAAAGGTGAATATCAACAGTTTCTTGGTAATGGGCGCGGCTCTCTTTTGGAGCTTGATACACATATCGAAATCGCTTTCCAGCTAAACTTTATTACCCAGGAAAATTATCTAAGGATTCGCGCTGAAATGGATGAAATCGGGCGCATGCTTAATGGACTGATGCGAGCAATTGCGAATTCCTAAAACCTAACATCTAAAACCTAATATCCAGCACCTATCCTATGAATCTCACCGACCTTCTCAAACTCGCACTTCGCAATTTACGCCAAGCAAAGCTCCGCACCGCATTAACGGTGATGGGCGTAGTCGTGGGCGTAGCGGCGATTATCACGATGGTTAGTTTTGGGCTGGGCTTACAAAACAATATCATCACCAGTGCACTGGCGCGGTTGGAAATTTTTACGACGATTACGGTTTCTGGAGTCAATGTAGACGCGCTGCTTGAAATCAGCGAGGCGCGGACTCCGTTTGATGAAGAGGAAGAGAAACAGGCTTCACCGACTCCAACACCGACGCCAGAAATTAATCCAAGCCCAAGCCCCACGCCTGAACCTCGACGGATTTTAGATGACGCAGCATTAGTCGAAATTGAAAAAATCTCCGGCGTCAAATACGCGGTTCCAAATATCAATTTTTCCAGTTACCTGCGCTATGAAGATCACACGCGTCGCCGTTCCATCAGCGGAGCTTTTGCCAATCTTGAACGCGTTCCTGGCTTCAAAAAATTTCTGGCAGGACAAGGCTTCAGCAGCGATGACGCGGAGGAAATAATCGTCAATGAAAATTTTGCCCAGGGATTTACGGAACCGCAAAAACGCGAACGGCGCGGACCATTTGCCAGTTTAGAAAAGCCGGATAAAAGTGATGAAGAGCGGACTGCCGCCGCTGAAAAAATTCTCGGCAAAGAAATAATATTATTGACGCTCAAGGGCGGTGACGCCGCTCCAACCAGCATTTTCGGCATTCCACTAATGAACGCTCCAGGTCAGGACAACGAGAAAAAATCCCCATCAGAACTTGATACCAAATTTGATCGCCACGTCTTTAAAATCGTTGGCGTGTTGCCGAATGAACAACGCAACTTCAATCCATTCGGCGGGCTGGCAGGTTTGCTGATTCCGATTGAGCAGGCGAAACGTTTTGCGGAGACGAATCAGGATTCGATGTCGCAAATGGGCGCGGCTCTGGTTGGCGATGCGGGTTATCGTCAGGTTACAGTGCAAGTGGTTGATCCGACGCAAACGCAGATCGTTCATACGGAACTGAAAAAACGTGGCTTCAATGTTTTTCCACTGCCAAATCTGGATGAAATCAAGCGCGTATTTTTATTCATCAACGGGGCGCTCGCTTTGATTGGTGGCATAGCTTTGCTCGTCGCTTCGTTCGGGATTTCCAATACGATGATTATGTCTATCCGCGAACGCACGCGCGAAATCGGCATTATGAAAGCGATTGGCGGATCAGACAGCGAGATCATGAAAATCTTTTTCTTTGAAGCTTGTCTGATCGGATTTATGGGCGGATTGTTCGGTGTCCTGATTGGCTGGGGGCTGACGAGCATTGCGAATCCGTTAGTCAATAAATACATCGTGAAATCAGCGACGACGTACATTCAATTTTTCTCAATCCCCTGGTATCTATGGATTGGCGCGATTTTGTTTGCGATTCTAATTGCACTGCTGGCGGCGTTGTATCCAGCTTCACAGGCGGCGCGGGTTGACCCGATTAAGGCTTTGCGTCACGACTAAAAATCTATTCTCAATTTCGATTCTTGTCGCCAACGGCGACCAACATTATAGCCCGGCGAGAATCGCTGGGTTAACGATAGCTATACCCTCCGACGCTGAAGGCGTCGAACAATTCAGATGTTGCTCGCTTTCAGCGAGCGATAGATTTACCTTCTGCCTTCCTGGCGATTCTCGCCAGGCTATAGTGTTAGTCATCTTCGATGACAGAAAACATTTTTTTCACGTTCTTTCGTGTCTTTCGTGGGCGACTCTCTCGACTTACAGCAAATCTCTCGCTACTATTTGCCCACCATTTACAAAACGATTTTTTAGAAGCAGTAGTACACAGATGACAGCAGCTTTATGGAGTCACGACTGCGGGGCAATGACTCTGGTTTGAATTGCCCCGCATAACTTTATCCACTTAAACTTAGGAGACAACAGCTATGGCAGACAATCGTGGTGTAGTTTATCTCGGCCCCGGCAAGGTCGAAGTGCAAAACATCAAGTATCCGAAACTCGCAATGCCCGACGGCAAGAAAGCCGAACATGCAGTGATCCTCAAAGTAGTTTCCACCAATATTTGCGGCAGTGATCAGCACATGGTTCGTGGTCGGACAACGGCTCCCACCGGACTGGTTCTGGGTCACGAAATCACGGGCGAAATCATCGAAGCCGGACGTGATGTGAAATTCATGAAAGTGGGCGACCTTTGTTCTGTACCTTTCAATGTGGCTTGCGGACGTTGCCGCAATTGCAAAGAACAAAAAACCGGCATTTGCCAAACCGTCAATCCGGCGCGCGCAGGCGGGGCTTACGGTTATGTAGACATGGGCGGATGGGTTGGTGGACAGGCTGAGTACGTGTTGATTCCGTACGCCGATTTCAACCTGCTGAAATTTCCTGATGCTGCGCAGGCGATGGAAAAAATTAAAGACCTGACCTGTCTGTCGGACATTTTGCCGACGGGGTATCACGGTTGTGTAACCGCCGGTGTTGGCCCCGGTGTGATTGTCTACATCGCAGGAGCGGGGCCGGTTGGATTAGCCGCTGCGGCTTCGGCGCACCTGTTGGGTGCGGCTTGCGTGATTGTCGGTGATATGAACAAAGCTCGCTTGAAACAGGCAAAATCGTTCGGATGCGAAACGATTGACTTGACGAAAGAAGCGACGCTCGCCGAACAGATTGAACAAATCGTCGGCGTTCCTGAAGTGGATTGCGCGGTTGATGCCGTAGGTTTTGAGGCGCGCGGACACGGCGCAGATTCAGGCGTTGAACGTCCGGCAACCGTATTAAATTCAATTATGGAAGTCACTCGCGCTGGAGGTTCGCTCGGTATTCCCGGCTTGTATGTGACGGGCGATCCCGGCGGCGTAGACGAAGCCGCAAAGATCGGCAGTCTCAGCATTCGCCTTGGCCTGGGTTGGGCGAAGAGCCACGCCTTTTTCACCGGGCAAACTCCCGTGCTGAAATACAATCGCCAATTGATGAACGCGATTTTATTCAATAAAATCAAGGTCGCCAAAGCCTGCAACGTGACAGTAATTTCGCTGGATGAGGCGGCGAAAGGCTACTCAGATTTTGATAAAGGTGCGGCGAAGAAATACGTGATTGATCCACACGGCAGCATTAAGTAGAAAGGATTTTAGTGTCCAGCAAACTTCAGTTTGCTGCTTCTCTTAGCAACTGTGTTTCTATTGTGAAGCCTCAACAAGCTAAAGTTTGTTGGACATTTTTTTGGAGAAATTATGAAACATAAAACTACCGTTATCGCTCTTCAAATATTCGTTTTTCTTTGCCTCAGCTCTTCATCAATTTTTGCCCAGGATGCAAAAGTCCGCGTCATCGTCTTCGGCGCGCATCCTGATGATCCTGAAATCGGAACAGCAGGAGTCGCTTCATTGTGGGCATCGAAAGGGCATCTCGTCAAATTAGTCGCAGTCACCAACGGCGACATCGGACACTGGAAAGAATCCGGTGGAGAATTATTCAGACGCCGCAAAGCCGAAGTTGAGCGTACTGCAAAAGCCAATGGCTACACGGTTGAATTGCTCGATAATCACGACGGCGAATTATTGCCGACGCTCGAAAATCGCAAAAAATTAGTGAAGCTGATCCGCGAATGGAAAGCCGATATTGTCATCAGTCATCGTCCGAACGATTACCATCCCGATCATCGCTACACTGGCGTACTCGTACAGGATGCGGCGTATATGGTGACAGTTCCGAATTTCGTGCCGGAGACGCCACACCTGACAAAGAATCCAGTGTTTTTATATTCGTCAGATCGCTTCGATAAACCAAATCCATTCGCGGCGGACATCATCGTAGACATTGATTCCGTGATGGAAAAGAAGCTCGACGGATTGCTCGGCATGGTGTCGCAGTTTTACGAAGGCGGCGCGAACGGTGACGAATCCCTGCTGAATAAAGACCCGGAATTTGTGAAAAAGCGGTGGGCAACTGTCCGTGCGCGTTTTGTGGATCGCCAGAAAGATATTGCCAATAAATATCGCAGGAATCTCGAAGAATGGTACGGTAAAGATCGCGCTGCGAGGGTGCAGCATGCGGAAGCTTTCGAGATTTGCGAATACGGACGCAGACCTGACAAAGCAGAGATCAAGCGGCTGTTTCCATTTTTCGATTAGGAATGATTAAATTCGCTGGTTGCTCATGAATTATCAATCAACAAATTTTAAAGGAGTACCGAGATGAAATTAATTTTGACATTTTTAGTAACGTTAGCAATCACAGGTTTTGTATTTGCTACACAGCAAAGCCCTGACAAAGACGGCTTCATTCGTAACTGGCTGATTCTGGCTCCGATTGCGATGGAAGAAGAAAACGAGGGCGCGGCAGAACTCAATAAAAAACAAATTAAAGACGAAGGAAATCTTCAGCCGAAGGAAGGCGACGAAGCCACGATTGGCGCGGCGAAGATGAAATGGAAAGTGCATCAAACGCCTGATTTCTTGATAGATTTCGTCAAATATGTAAACGGCGGAAAAGGCGAACAGGTTGTCGCGTATGCCGTGACATACATCGTAGCTGACGAGGAAATGAAAGGCGTCAAAGCCAAAATCGGCAGCAACGATCAAGCGAAACTGTATGTGAATGGAGTGCAGGTCATCGCCTTTGAGGATACGCGCACACTGGAAAAAGATCAGGATACTTCCAAAGGATTTACGCTCAACAAAGGTGTGAATACGATTGTTTTTAAAGTCGTCAATCAGGAAAATAACTGGCAGGGATGTTTGCGATTTGTGGATGCCAGCGATAAGGTTTTGACTGGTCTCAACGTAAAATTGATGCCATAACGAAAAGGATTATTCATTTGCAACTGAGAGCAATTATTTTTGATTTTAATGGCGTGATTGTTGATGACGAGCCATTGCACCTGGAATTGTTTCGCAAAGTCTTACTTGAAGAAGGGCTTTTTTTGACGGATGAGGACTATCACGAACGATATTTGGGTTTTGATGATCGCGGTTGTTTTACGGAAGCCTTGAAAGATAACAATCGCACTCCTGACGCGGCGGATGAGGAGTTTATTCAGGCATTGATTGAGCGCAAGGCTGCCTATTATCGGCAGGCGATAGAAGAAAGATTTTTGCTCTTTCCCGGCGTCGTAGAATTTATTAAAAGCTGTGCTGAAAAATATCCGCTGGCAATTGCTTCCGGGGCTTTGCGCCCGGAGATCGAATTTGTGTTGGCACGCGGTGGCATCAGCGATTGTTTTAAATTGATTGTTGCAGCAGAAGATGTGAGCGAGTGCAAGCCCGATCCCGAAGGCTACCTGAGCGCTTTGGATTTGCTCAATGCAATTTCCGATGCACCAATTCAGGCGCATGAATGTTTAGTGATTGAAGATTCAGTTGCCGGAGTGGAAGCCGCGAAACGGGCGGGAATGCGCTGTGTGGCGGTGACGAATAGCTATGCCGCCGAAGAGTTGAAAGCTGCTGATGAAATTGTCGCGAGCTTGATTGGGTTTGAGCCAGGATTTTGAATTACTTGCAACTCACACGGCTTTCAAAACTACTAAAGTCAAATCGTCGTGCTGGTGAGCGTCCATCGAAAACTCTTTGACGGCACTCAGGACAGCATCAGCAATCACCGAAGCTTTTTCGCGGCGATGTTCGCGGAGCACTTCAACAATGCGGCGCTCGCCAAATTCCAGTCTTTCCGGTGGCGCGGTATGAGCTTCGCTTAAACCATCCGTATAAAAAAACAGCACATCCCCTTTTTGCAGGTAAATCGTTTCGCTTTTGTATTGTTGCTGATCGAAGATGCCCAGCATCAAGCCGCCTGTTTTTAAGGCACGCCACTTACCGTCGGGGCGCATCAAAATTGGCGGATTATGTCCGGCATTGGAATATTGAAAAGTCCGCGCTTCGGTATTCAGGACGCCATAAACCATCGTGACCAGCAGTTGCCGCCCCAGATCGCGGTGGAGACGTGAATTCGTCGCCCGCATCATTTTCGCCAGACCAAATCCGCTTCGTGCCATCAAACGCGTGATACTGCGCGAGGCCGCCATGCCCATCGCGGCGCGTACCCCTTTTCCGGCTACATCACCAATCATCATGCCTACTTTATGATCAGCGAGTCGGATGTAATCGTAAAAATCGCCACTCAAATTTAAGGCTGGTTCAAGCTTGGCTGCGACTTCAAACCGCTTCAGGGCAGGCGGCTTGTCCGGGATCATGGCACGCTGGATGTCGCGGGCGAGCAGGATTTCATGTTCCAGTAATTGTTCGCGCTCGACCTGCTCTGCATACAAACGAGCATTGGCAATGGCGATGCTTAAATTGTTGGCGACACTTTGCAGCAAATGCGCGTGATTATGTCCGAACGCATTGGTGCGGCGACTTTCAAGCGCGATGACGCCGATCACTTTATCTTTGTAAATGAGCGGCACAGCCATTTCTGAATGGTGGGCGCATTCCTCCCAACCTTTCGTGACATGATAATCCGTATCGTGCGAGACATCACCCACGATCACCGGATGGCGATTTTGCACGGCGCGCCCGACAATGCCCTGCGTGATGTGGGTGCGCGAGGCTTGTGATTTGTTGGGAGCATTGAAACCTTCTTCAATGTGCCAGACAAATTCTTCCGGGTCTTCGTCAATCAAGCCAACCGACAAATTATCAAACGCGATAACACGGTGCAGCAGCGGGGTAATGTGATCCAGCAAATGATCCAGATCAAGGATGGAGTTGATTTCGTGTCCGATGTCAATCAACGTTTCCATCTCATCTGTTCGAGCACGTAATTCCTCGTACAGACGGGCATTTTCCAGGGCGACAGCTAACTGATTGCCCAGAACATTGAGGATGCGTTCATGCTCGCGGGTGAAGTAATTCGGTTCGACACTTTCGATGGTTAACACGCCGACGACTTTTTGCTCACGAATCAATTTCAGCGGCACGGCAATCATTCCGCGTGGTTCGTCATTTCCCTCCACGTCAATTTTCAGGTAGCGCGGGTCTTGCTGGACATCCGGCACGATAATCGTATGTTCGTGCCGCCACGCTGCGGAAGCGATACTGCGATCAAACGGAATATAACGATTTCGCGCTACTTCTTCGGGCTTGTAACCGATGGATTTTTTCCATACCAGATAGTTGTTTGCCTCATCGGCGAGTAGCAGGTTGAAGAATTTATAATCAATCACTTCCTTAATGCGCAGCGCAATTCGCTCGACCAGTTCGTCAAGGTCGAGGATCGAAATAAATTCCACACTCAGCTCGTTAATTAAATCCTGGAGCCGATTTGCTGGATTGAATTCGGCAGTCATTGCCATGGAAGAGGTTTCACTCATAGTCATTGTTGCGCCTTAGCGATTGCGGTCAGAATCTCGTCGTCAGTGGGGCGGAAAATAGGCACCACAGTTTTGCGATAGCGAATCACCCCGGCTTTATCAATCACGACGACGCCGCGTTTTGTCCCCAGAAAAGAATTCATTTCATACGCCCGAATCACTTTCCCCGCGCTGTCTGACAACAATCGTAGAGGTAAAGCGTGATTTTTGGCAAAGCTGCGGTGCTTTTCAACGGAATCGGCACTGATGCCAATCACTTCGGCTCCAGCCTGCTCATAACGCTCCCAATTGTCGCGGACACTACACAATTGTTTCGTGCAAACAGGGGTTTCATCACCGGGATAAAACAGCAAAACTATCACCTTACCGAGCCTTTGGCTCAGTTGCCAGCGTTCGCTATTTCCGTCCGGCAAATCAATTTCAGGTGCGAGTTGTCCGACTTGTGATCCTGCTTTAGCCATTTTAATCTCGTCAATAGGAAGTAAAGTTAGTGGCAAAATAATGATTCATTGTGCCTGAGCAGGTGGGATTTTGCTAGTAAGATTTCTGCCTGCAAAGTTGGGAAAATACCTGGCCCGGGTATTTTCCCAACTTTATTTTGTTCCTGAGCCGTCTTTCTTATTGCTGTCTGGCGTCCTGACCTTCAGTTAAGATCAATGGTATAACGACTTTCTTACCGTTGCGAATCAGTTCCACCTGCACTTTATCACCCAGGTTTTTTTGTCCTAATGCTTTGTCGAGGTCATCAGGTGAAGCAATTTGCTGATCGCCAATTTTAGTAATGACATCGCCGCCGGAATAATAAACTTCATAGCCGCGCCGTTCTAATTGCAAGCCTTTAATTCCGGCTCGTTCGGCGGCTCCACCAGGAAAAGATTTCATCACCAGCAGGCCCTGCGCCACCGGCAGGTTCAGTTGTTCGGCAATTTCCGGCGTCACTTCGCGCGGGGCAATGCCAAGGCGCGGACGGCGCACACGACCATAAGCCAGTAAATCAGGCACAATCCGTTTGGCAGTATCTACCGGAACGGCAAATCCGATGCCGACGGAACCACCCGACGGGCTGTAAATCATCGTGTTCATGCCGATCATTTGGCCGCGTGAATTAAGCAGCGGGCCGCCCGAGTTGCCAGGATTGATCGAGGCATCAGTTTGAATAACTCCACCTTCGATTAAGCGCCGGGTAAATTCTGAACGCAGTGGACGTGAAAGCCCGGAAACGACTCCCGTCGTTAATGTTCTTTCCAGTCCAAACGGGTTGCCAATCGCCAGCACTTTTTGCCCAACGAATAAATCTTTGGCCGAACCCAGCGGCACGACCGTCAAATTTTCTTTCGGAGCGCTAATTTTGATAATGGCAATATCGTTATCGAGGTCTTCGCCAACTTTGGTTGCCTTATAATGCCTGCCGTTGGAAAGCGCAACATCCAGTTCGGCTGCGCCCTGGATAACGTGAAAGTTGGTTAAGATATGACCTTCTTTATCAATAATTGAGCCGGAGCCGCTGCCTTCCTGTTGTTGGATACTGAAAAAGTCGCGGACATACGTCGTCGAAGTAATGTTCACCACACCCGGACTCATAGTTTCATAAACTTCGCGGTTGTTTTTCTCATCGGTAGTCACGGAAGGATCAGTGATTCCTGCAATGGGCGGGTCAGGTACTTTTCCGTTTTCTTTCGCGCCCGCCCAGCGTCCTAACAGCGAGGGGGCAATCCGATCATAAAATACAACTACGCTGCCCGCGAAAAATGCTGTGAGCAACGCCAGCCCGACCAGTTGTTTAGCTGAAATTTGGTATGCTTTCATAAATACTCCACAAAAAGATTTCCACTAATTTTCTTACTATTGCCGAATAAATCACCAGTCAAAATTAAATGATATACCGAATTCGATGCAAGGTATACGTTTGCGGCTGTCCGAAGTTGCTGGAAAAATTATGTGAAAGATCAATGAATCTTCAGCTATATTGCTGGCTTGCTTTTGGCAGCCACCCTGGTCTGGTGAACTTTTTTCTCAGCCGCGTCGTATCATACAAAGGAGCAAGCCTCCCGAGCAATTTCCGAATAGCGGCAATGGGCGATTGACCCAGCCTTTGAGAAATTGCACGAGGCGCCATTTCGATGAGCGCTGTACTAATTATTCTGGTTCTCCTGTTCACAGCTTTTGTCTTAGCCACTTTCTTTTGGAAGCGTGACTCCCATCAAAAGTATTTACCGGACACACCGACTGTAGTTCCAAACAGTTTATTCGATCCACCGTCAGCCCAAATGATGGCTGCGCTGGATGCCGAGATGCTGCGCGCTGAATTACTGAATCGTGCGAACGAAGGTGACTGCTCTGCACTTACACAGGCCAAATCTGATCAGGTTTTGTATGGCGAAATTTTAGAAATTTTAGCCGAACATGACCTGCACGGCGTAGCTGCTTATATTGCAGGCAATGACGAATTACGCACCAACGCGCAATTTGCCAAAGCGTTGATTGAGGCATGGAGGCAAGCGCCAACCCGCAATGGGCTGGGGCGCATGCTGCATCTCGCAGCCCTGAGTGACGACGCAGAAATTTATTTTCTGGCAGTCGAAACGACAATGCAGGCCTGGCGCGAGCAAAAATTGTTACAGGTTTCCAACCACGAATTATCAGCCGTCATCGAAACAGAATATTGGTTGCTTGTGCCTGCTGCACGAGAAACGAATATGGCGCTGAAGAGTTTTCTGGCTCAGGTACGCCGCGAATTGCTGAATGCGGCGAGGAAAAGAGTTGAAACTTAGCCGCGAATTACGCGAATCAAAACGCATCCTGGCTGTCATTCAAGTGATTGAATGACTTGGGAGAAATTCGCCCAAATTCGCGTAATTCGCGGCTAAATATTTGAAAGGTAAATTATGCAAATTATGATTCCCCTTGCTGTGCTGGGAATAGTAGCATTGTTATTGCTGCTGTTCCTTACGACCAGAATTTTAGTCAACGTCCGCGCCAAAGAAATCGCGATTAAAGAGCGGCGTTACATCGGACAAAAAATGCCTCCCGGTCGCGTCGTTGCAACCGAAGGCGAAGTCGGGATTCAGGCTGATGTTTTGAAACCCGGATTGCATTTCATCAAATGGCCGTTTGAATCCGTCGTCAGAAAAGTTCCGCTCGTTGAAATCGGCGCTGATGAATTAGGCATCATTGAGGCGGTTGACGGCGAACCGTTGCAGCCTGGTCGCATCTTCGCACCGGATCGCGCCCAGAACGCACACAACAATTTTCAGGACCCGATTGCGTTTATCAAACAGGGCGGCGTCAAGGGCATCCAGCTTCGCACTTTGCCGCCGGGCTTGTGGCCTATTCATCCCTATCTGTTTCGCGTTTCAATTGCGAAAGCGACGGTGATTCCGCAAGGCAAAGTCGGCGTCGTCATCACTGCTGACGGCACTGCGCTTGATCCCGGTCGCTTGCTGGGCAAAGCGATTGATGCGCATCACAGTTATCAGGATGCAGAAAAATTCATTTCTGCAGGTGGGCAAAAAGGGCCTCAGTTAGAAATACTGACTCCGGGTACATATCGTATTCTGACGGATTCGTTGCCCGCCGGAATTTCTGCCGGAAATAATGCCGATGTCAGAAGCGACCTGAAAAAAGGCTTGTTTTCGGTGCAGGTATTCAATGCAACAGGTATCACCGAAAATCAAGTTGGGCTGGTCGAAGCGCTCGACGGATCACAGTTAGACCCGCGCGATTACGTGGCGACCCCGGTGGAAGGGCACGACAATTTCCAGGACGGCGATGAATTCATCAAACACGGTGGTCAGCGCGGCCCGCAAAAGGACATCCTGCTGCCCGGTACTTATTACGTCAATCCGCTGCTTTTCAAAGTGATCCCTGAAAAAGCGGGCGAAGTAAAACCCGGCGAAGTCGCAGTCATCGTTTCCAATACCGGCAAAGACCCGTCAGAAGAAATTCGTCGCCAGATGGCAGCGAAAGTGCGGGAACGCCTTGAACGCGAAGAACAACAACAGATTGCCCGCGCCGGAGAACATGTCACCGAGGTGATTGAAAGTTTGCAGGAAGCCGAAAAAGTTGGTGACCCGATGGACAAGCGTCTGGATCAGGGTGCGCACGAAGCCTACGTTGTACCCGATGGTTTTCGCGGCATTCAGGAGCGCGTAGTCGGCCCCGGCAAGTATTACGTCAACACGCTGGCGGTGTCGCCGATTATCATTCCAACGACCAACCAGACAGTCGAATGGACGACGGAACAAATTCAAAACACCTTCGATCCGTTCGAGGTGATTTCCAAAGACGGCTTCACGATGCGCCTGGAAGTCCGCGTAGTCTTCCGCGTCAGGCCACAGGATGCGCCGTTTATGGTGGCGAAAATCGGCGGCATTGAACGCTTGATTCAAAATGTGATGCACCCGCTGATTGATTCGATTTTCAGAAATCAGGCTTCGGAATCCAGCGCGATGGCATACCTGCAAAATCGTCATGAAGAACAGGAACGCGCTGAAGCTCGTGTTCGTGCGCACCTGCTGAAATATCACGTTGATGTCGTGAACGTCCTGATCTGCCACATTCGTTTACCAGAGGAATTGATGAAAACGCAGACGGAAAAAATTCTCGCCGAGCAACGCCAGAGCATGTACGACGCGCAACGCGAAGCCGAAGACAAGCGCATCCAGCTTGAGAAAATTAAGGCGCAGGCTGATAACCAACGCGATTTGATGGTGGCTACTGTTGGTGTAGAAATTTCCGGCAAACGCGCCGAACAGCGCAAAGCGGAAGGCGACGGCGAAGCGCACTACATTTTATCTACGGGTAAAGCCGAAGCTGAAAAAGTTCGCTTGATGGGCGAAGCGCAGGGCGTCGCCTACCACGAGCAAGTGAGCGCACTCGGCGCCAACGGCGTTGCGCTGGTGGAGACGTTGCGAGTCATTGGCGAAAAAGGCGTGCGGATTACACCCGATGTCATGGCTTCAAGCGGTGGCAACGGAGACGGTGCTGGTAATTTAGGAACGCTGTTGCTGCTGAATCTTTTCCGCGATCAGATGAAAGTGAATGGCAATGCGGAGAATGGAAATAAAGTGTCAGTGAAGTAATTCATTGCGCCATAGAGGTCACAGCTAAAATATTCTTTGTGACCTCTGTGGCGATTATTTTTTCGAGATCAAAATCAATCCGACGAAGTAAAAACAAATGCCGAGTGCGTTCCAACCAGAAATTTTTTCTTTATAAAACAGGACACCAACTGGCACTAAAATCACGCTGATAATCATATTGACCAGCATGGAAGTAAGGCTGAGACGCCAGCCCTGACGATAAGCCACGAGAAATCCGACTTCGACCAGTACAGCACCCACGCCAATGCCATACACCGCCCAACCGGATTTCCTGAAAGCTTCCAGCAACGAACCCTCTGCCGGAGCAATCAGATTAGTTAGCAGGCACAAAATAATGCCTGCACTATAGGCAATAATAATTGCAAAATATGCGTTGATGCCTGGCGCTAAAGATTTTTGCGCGAACTGGTAAATTAACCCGCCGGCCACAATGATGACGACAGGCCAATACGATAAATTCATAATTTGCGCTCCATCCACCAGTCAATTTGCGGATCGTCACCCATCTGAAAGATATGATCACCAACTTTTTTGAAGCCCCATTTGTGATAAAAATTTTTCGCCCGTTCGTTATGTTCCCAGACACCCAGAAAAATTGTTTGGCAGCCTTTGTGGTGCGCTTCATCCAAAGCTTTTTGCATTAACATCGCGCCGATTTTTTGGGCGATAAATTCCTGCTTCACATATAAACGCGCCACCTCAATCGCCTGGGGATCACTAACACAGTCAGGCGCTCCGCCGTCGTACAATTTTAAATACGCGATGGCTTCCTGTTTGCTTTCAACGATGAAGAAAGTAGATTTTGGATCAGCCAATTCTGCTGCGAGTACCTCAATCGTGAACGCCGCAGACATATACGCCGCCATATTTTCAGGCGAAGTCGTCCCGTCAAAAGTTTCGCGGAAAGTGCTGGCTCCTAATTCATTTAAGATCGCCGCGTCGGCTGGTGTGGCGGAGCGGATTGCAGCGGCTAAATTATTCGTGATATTTGCGGTGCTTTGCATTTAGTCCTTTCCAAAGACAGTTTTTAATTCGCCAGCTCCCAGCCCGGCATATTTCAAAATCGCGCCGTCTCTGCCGACTGTCCAGCCGTCATCGCCTTTGAAAAATACTGCGCGGAGCGGCGTACTGGTACTGCTTAAATCGCGTTTCCAGGTGTTGCCTCCATCCGTCGTTGACAAAATGAAGCCGTTCAAGCCAACGATCCACGCACGTTTTTGATTAACCGCATAAACCCCCAGCAAATGGCTGGTGATGTTGCTGATTTGTACCAGCCAATTTTCGCCGCCATCATTCGTTTTCAAAATCAAGCCGTCTTCGCCAACTGCCCAGCCTTCTTTTTCGCTCACGAAATGCAGTCCGAATAATCCGCGCCGTGTGCCGCTTTCCTGTGCGTTCCAGGTCTCGCCGCCGTCGGCTGTCACAACGATTGTTCCCGTTTCGCCGCTTGCCCAGCCGTGTTTTTTATCCGTAAACCAGATTGCTTCGAGCCAGGCTTTCGTGGTTGAGTTTTGCGGTTTCCACGTGTTGCCGCCGTCTTCGGTGTGCCAAATCAATCCTGCTTCTCCGGCAATCCAGCCTTCTTTTTCACTTACGAAAAAAAGATTGTGCAGGCTGCGATCCGTTTTGCTGACAAGCACTTCCCATTCGTTGCCGCCATTGGTTGTCCGCAGGATGACGCCGCGCTCGCCGACCACAAACCCGTGCTTGTCATCCAGAAATTGGACGCCGCGCAAATTCGCTTCGACTTTTGAATCCTGCAAATTCCAATATTTGCCGCCGCTGTCGGTCATCAAAATTGTGCCGTTGGTTCCTACTGTCCAGCCGCGCTTTCCGTCCACAAAATTGACCGCTGATAAAGCCTTTTGCCAGCCCTGAATTTGCGGAATCCATTTCGCTCCGTCATAGACATAAATCGCTCCTGCCTCACCCGCGACCCAGAGGCGCTTTTCATCAATGAAGCTCAGGGACTTGAAAATCTGCGGCTCCGTTGTGGTTTGCGCTTCCCACTTTTCACCAGCATTGTCGGTACGCAAAATAACTCCTTCGGATGAGGCGATGGCTCCGTGCTGACTGTCAAGAAAAGCGACGGCGTAAAGATCGCGTGAACTGTTACTTGCCTGTGCCTGCCACGTTGCGCCTGCATCCTGACTGCGCAAAATTGTGCCGCTGGCTCCGACCACGACAAATTGCGCAGGGGTTGGCGCGACCACTCCAAGCAAATTATTTTTTGTGCCGGAGTTAGCAATTTTCCAGGTTGCGCCGCCGTCTTCGGTTGTGAGCAGTGTGCCGTCTGCGCCCACCACCACTCCATGGTTTTCATCCGCAAACGCAAGCGCAGCTAAAGTTTTTTGGACGCCGCTTGTTTGGATTTGCCATTTTCCGCCGCCATCTTTGGTGCTTAAAATCGTCCCCTCCAACCCGACTGCCCAGCCGCGTTTTTCGCTCACAAAATCCACCGCATACAGGATTGTTTTGGTGGCTAAGCGTTGCTCCGACCAGGTTGCTCCATCATCGCGTGAGTGCAGGATTGCACCCCGCGCACCAACGGCGATCCATAATTCGCCGCCGCCCACAAAAGCCTTGCCGCGTTTGCGCCCTAAAAATGCCAGGCCGTATAACGGAGTTCGCACGGGACTGCGAGCTGTATTCCATTCCTGGCCGCCATTGTGCGTGTGTAAAATTGTGCCGTCGCGTCCGACAGCAACACCGTTGCGCTCATCACGAAAACGAATCGCATACAGCGGATTGCCCTGGGGACGTGGGTTTTGCCAGCGCCAAAAGCCGGAGATTTCCTGCGCGAGACAAAAGGCCGCGAGCAAACAAATTAAAATTCCTGTCAGCAGAGGTCGTATTTTCATAGTGCCTGGTTTTTATAATCAATAACTGACGCGTATGATATGAGGCTACTCCCAACGAAGCAACCCGAATTTTAAGCAAATGAACTACATCGGATCGAAGCTGACACTACTCCCTTTTCTCGAACACGTTTTTCGTAAAGTTACTGATGGAACTGAAAAAACTTTCTGCGATATTTTTGCCGGCACAGGCGCAGTTGGCAGACATTTCAAAGGCCTGGGATTTACAGTCATCGCCAACGATTTGCAGTATTACGCTTACGCGCTGAACAAGGCCTATCTGGAAATCAACGAAACGCCTGATTTTGCAGGCTTGCGGCGCGAATTTAAAAAAGAAATTGCTGCGTATCCGACATTGCCCGACACTCCCGCTCAGGAAGTTTTAGCCTTTATCAATGCGTTGCCAGGAATAACAGGATTCATCACAGAAAATTATTCTCCGGTTGGTGACAGGCAATATTACACGACAGAAAATGCTGAGAAGGCGGACGCGATTCGCCAAAAAATTGAAGCATGGCGCAAGCAGAAATTGTTGACGGAGCAGGAATATTTTTACGTCCTGTGTTCGTTGCTCGAAGCCATAGACAAGGTCGCCAACACTGCCAGCGTATACGGTGCATACCTGAAAAAATTTAAGGCGAGCGCATTAAAACCGCTACGATTAAAACCCCTGGAATTAACGAATCGCGTGCGGGGTTGTCGTGTGTGGAATGAGGATGCTAGTGAACTGATTGAAAAAATTGAGTGTGATGTGTTGTACCTTGATCCGCCTTACAACCACCGTCAATACGGCGCAAACTATCACGTGCTGGAAACCATCGCAGCTTACGATAACCCCGCATTAAAAGGTGTGACAGGTCTGCGTGAATATCCGAAAAGCGATTATTGCCGTAAAGACGCCGCGTACAATGCAATGGAAAATTTAATTCGCCATGCGAAGGCAAAACATATTTTCGTGAGTTACAACGGTGAAGGTGTGATACCGATGAAAGAAATTCAGCAGCTATTAAAATTGCGCGGCAAGCCAAAATTTTTTCAGACAAATTACAATCGTTTCAAAGCCGACAACGGACGCGAATACAAAAAAGATGCAACGATTGAGTGTGTGCATTATGTAAAAGTATGCACATAGTTCACCACTCCGCTTAATACAGAAATTGCTATTTCACTGGCGTTAGTATATAAACCATCACTTGGCCCTATCGCTTAATCATAATTAAGTTCCTTCGAGCGTGTGATTTATCAGCACTTATTAGGTATTTACTATGGCAAAGGAAGATGAATTATCATCAGCAAAGCCGCTTGGCTTAATTTCTGAGTTTCGTTGCAACCAATCTATATTGGAGGCTCGGCATCCATTTTCACTTCTGCATTGGGATAAATCTGGCGCGATCTGGAGTGAGTTTTCGCGTAAATGGCCGGAGTTAGAATCAGCAAAAATAGACCCTGCGCATACTCAATTTATTCTCAATAACCGGTATTCAATATTTACATCAATCGATAAATCTGGTGTGATTGATCTACAGCCATCAAAATCGGGAGAGAATGCCTATGCTGAAATTATTAAAGATTTCTTTCAAATTGTTATTAAATATCTTGAAGTATCCAGCTTCACTCGGCTAGGCCATAGACAACAATATTTTAAGCAATATAAGAATCAAGATCAGGCAAGTGCTTCTTTTTTTGCAACTAACTTAATTAATGTTCCTTCTTCCTCCAACTTTGGCATCGAAGAATTACCTGTACTCCCTGAGGTTGCCATGCGATGGGAAAATAAAAAAATTGGCACTACGCTAAGAATGAAGGTTGAAGGGATACATCATATATTGGATGCTCCAGGTTCCCAAGTTTTTACACGGCAAGAAATTGAAGAAACAGGAATAGTAATTGACGTAGATTATTATACAAAGGTGGCTATTTCTGTTGGTCAATTAAATATCCCTATTTGGCTTAATCAAGCCGATCAAATCATCAAACGAGGGGTAAATAAAATTTTAGGAGGTAAATAATGCCAGCCGCAATAATGCCAGTGCCTAGATCTGATGATACAGGAGTAGATTATAGTCGCTTAAATACAAATCGTCAGGACAGTGAAGAGGTCAGTACGGGAAGTACGATGCGCAGTAAACTATACATCGTCAAAAACCCAGAAAAGAGCCAAGAGACGGAAGCTTCAATAACTACGGAAGACCTATATCCCGATTGGCAAACACTAAATCCTTTTTTCAGCACAGCACTACGACTAATGCGAGAAGCGCGAGTGCATATAGATCAATCAATTAAATATCATAGCTATAAAGAGTTAATTTTAGCTGATAATGAGATTCAAAAGGTGCAGGCTTTGCTATCCGAGCTTTTTTGCTGCCGTAGTATTGGAGATGGATTTGGGCATATTGTCGCATCTGTGATGCATGCTCTTCAAAATACACAGGGTATACCGCTTGCAGAAAATCAGGTGATTGCTATAAATAGAGTTTTTTTTAGCCTTCACCAAGAACCGTTTATTAACTTTGAGCGGGCAATTGATATAACAGATATTCTAGAAGATGTAGATTTAAATATTCTGCCTACAGGCCTTGATTTCCTTGCAGATGATTTATTAAGCCTAACAAATGACTAAAGCTTTTGTTGACACAACAATTCTTACTAATGCGTTATTAAAGCCAAGCTCAAATCAGCCGACTAAAGCACTCCTTAAAAAGTACAGCGAGACGCAATTGCCTGTATACGCTATCAAAGAATTTAAGGCTGGGCCATTACAAACCTTTGCTTGGTTTCATGATAAATTAGTTTTGTTAGGTTCGTTTGAAAAGGCATTAAAAGTTTTACATGGTGTTTCTCGATCTCCGCGTAGATATCGAACTTCAACAGCAATTGAATCAATAATAGAGGTTGTAAACGCTACAAGCCGAACTCCGATGAGTAAGTTGATAAATACTTATGGAGATAGTGCAAACCTAGGATCAATCACAACAGATTGTTATCGCTTAGCCATCAAAAGTTTAGTATATAAAGCTTGGAAAAAAAGAAGAAAACTGACAACACTTGTTGTGCAAGACTTAGATTGTTATGAGGAGGTTGACTTGGTAGAGAACAGAGGCCTTATTGATTTAAGGCAGTTAAAATGCAAAGTGAAGACTGAATGTTGCCTTGCAGATAAATTAAGAAGTGATCCAGCTAAATTAAAATTGTTATGTGATGCAGTAAAGGATCAGCCCTCAAAAAGAGAAAACCAAAAAAGAGGTCAAATTCTTACAGACCTACTACGTAAACCCAAATTACAAATTACTGAACAAATGTGTCGAGATTTGGGCGACGCTATCATTGTTTATTTTGCACCTGATGATTCAGTTATATTAACAACAAATATAATAGATCATAACGATCTCGCCAAAGCTTTAGGGAAATCAGTTGAGTCTCCGTAGGTTATTAGTTACCCTGAATTGTTAATCTTTCTGGGCGTACACTCGCTTACACTCAAGTACTGTTTTGCTCTCAATTTTAAACTCTCAGTCGCGTTGCGACAATATACCAAAATCAACTCGTAAATAACGCTACAAACACTACTCTTAATTCAATTGCTCCACATAAGCTGTATATGCTTCGACCGCGCCTTCGTGCATCGTCTCAGGTTTCACGTAGAGCCAATGGTTATCGAATGTATCTTCACTTGCTCCAGTTGCCAGGTATTTTTCGCGCTCACGATTTTTGAGCCATTGCTCAACCCACGTTCGTATTTCGGAGTCGTTGTTCATTGCCATCCGTGCTATATGCGTTGTAATGGTTGGTTTTTTGTCAGACATTTGATTTCCTCTTTTATTTACAGGCTCAGTAGTTCCAAATTTGCGGCTCTGCCGCCTGATGTGCGGAAGGGCTGCGCCCTTCCAGTAGGTCAAACGGGTAAGGGCTGCGCCCGTTTTGTCACTGTGCAAAGCCTTATTGCCAGCGATTTAAGTCATCACGGTCAGTAGTGGGCGTAGCCCTGGAGAGGGAGTCGCTGTCGGAAAGGCACAGCCTTTCCGCACATCCGGGCGGCAGAGCCGCGAAGAAAACTAAATTTGGCTCTACTGAGGCTAAATTCTCAGCCGCGTAGTTATATCACTGAATTCATTTTGACGTTCCGTCCCGCGTGCTTTCCCGCGTTTGTGTTTGATTTGAAATGACACAATCGTTTGCCCGTCAATCTTGATTCCGAACTCTGAAGCGATGCGATGACCTTTGCGAGGGTGAGCAGGCAAAAAGGAAATTTGCTCGGCAGTCAAAGTCTCAAGCTCAATCGCGTCCAGCAACGAATCCCATTTCACGCCGCCGGTTTTACGATCAAAAATAATCACGCGGCTGTTGTCGTTGCCGTGTTTGTAGTGGCGAAGCTGGCGCAATAAATATTTTGCCGCCTCAATATTTCCGACCTGGGCAGATTTGAAATCGGTAGGTTCACAATTTTTCAGTTCCAGTTTGGAAATTAAAATTTGCGCTACTAAGGCGGCAATGTTCAGGTAATCCGCTTTCGCTTCGGCAAGTGAGGCAAAGCCTGATTCTTTCAGCATGGCATTCATTTCCTGTTCGGAGACACGAAAATATCGCTCTGCCCATTTGTGCGCGATGTCGGGCGTCTGACCTTCGGCGACGGCAACCCAATTGGATTTGTCAGTTTTGACGGAAATCGGCAGCGGCGCACGATCAGAAAATTCCAGTCGCAAATCACCTGCGTGTGCGTCGGCAAATTCCAGCGCTGTATGGCGCACGTGAATTAAATTTCCCCTCGCTTGGCTCAGAATTTCAGCGGCTCCGACGGGAGCGGCTTTTTCGATGTTGGCGATTTCCGTGGGGAAAATTGTTCGGCTCGGATGCTCTGCGGGCAGGGAATCAATCGCGGCCTGCATTTTATTGCGGCTGCGCGTGACATCAAAAGGCGGCTGCGTCAGTTTTTGCTGCGCAATCAAAGCATTTGCTAAAACAAGTTCTGTGTATGTTCCCAGGCCATCGTGAAAATGCCCTTCGGTAATCTCAAAATCTTTTTTTGAAAATGTTTCCTGCCCAAAGGCTAAGGCGCAACTGAGCAGTACAAACGCTAATCCGGTGGCGGCGAATTGTCGGGGGAGTCGCATAAATTTTTTTGCTTTCAATTTATCCAGGTTAATCACGGTTATATTTAGCAGAGAGCTTTTGCGTGATAAGATACACGCCGTTTGGACAATTTAAAAATTTATTCACGACATCATCATTCACAAGTTGTATTTATGCTTACCAGAGAATTAGAAGAAACCCTGAACCGTGCTTTTAATGAAGCGGTTGACCGCCGCCACGAATTTCTGACGTTAGAACATATCCTGCTGGCGTTGTTGCAGGATCGCACTGCCCGCGAAGTGATTCGGCATTGCGGTGGCGACATCAAAAAACTCAACCGCGAACTGGAAGCTTTTCTGGTCGAGAAAACCGAACAATTGCCGCCGGGCGTAGATCGTTTGCCTGATCAGACGCCGGCTTTTCAGCGCGTGTTACAACGGGCGACGTTACAGGCCCAGGGTTCAGGTCAGGAGTTAATTGATGGCAGCAATATCCTCGCGGCGATTTATCAGGAAAAGCGTTCGCATGCGGTGTACCTGCTCGAAAAAGAAGGTGTCACGAAATTGGATGTGCTGAAATTTATTTCGCACGGCGTCTCGAAAATCGAAACCGATGGCGAGCGGGAATCTGTTTTGCCACAACCAGTCAGGCCTGAAGAAGAGGAGGATATTCCTGTCCACGATCCGCTGGCAGCCTTCACTTCAAATTTAATTGAGCGTGCGGCTGAGGGCCGCATTGATCCGTTGATTGGACGCGAAGCAGAAGTTACGCGCACGATTCAGGTGTTATGTCGGCGCCGTAAAAATAATCCAATTTATGTGGGTGATCCCGGCGTTGGAAAAACGGCGATTGCTGAAGGTCTGGCGCTCAAAATTCAACAGGGCAAGGTGCCGGAAGTTTTGCAGGGCGCAGAATTTTATGCGCTGGATATGGGCGCATTGCTGGCCGGAACAAAATATCGTGGCGAATTTGAGCAACGATTGAAAGCTGTCATTACGGCGCTGAAACAAAAGCCGAACGTGATTTTGTTCATTGACGAAATTCATACGATTGTGGGCGCAGGCGCAGTCAGCGGTGGTTCGATGGATGCTTCAAATATTCTCAAACCAGCCCTGGCGACAGGTGAAATTCGCTGCATTGGTTCGACGACTTATCCTGAATACAAGGCTTCGTTTGAGCGTGATCGGGCGCTGGCGCGGCGCTTTCAAAAAATCGAAATTAGTGAACCGAGCATTGCGGATACGATTCAGATTTTGCAGGGCTTGAAGCCGCATTACGAAGCGCATCACGGCGTCAAATTTACGGACGAAGCGATTACTGCCGCCGCTGAACTTGCCGCGAAACATATCAATGATCGTTTGTTGCCGGACAAGGCGATTGACGTAGTTGACGAAGCAGGCGCGGCGGTCAGGATGATGCCTGCGAATGAGCGCCCCAAAGAAATTGTTGCGCACGACATCGAAACGGTCGTGGCGCGGATGGCGAAAATCCCTCCGAAAACGGTTTCGATTTCGGACAAGGATCGTTTGCAAAATCTGGAAAAAGAATTGCGCGGCGTCATTTATGGACAGGATCACGCCATTGCGCAACTGGTGCGTGCGATCAAACTCTCGCGTTCAGGTCTGAGTAATCCGACCAAACCAATTGGTTCCTTTTTGCTTTCGGGGCCGACCGGCGTGGGAAAAACCGAACTCGCCAGGCAGTTAGCCAAATCGCTGGGCATCGAATTTTTGCGTTTTGATATGAGCGAGTACATGGAAAAGCATACGGTCTCGCGCCTGATTGGTGCGCCGCCTGGTTATGTCGGTTTCGATCAGGGCGGCTTGCTGACAGATGCCATCAATAAAACGCCGCATTCTGTGCTGGTGCTGGACGAAATTGAAAAAGCGCATCCCGATCTTTTTAGCATTTTGTTGCAGGTGATGGATCACGCCACGCTCACCGATAACAACGGCAAGAAAGCCGATTTTCGGAATGTGATTTTATTGATGACGACGAATGCCGGAGCGCGTGAAATGAGTGCTGAAGGCATTGGCTTCAAGCAGGGTGAAAATGTGACGGCGGCCAGTGGCAGCAAAGGTCGGGGCGCAATTGAGCGGACTTTCAGCCCGGAATTTCGTAACCGTCTGGATGCCTGGATTTCGTTTGATGCTTTGTCATTTGAAGTTACTGAACGCGTCGTTGACAAATTCATCAGCGAAGTCAAAACGCAACTGGCAGAAAAACAAGTGACCCTGGAACTCACCGAAAGGGCACGCATTTGGTTAGCCAAAACAGGCTATGACAAACTTTACGGCGCACGTCCAATGGCGCGCCTCATTCAGGCCAAAATTAAAGAGCCGCTGGCGGATGAATTGTTATTCGGTAAGCTGCAAAATGGCGGTCAGGTTTTGGTTGACGAAAAAGATAGTGAACTCGTGTTGGAATGCACAGGCGCGTGAACATGAATTAAAAATTCAAGTTACGCAAGTTAGGATTTTAGCCCGTGAAACGGGCGTTAGCATAAAGCCCCGTGCGTGAGCGCGGGGTAAGCTTGATAAATTCGACGAAGCTCTCGAAGAGAGCGGCAGCCTTCCAAGTGTAATGGCTGTCGCCCGTTATCACGGGCAATAAATATTGTGCCACGGCTTCCCCGCGCTCACGCACGGGGCTTTATGCTGTCACCATCTTCAATGGTTAAAAATTTATCTGCGTGAAAATAAATTAAAAATTATCGTGAGTTACTGAAAAGAAAGTACGATTGCATTTTCTTTTCAGCAACTCAGCGTTTTCCATCCAGCCTTTTATGAAATCTCAATCTGTCGTGTACTTAGTAAAAGTATCAGGGCTGGCACTCGCCTATTGGGCTACCTCTAAAATTGGCTTGCACTACATCGGAGCTGCGCCAGCGGTTTCCGCCGTTTGGTTACCATCAGGTGTGGCCCTGGCAGGGTTATTAATTTTTGGTTTGCGAGTGTGGCCGGGCGTGATGCTGGGTGCGTATTTGGTGAGTTATTGGGCTAGTCCAATAATTTTTATCGGGGGCATGATCGGCAAAACTTTAGGCGCGTGGCTGAGCGCGTATTTACTGCAACGGTTGGTAGGATTTGATAATCGGATAGATCGGCTCAGAAATGTGCTGAGTTTTCTCTTACTTGGTGTGAGCGTTAGTTCTGTGATTACGGCAGCCATCAGTGTCGGCGCAATATGTTTGATCGGGAGATTTCCCTGGCAGGATTTTGCCGTGAACTGGGGGCGCTGGGGAATTGGCGATGGCTTGGGGATTTTGATTGGTACGCCTTTGTTATTGATTTTATTTACGGAGAATTTTCGCACCTGGACGGCACGACAAATAATGGAAATGGCAGCCTGGCTCGTGGGCCTGATGACTGTTACCTGGCTGATCTTTGGACAGTTGGAAGGAACAAGGTATTTGCAGTTGCAGGAATATCCTTACTTTACTTTTCCCCTGGTGCTGCTCTGTGTTTTACGTTTGGGACAGGTGGGCGGTGTTGTTGCGACGTTTATGATTACGGCCATTGCTGTGGCGGAAACTGCCCGACGACACGGGCCATTTTCTCAGCGTGTTAATTATCTTGATGATTTGAAATCCTTACAGATTTTCCTCGGCTCACTATCTGCTATGCCCTTATTGTTTGGCGCTGCCATTAGTGAGCGCAGATATGCCGAGCAGGCCTTGCAGAAATCAGAAGAAGAATTACGTGCCTTGTTTGCCGCGATGAAAGATGTCATTGCGACGCTGGATGCACAAGGGCGCTATTTAAAAATTGCGCCCACTGATCCGACTAATTTTTATAAGCCACCTGAAGATATAGTCGGGAAGACGCTGCATGAAATTTTCCCGCCGGAAAAAGCTCGTTATTTTCTCAAGCAAATTCAGCATACTTTATTCACCCGGCAGGTCGTCGAACTGGAATATAGTTTGCCTATCGGCAATGAAATAAAATGGTTTACCGGGACGCTTTCACCCCTGACCGACACTTCGGTACTGTTGGTTGTGCATGACCAAACCGAGCAACGGAAAGCGCTCGAAAAAATTGGCTTCCAGGCCAACTTACTGGATGTTGTAGAGCAGGCAGTCATTGCTACTGATTTACAACGCAGGGTAATTTACTGGAATAATTTTGCCGAAAAACTTTACGGCTGGTCAACCGGCGCTGCCATTGGGCGAGAAATTACTGCATTGATACCAGTAGCAGAGGACGGGGCCATGGATTGCGATATGATCGCCCGCTGTCAAAACGGTGGAAGCTGGTCAGGGGAAGACCTTTGGCAGGCGCACGGCGGGGGAAAAATTCCCGTGTGGGTAACAGCTTCGCCTATTCAAAATACCAGGGGCGAATTGACCGGGATTGTGACAACTTCCAGCAATCTCACCGAGCGGAAAAAACTGGAAGAACAATTACGACAATCCCAGAAAATGGAAGCCATCAGCAAGCTGGCTGGTGGCATCGCGCACGATTTTAATAATTTGTTGACGGCGATTAATGGGTACAGTCAATTGCTGATTAATCAGCTTGGCGAAACTGATCCGCGTCGTCATCGTGCGACCGAAATCAAACGTGCGGGCGAACGTGCAGCGGCCCTGACGCAACAGCTTCTGGCCTTTAGCCGCAAGCAAATTTTGCAACCTAAAGTGATTGATTTCAGTCGTGTAATTGCGGAAACGGCGCAGTTGCTGAAACCAATGATCGGTGAAAATATTCAGTTGGTAACGACGCTGGATGCAGGCGAGGGCAAAGTCAAAGTTGATCAGGGGCAAATCTTACAGGTAGTTTTGAATTTGGCGGTCAATGCTCGTGATGCAATGCCTAATGGTGGGACGCTGGTAATTGCGACTGCGACGGTCGAATTGGACGAAGACGCGGCGCGTGCTTTCCAATTGCCGGAAGCTGGTCGTTATGTGCGGCTGACTGTCAGCGATAATGGTTGTGGGATGCAGCCCGAAATGCAGGCACAAATTTTCGAGCCGTTTTTTACGACCAAACCGCAGGGCAAAGGCACCGGATTAGGATTGTCCACTGTTTACGGGATTATCAATCAAAGCGGCGGTTCCGTTCAGGTCGCCAGCGAAGTTGGGCGCGGGACAATTTTTACGATCCATTTACCGCACTCTGATGAGCCGATAACGGCGCTGGTCGCTGATGAAATTACTGCCGCACCACACGCCAGTGTACAAACAATTTTACTGGTCGAAGATGAGGAGATGGTGCGCCAGATGGCGCACAGCATTCTGACCGACAGCGGTTATTCTGTGCTGGTGGCGGAAGACGGGTTAGGCGCTTTACAGATTTTACGGCAGCATGCGGGCAAGGTGAATTTGCTTCTGACCGATGTCGTGATGCCGAATTTAAGTGGCTATGAACTGGCAAAGCAGGCTGTGGCTTTGCAACCGGAGATGAAAATACTGTATATGTCTGGTTACACCGATTCCCTGATCAATTATTCGAGCGTTAGGCCAGAGACAGTGCCATTTGATGCGGCTTTTATGCAAAAGCCTTTTACGCTGGAAGCGCTGCTCAATAAAGTGCGCGAAACACTTGAACAGGCAGGCCGAAGTCAGGATGTGACCGAAATTTCAGTGAGCAGTTCCGACGAATAACCATAATATTTTCATGTCAATCGTAGCCCCTTCCCCAGAACCCACAAGCAATGCTTCAACGAAAACCCTGATCCTCAAATGGACGGTCGTAATTGGCAGCGGCCTGGCCATTGCCATGATCCAGCCGCCGGATGGTATTAAGCCCGAATCGTGGCGGTTGCTGGCAATTTTTACGGCAACAATTATTGGCTCCATCGTCAGGCCGTTATCCGGCAGCGCCATGGTGTTGTTTGGTCTTACGGCAATTGCCTTAACCAAATCAATGCCGCTTTCGGACGCCGCAATTAAAACATTGTCGAATCCGACTGACCTCAAAGCCATTGAGACATTACGGCTCAAATCTATTCTGGGCGGCTATGCTGATCCGGTTGTCTGGCTGGTCCTCGCCGCATTTTTTATGTCGCGTGGCATGCTCAAAACAGGTTTGGGCAGGCGTATCGCTTTGTTATTCATTCGGGCGATTGGTCATCGGTCGTTAGGCTTAGGCTATGCGCTGGTTGGTACAGATATGTTATTGGCGACGGTGATTCCGTCCAATGGAGCGCGGTGCGGCGGCATCACGTTTCCTATCGCCAAAAGCGTCGCGGAGGCTTATGACTCCAGGCCTGGCGAGACAGCAGGACGCCTCGGCGCATTCCTGATGGTGTTTATTTATCAATGCGAAGTCATCATCTGCGCGATGTTTCTGACTGGGCAAGCTGGTAATTTGCTGATTCAAAAATTCGCCGCCCAGGCCACGCAGGGAGTTGTTGATTTGAATTACGGACGCTGGATGCTGGGCGGCATCGTCCCCGGCCTGATTTCGCTGGCTGTCACGGGCGTTATTATTTATCGTCTGTTCCCACCTGAAGTCACGCACACCCCGGGCGCCCGCGATTTTGCCAATCAGGAACTTAACCAAATGGGAGCCGCTTCTTTCCATGAAAAACTGATGCTGGGCGTTTTTCTGACGGTCGCCGGGTTGTGGGCGACGACGAACTGGCTCCACAAAATTGATTATTCAGTCGTGGCGCTGATTGGCATGAGTACGCTGTTGCTGACCAAAGTCATTGATTGGGAAGACGTAATCAATGAACGCGGCGCGTGGGATGTTTTTATCTGGTACGGCGGCATGGTGCGGATGGCAGAAGCACTGGGCGAAACCGGAATCACAAAACGTTTTGCTGAAGTTGCGGCAGGTTTTACTACCGGATGGAAATGGGGTGCAGCGCTGGCGGCACTGGCATTACTTTATTTTTACGCGCATTACGGATTTGCCAGCATCACCGCGCACGCTTCGGCGATGTTCATTCCGTTTTTAGTTGTCGTGCTTGCCGCCGGCGCACCGCCCTATCTTGCCGCCCTGGTCCTGGCTTATTTTTCCAATCTCAGCGCTGGCCTGACGCATTACGGAACGACGCCGGGTCCGATATTTTTTGGCACGGGTTACGTCAAACAACAAACGTGGTGGCGGCTCGGCCTGATCGCGACGATTCCTAATATTTTGATCTGGTCGGGCTTTGGATTTTTGTGGTGGAAGTTGCTGGGCTGGTGGTAGAAGGCCTGGGGGTTCAAGCAACAGTCTTTCTCATCCACGAAGCCACACGAAGGTTCACGAAGAAGAAATCAGACAGGATTGACAAGATGAACAGGATTTATGGGCGCAAAAAAATAGTCCGGCTTGTTCATCCTGTCTTTTGTAGCTTATGAGTAATGGATTTATTTCACTCAGGGATTGGCCTGAATATGGGTCGGAAGAGATGTTGCAACGTGCGGCAGATTTTCAGGCGCAGATGCTGCGTCGCCGGACTGTGCGTTATTTTTCGGATCGTCCGGTCGCACGGGAAATTATTGAAGCTTGTCTCGCCGTCGCAGGCAGCGCTCCGAGCGGAGCCAACCTCCAGCCCTGGCATTTTGTGGTGATCAGCGATCCGCACATCAAACAACAAATTCGGGTCGGCGCAGAAAAAGAAGAACACGAATTTTATACGAGCCGCGCTCCCCAGGAATGGCTTGACGCGCTTGCCCCGCTGGGGACGGATGCGAATAAGCCTTTTCTCGAAACTGCACCTTACCTGATTGCGATTTTTGCGCAGAGCTTTGGTTTGTTGCCTGATGGCCGCAAAGTGAAAAATTATTATGTGAACGAATCGGTCGGTATCGCAACGGGAATGTTAATTACTGCCCTGCACAATGCAGGCCTGGCGGCGCTGACACATACGCCCAGTCCAATGGGATTTTTGAATGAAATTCTGAAGCGCCCGGTCAATGAAAAACCTTATTTGTTGCTGGTGACAGGCCATCCCGCCGCCGCTGCAACCGTGCCGAATATCAGTCGGAAACCACTCCACGAAATAGCCACTTTCGTGTAACTGAACAGGTCATTTATTTTTTGCCTTACTCACATAATCTGCCAGATAATCAGGCACGAATAAGCCAAAATGTCCGTAGGCTTTGACATAACTTCCGCTGAATTGTGGCGAGCGAAAATTTATCTGGCTGAGCGCGGCGGGGGCGAGAGCAGCGTTGTCCGGCGCATCGCGGAAATAGGTGACATCCCTGAATAACAGGCGCGCTTTATCCTGGAAATCAGCCCTTCCCGTAATGCGTGCGGCAATGGTCAGCACCGGCAAATTCATCATCGCCAATTCAGTGATGCGCGGGTCTGGCAATGGTTCAGGTGCCCAGAAAAAATTTGCGCCGAGTGGTTCATAATTACCATCCGCTCGTATTTTTCCTCCGGTCAAAACTGGTCGCTGACCTTTAGCGCCGATCAGCCAGTCGGCAATTCTCACCAGAAAATCCGCGACGCGTTTGTCGCCGGTTTCACGCCAGTATTCAATCGTCCCAAGCTGTGCATATCCACCCCACATAAACGGCTGAAGCTTTGGCCCGAAACTTGAACCGGCGGGAATAAAATAACCTTTTCGTCCGGCGCCTTCCTCGGCCTGTACCATCAGATAAATTAATTTTTTCGCCTGCTCAAAATAACGGACATCGCCGCTGTAACGCCACGCTACCATCATATTCAGCGCCGGCCAGCCAACCCAGCGCGATTCGTTATAATTCAAGCCATACAGATAATTGTCCATCGGATGCGTGCGCAAAACATCCGAGGCTTCCAGCGCTACTTCGTGCATGGATTCATCACCAGTCAGCACGTAATAAAGCCACATTCCCTCCACCCAGTGATGGCTGGGCAGCGGTGGTTTATAGGTTCCGTGATCGCCTTTTTCGTAAAAAGCAAAACCTTTAAAATTGAAGGTGCGCGACGAATCCCAATAATCCACGGCGTGATGCTGTCCCCAGTCAGCCCGAAACCGCGCCATCTCGCTGCCCAGTTGAAAGGCGCGTTTGTCGCCCGTCCGCAAATATTCGCGCAAGGCAATGTAATGAATATCGTAATGCAAATTTGTATAGCCGTCAGCCCAGGTCAGGTCGCCGAAATTGCGCCAGCCGAAATGCCCGTTATCTTTTTCGGCGTAACCTTCGCGGCTCATCCGACGCACTTCAAAAATTGATTCCGCAGGGCGTGGCTGAATACTTTCATTGGCTTCATTTGCATACAGGCCTGAGAGCCAGCGTTCCATGCGCATCGCCGCTACTCCGAGGGTTCGATCTTCGGGAAAAGCTTTTGTCCAGTTACGTTTTTCAACTAACAAAGGGCGGACAGCCTGGGTTGATGCGACGTATTCAGGGTCAATCAAAATGCCCGGCGCATTAGTGAGTGCCGCCGCATTTTTTGTTTCCAGCCCGAAATAAAAATCAGTAGTTTTGGCGCGTGCTCCATCAAAAATATAATCGCCGGTCTTTTCGCCCAGCCCATTTGGCAGGATTTCAAAACGCACGCCACTGGCATCCGCGCTCAAAGCTTTCGGAAAGTTTTCCGCAAATTCCGGGGCTGTGACTTCAATTCCTTTGCCGCCGATGAGCGTTGCGATTTTAGCGCCGTCTTCATTGCGGGCTTCGATGCGGTGTTGTTTGCCGCCAGCAAATGGCAGGTTGACGTTGAGCGATTTTAGCAGTGCGTGCTGGGCATAAGGCGGAACACCGTTGCGCTCGCCCCCAAAGCCAAATGGCCCGGTGTTGAGGATTCTGAGTTGCGCTCGCACAAAAGCCTGGGCTGCGTAAACGTGATAGCGCATTGTGAAGCGCAACATTTGTCCGGCAGGCGCGGCACGATCAGGACTTTGAAAATGTCCATCCTGCCGCAGCACGACACGTAACGGCCCTGATTCTTCAAACCTGGTTTCATCAACGACTGCGGTCAGCGTCAAAGCTGGAGCGGCGGCAATAATTTTTTCATTGGCGTTGTGTTTCAGCTTGAGCGGTCTGTCAAGCGTCACGATTTGCTCGCGGATGGATTTGACGGCAGCAATTTCTTCTTCGCTGCCAGTATCACGGATGCGCGAACGCGGTGGATGTGTATAGCGCAGCGGTGTGCGCGTATAAATCCAACCGCCATCATCGCGGCGAATAACAAACACATCTTCCTGCCGTGGCGTCCTTTCTTCAATTCGGTAAGTGCGATTTGGTTCATACATCTGATCCTCCTCGCGGGCTGCGACGCGACTGGCTCCGGCGGGTGATTCATAAGGCAATTCGCCGAGATGCTCAAAATGCAGGTTAGCGCCAATTGCCAGCGCATTGGCATCGGTGACTTTCAGCGTGTTGGTTCCCGCTGCCGTTTCACCGATCAGGATTGTCGAGCGTGGCTGCTCAATCGTAATCGTCAGCGGTTGCGTCAATCTTTCGGTCTCATCAATCGCCAGGCTCGTCAGTAAATCACTGCCTTTTGCCGCCGCTGTCAACCGCACTCTTCCCGCCTGAAGGAGCAAATTACCGACGGACGAATTATTAGCTGGTGCAGCCGTGCGTGCCGTCGTTGTTGGTCGCGCCGCCGTTCCAGGGTCACGTCCGGTAGCTTCAAACGAATCTTTGGCGGGCGGTGAAGCTGAACCACTTTTTGCCATTGATGCAGGCGTGCCGCTGCTGACTTTGATTGCTGGCGCAGGATTATTGCCTAAGACCAGATGGTAATCTCCTGCCGGGGAATCGGTATCAACCAGCAGCCATTTGATCGGACGGTTTGCGTCATTCACTGGTCCGCGCCAACGCGACAAAACGCGAAATTGCGCGGGGACAGCCTTGTTGGCGGCATCAACCAAAGCTACTTGCGTAATGTCCCGCACATTTGAGTTTTCGGCGAGCGGAATTCCCGCTGTGGCCGGCTGGCGCAAAATTGTGAGCGGCACATTGAGCGCAGGCTGATTAGTTGGAGCAGATGGAATTTGCACGGTCGCATCAAAAGACGAATCCAGCGCGAGAGACGCTTCACCATTGACATACCGTTTGACGAAAGCTTTGCTGCGTGTGCAGGAGCATTGCGAAATGACGAGGGAAAAAATCAGGGCGAAGGAAAGTGATAAGCGGAAAGAATTTGAGGACAACATAAATTTTGCCTGCGAGGTTTATTGAATTTGCGCCAGGCGGGTGATTTGAGCTTGCGCTCGTGCCTCGTCGAAAAAACGATCAAGCTCTGTGTTGACGCGGTCATTGACGAGTTGAGCTTCTATTTTTACCCGTAACTCTTCGTTCAGTTCTGGCGCCCCCAGACCTTTGCGAGCGGCTTCTGGAAGCACTGAATTGCGGTAATAATTTTCGATGTCCTCCGGCTTGACGAAGACAAAAGAGCGAAAGCGAAAATCTACATATTTGAGAATTTCCAGCCTTTGGCGGACAACTTCGCGCAGCATGGATTGTTCGAGTCCAACTTTTTTCACCCGCTCGACAAACTTTTCATTGCTGCCAAATTTGGCGATCAACTCTTTGTTGATATGGTCGGAAATTTCTTCTTCAGTTGGTTCATTGCGTGGCAGTTTCTCGGCTTCCTGCAACAATAATTTTTGATCTACTAATCGTTCCAGCATGGCACGCCGATTTTCGACGCTCAGGGCAAGGCCTGGCAATTCCGGGTCAAGTGCCAACGCCCATAACACATCGCTTTCAGTAATGACTTCACGGTTGACCAGAACCAGCAGGCGATCCGTCACTTCTCCCTGCGCATACGAGCAGATAAAACACGCAAAAAAAACGGCTCCCGCGAAAATAATTTGGCTGATAAATGCGACAGTATTTCTCATTGGTTCTTTTCGTCTATGTTTGAATTGGCGAATTCTCAAACCGCAATCTGACAAATTTTTCTGGCACGTGAAAACTCGGCGTTTCAGTAAAAGTCGGGGCGTAAGCTAAAAATTGTCTTGCGCCGTTGAGCCGACTGACACGAAATAAGTTTGCGTCCCAAACATCGCCAGCGTTGGGCGTCAATCCAAAAGCAGTAAAGGGAATTGCCATTACTACACGCCAAATTTTTTCCTCAATTTGTGCCGCCGTTCGCATCCCACTTTTCCATTGCCAGTCGTGCGTGACAGTAATGCGATTGATGCGCAAATCTACCCATTGTCCGGTTGGCGCAACTTCAAACTCTTTATAAATGCGCTGATCTGTTTCCAGCGGCGAGCGAATAAAGGCTTCGCATACGTCACGATCCCACAACGCGTTCCGCTCTTCGCTGACATTAAACTGCTCGTCCATATCAAGCTCGGTATAATGACATTCGTAACCAAAAATGATTTCGTTCGCAGTCCATAAAATTCGCGCCGTCGTTTTCAATTCCTCAGGAGCCACGTCTCCACGCCAGTTATGATTAATCGGATGACTGATTGCTGCTTGCCAGTGCGGGGCGGTGAAATCAGGGGTAAGCGGAATGGCAGCAGGCTGAAAAATTGCGATGATGTCCATAAAACCTGTGGGCGTTACTCTCCAGTCATGTTCAAAGATACTTCACAAACATGACTTCGTTATGGGATTCGTTGTAAACCATTTCATCCACCATTTGCCCGGCCAGTAATAAACCAAAACCACCTGGGCGCATGCCGATTTCAGCCCGCCTCGTCAAATGTGAATACGGTTCATCGGCGGGATTTGAAACTGCCGCGTGTGGTAATTCTTCCATTTTGAAGCCTTTGCCAGGGTCTTTGATATGGCAGACAATCGCGCGTTGCAGGCGGATGTAACTGACTTCAACAAACTTACCCGCCTGGCACTTACATCCATGTTCGATAGCATTTTGGAGCAATTCGCGGAACGCAATGCCAAGTGATTCACGGATATCAAGGTCAAGCGTGGGGTCAAGATTAGTAATGACGCGATAAAGCGGTTGCATTGCACCCAGGTGACAGGGAATTTTTAGCGTCAGCCAGGCTGGATTCGCTGACAGGATTTCGATGCCCTGGGTGAGATCAGGCGCTGCGAGCGCCGAATGAACGGTATCCCGTAACTCAGCAACCGAAAATGGTTTGAAAAGTAATTCGCAAACATGATGGCGTAACGCCGCAATCGCTGTTTCCGGCGCTTTCGCCTCAGTCATTATCACCACTTTAGTTCTGGCATTGATCTGATGTGCTTCGGCAATTAATTCAAAACCCTCGTCCTGCGGCGCTTCTGCATCGGCAATCAGTAAATCAACCTGTCGGTGCTTAAGGATTTCCAGCCCCTGCGCCGCGTTTGCCGCCGCAATCAATTCACAGCCATCAGCCTTTAAAGCCGCGCTAATCATCGCCGGGATCATTGGGTCGTCATCAACTACCAGAATGCTTTTCATGGTTGGGATTTTACGCTTTACGTATCTTGGGCAAATAAATCCTTTCAATTCTTTGGTCTTGACTCTTGAGCAGTGTATATTTGCTCAGGTAACAAAGCTGCGGTAAGCATAATTCCGCCTTTCGCATTCCGCAATCAACATTCAAGTTTATGCAAATAAAACTCGATCTGCCTAAAACTTTATTCGCTGTCGTCAGCCTGCCGCTGGAACATTATAGCGAAATCATTAATGCCGTGCGCGTGGTCGAGGGATTTATTTCTCTGACCCGCGATAAGGACGAAATTACGCTTATTTTGACGGAAGAGATATGGGACGCGCTCGCCCCAAATTTTCCTGACTCGCAAACGCAATTGCGGCGGCGAATGATTCGCTTTGATACGGTGCTGGATTTTTCAGTCGTTGGTTTCATTGCGGAAATCAGTCGCGCTCTGGCGGAAGCGGATATTAGCATTCTCAGCCTGTCAACCTATCGCACGGATGCAATTTTAGTTCACGAAGCAACCTTTGAGCGCGCCGTCAAAGCCGTGCGCCACGCACTGGTGATGTTACAACATACGCATTTATCGCAACATTAAATTTATGTCCAGGCACGAATCACAAGGTCCGCAAACCAAAGCTGTCCACGTATCACAGGAATTCAATCAAACGACTTCTATTAGTCCGCCGATTTATCAAACAACTACCTTTAGTGCGGACAACGCCGAGCATTTTTATGCCATGGCGACCGAACCGCGCCACGCTGAATTTTATACGCGCTACGGCAATCCGAATCATCAACAGGTCGAGGCGACCATCGCCGCGTTGGAAGGTGCAGAAACTGCGCTGGTGACAAGTTCCGGTATTGGCGCAATTTTCGCGGCGGTGATGAGCCAGCTAAAAAGCGGCGATCACGTCATCGGACAGCGCAATCATTATGCCGCGACAACAGTTTTGTTTCGTGACATCCTGCCGCGTTTCGGGGTCGAATGCACACTGGTTGACAATACCAGCAACGAAGAATTCACCGCGGCGGTACGCCCGAATACGAAAATTATTTACGTCGAAACTCCCACAAATCCGCTCATGCAAATTACCGACTTGCGGGCGATTGTGGCGTTGGCAAAACAGCACAACCTGATCAGCATGGTGGACAGCACTTTTGCCACTCCGATCAATCAGCGTCCGATTGAATTAGGCTTCGATGTCGTGTTGCACAGTGCGACGAAGTATATCGGCGGACATCACGACGCGACGGCTGGGGCAATTGTTGGCGCAAAAGCCATGATTGAACAGATTTGGAGATTTGCCGTTGTTTCAGGCAGTGTTCTGAGTCCGTTTGATGGATGGTTATTGTTGCGCGGCTTACGCACGCTGGGGTTACGCGTTGAAAGGCATAATCAAAATGCGCAGGCCTTAGCAGAATTTCTGGTCGCACACCCAAAAATCGCCAGAGTTTATTACCCTGGTCTTGCCTCTCACCCACAGCACGAACTGGCAAAATCACAAATGGACGGATTTACCGGCATGCTCAGCGTAGATGTCAAAGGTGATTATTCCGGCGCAGAGAAATTAATTTCGTCCCTCAAATTAGCCACGCGTGCTGCCAGCCTCGGAGGTTTTGAAACTTTAGTTGTGCATCCGGCGGCAATGTGGGCGTTGCAACTCACGCCGGAACAACAGCGCGCAACTGGCATCAGCGAAAGTCTGGTCAGGATTTCAGTCGGACTGGAAGACACGAAGGATTTGCTGGCTGATTTTGCGCAGGCTTTACAAACTATCTGAGCCAAAAAATAGGAGAGGTTTTTTTACGACCTCTCCGTCAATCTAGCTTTGCTGGGATGAAATTCTCGGAAGACTTTGGTGCAACAATTTTGTCGTCGCACACACGCAATATCCAGTGCAAGCTCAGTGCCACAACTCCAGCCAACCGCGAAACTCTGGTTATCTCTTGCAATGCTTCTAACTTAGAGGATTAACAGCAGACCTTACTACTTGCCAGTTCCTCGCCATTTATCCAAAATTTCGTATCCTGATTTCAGTTTTTCGGAGATGTAAAAATTTCTGTACTATTACCACCAAAATGAAATAAGATAGACATGTTCAAAGTGGGCAATCGGTCCCTCCCGCAAAAGCCCCACCTTCCACGCTTTGATTTCCCCGAAATCGTTACTGCCGACTTCACAACCCTGAATTCCAACTTTCGCAGCCAAATTGCGCTTTTAGAGAACTACTACTGCTATGAATGAAAATCTTGTCCTGTTGACTTCCTCACCTGCTATCGTTTTTGGGACTGATACCGAGCCAACTCTCACCAAAGCTTTATCAGGATATGAATTAATTGAAAATAAAGAACTTAGTTCTGCTTTGCTGAACTCGACCTGGCCACATATCAGTGAAGGCGTCGAGTTACAAAAACGCCTGACCGAATTGCAGGATAAACTCGGAGAATTGCGCGAAGAAGGTCGCCTGAAGGCCAGCTTTATCAATGCGGTCGTGCATGACATTCGCTCGCCGCTGACCGTAGTTTTGGGCGTCCTTGATTTGATGAACGAGGACATCAAGGCCAAACGGATAATTGATGAGAAGTATTATCACTCCCTGCTGACCGATGCGCTGCGCAGTTGCCGTGAGGTCGCTGACTTGCTCAACGATATGCTTGAGCTGTCAAAAATGACCAAACAGGGACTGCTGGCGCTTGATTTTGAGCCGATGTCCGCCGTTGAAATCGTAGAATCCGTGATGCAGGTTGCCAGCGGAGCCGCACGTCAGGCCGGAGTGAAACTCAGTTGTAAAATACAGGCGAATTTGCCGAATGTGCAGCTTGATCGTAAGCAAATGCACCGTGCCTTGATGAACCTCGTTGGCAACGCCATTAAATTTACGGCATCTGGCGGCTCAGTCACCATTCGCGCCAGTTTTCTCAACGAAAAACGACGTGACGCGCTCTGCGATTATGTGTTGATTGCCGTGACCGATACCGGCGAAGGCCTCGCACCGGACGAAGCGCCCTATGTTTTTGACGCCTATTGGCAGGCACAAAACGGCAAGCGCAAAGCTGGCACAGGCTTGGGGCTGGCCATCGTCAAACGCATCGCCGTCGCACACGGTGGCAACGTCTCTGTCCGCTCGCAAAAAGGTAAGGGCAGTACATTTACAATTATGATTCCTGTCGGTGATGATACGCCGCAGGAAATGGCAAATGGATAAGTCAACATTCCCTCTCCTTCAACTTGGGCGCTTGCAGCAAATCGTTGAATTAGTGCGTCCCTGGCTGTTATTTGGTTTTTATCTGGTAGCGGCAATCAATGGTTGGTGGGTGGTTGCTGTTGCATTTGCTGTTGCTACTTGTTTAGCTGGGTTTGTGCAATTGCATGATTCCATCCACAGATCGCTTGGTTTCTCGAAAAAAACTCACGAAATCTTAATAACATTAAGCGCATTGCTGATTCTCAAGAGTGGTCACAGCATACAGTTTACACATTTAAGACATCATGGACGTTGTTTGAAGGAAGATGATGTGGAAGGAGCGCCCGCTACCTGGTCACTGTCACGTGTTCTATTTGATGGGCCATTTCATGTTTTCACGATGCGATTTTACGCCCTACGCATGTCGCCTCGGACAAGAAATATTCAGTTACTTGAAACTGCCGCGACAGTCTTTTTGTTGCTGGTAGCGATTTGCTTATTCGTCAAGTTTGGGTCTTTAGCTGGATTGATATATTGGGCAGTTGCGGCAATTATTAGTGCGACGATTCCTCTCTGGGCATCATACATACCTCATAAATTGGCTCCACATAATCCAATGGTCAAAGGAGCCGCACGATTTACACGCTTCTGGACTCCGGTCATTTCGTCGTTTGCTTATCACCACGTTCATCACGAATTTCCTAAAGTTCCAACCGCACTTTTGCCACTGGTTGCCAGAACGGTTGATTTGGATCAAGAGAATTTTCATTCCCATAAACATTAGCGGTTATTATTTTACCCATTCCTGCGGCTGATAAAATTCCCACGCTTCCGCTTCTGGCGAATTAGGTTCCGGCTGATAATCGTAAACCCATTTTGCGAGCGCTGGCAGCGACATCAGAATGGATTCCGTCCGTCCATTCGTCTGCAATCCAAAGGTAGTTCCGCGATCATAGACGAGATTAAATTCCGCATAACGTCCCCGCCGAATGAGTTGAAAATCTCGTTCGCGTTCTCCGAAGGGAAAATCTTTGCAGCGTTCGACGATGGGCAAATAAGCAGGCAAAAATGCTTCGCCAGCGTCGCGGACGAAGGCAAAAGTTTTTTCTAAATCTTCCGTCAAATAATCAAAGAATATCCCACCCGCACCGCGCATTTGCTGACGATGCCTGATGTGAAAATATTCGTCGCACCATTTTTTGTACTTCGGATAATACTCCGCATTGTGAAGGTCACACGCCGCTTTGAAAGTCCGATGAAAATGTGTGATGTCAGCGCGTGAACTGTAATACGGCGTGATGTCTGCACCGCCGCCAAACCATTGCAATTCGCCCTGCTCAAAAAAGCGAAAATTTGCATGCACGGTCGGCACATACGGATTGTGCGGATGCAGGACAAGCGAAACTCCGGTAGCGAAAAATTCGCGTCCGGCGGCGATGCTGTCAGCGTTTTTGCCCATTTTTGTGCTGAGCTGTGAAGCCATCTGCTGCGCCAGAATTTCCGGCAATTCACCATGCACCGCAGAAAAATTCACGCCCGCTTTTTCAAAGACGCCGCCATTTTCCCTGACTCGCGTACGCCCACCGCCGCCGCCTTCGCGCGTCCATAAGTCTTCGCGGAATTTATTTTGTCCGTCAATATTTTCGAGCGCTGTACAGATTTTATTTTGTAGCGCAGCAAAGAAATCACTCGCCCTATTTTTTAATAGTTCAGTATTCATAAGGTTGTTGACGTTGTAACGCGATTTGCCGAATCACGCAATCAGCAGTGAAGCATCAAATAATTATTAAGCTTGTCTTAAATCTGAAAAGCCTTCTTGACATTTGTAACAATTTTAGTTACAAATGCGCTCCTCAATTATCTCAAAAGGAAAAACTATGAGTACGATGAAAGCAATTCAGATCAATTTTTATGGCGGGGCAGATGTTTTAACGTATGCGGATGTGTCAAAACCCGAAGCCCTGGCTGATGAAATTTTAGTTTGCATTCACGCTACAGCGGTCAATCCAGTGGATTGGAAAATCCGCGAAGGCTATCTGAGCGACTGGCTGCAACATCAGTTGCCGTTGACACTGGGCTGCGAATTTTCCGGCGTGGTGGCTGAAATTGGCGCAGATGTAAAATCGTTCAAAGTAGGCGATGAAGTTTATGGCTACGCCAGTCTGATGCGATGTGGCACGTATGCTGAATTCGTTGCCGTTAAAGAAAAAGAAATTTCTGCAAAGCCCGCCAACGTAGATTTTATTAATGCCGCTGCGATTCCAGTTGGTGCCTTGACTGCGTGGCAAGCGCTTTTCGATAACGCGAATTTGACAACTGGGCAAAAAGTTCTGATTCACGCCGCGGCGGGTGGAGTTGGTTCTTTAGCCGTGCAATTAGCCAAAGCCAAAGGCGCGTATGTGATTGGCACAACTTCGGCGCGCAATACGGAATTTGTCAAAAGTCTCGGCGCAGATGAAGTGATTGATTACACGACGACTAAATTTGAAGAGGTCGTGAAAGATGCAGATGTGGTGTTTGATTTGATTGGCGGCGAAACGCAAACACGCTCTTTCGGAGTGCTGAAACAAGGCGGGTTTTTGGTGTCGGTTGTCGCTGCGCCTGATGCGGAAGCGCTAATAAAATATGATGTCAAAGGTACCATGATGGGAGTGCAGCCTAATACCGGGCAACTGCAAGAAATAACCGCACTGGTCGAGGCAGGAAAACTTAAAACCTTCGTCGAAACGGTTCTGCCGCTGAGCGAAATTCGTCAGGCGCACGAACTGAGTCAAAGCGGTCGCACGCGTGGCAAAATTATTTTGCAGGTGAGTTGATACCACTAAGAGAGATCGAACAACACGAGATAAAAAATATGTTTTTTGAAACTACCTCGCGTCGTCATTGGCTCATCAAATTGATTGAAATGTTGTCGTTGATTGCTATAGCTCCAATGACTTCGCTGTCGCAACGAAAGAGAAAACGCACTATGCCAGTGGTAAGAATTTCGCGCGGTTCATTTGCTGCAACAGATTATGAAAAAGTAAAAATACGCCTGACGACATCACAGGAATCATTAGTGCCTGCCATCAAAAAATTAAATGGCTTGTTGCATTACTACACAGGTATTGATGCTGTTTCCAATACAATGACTAATGTCAGCGTGTGGCGATCATTGGCGGATGCAAAACAAATGGAAACGCTCGTACCGATGCTGGCGTTAGCAAAAGATTTTACGCAAATGGGTGTCACGTTTGAGCGTCCAATTATCAATTACGAAACAATCTGGGAAATTTGATGTGGGCGAATTGCCACCGATAACAACGGAGTGAAGAAAGTAATTTTACAATGGCTGAATAGTGCGAAACGTGCTGAAACTCGCTCGGTACGAATTGCAAAACTCGTCGCAATGGCTGCAATCAATAAGCGAGTAAACTTTGATAAGGAATAAAAAATATGAGTGAGAAAAAAGTAGCATTAATTACTGGCGCAAATAAAGGCATTGGCTTTGAAACTGCGCGACAGCTTGGCAAACAGGGTACTACAATTTTAGTCGGTGCGCGTGATGAAGCGCGTGGAACCGAAGCCGCAAAAACTTTACAGGCAGAAGGCGTTGACGCACACTTTTTACATCTTGATGTGAACGATGCAGCGACACACGCCAACGCCGCGAAATTCATCGAAGAAAAATTCGGCAAGCTGGATATTCTTATTAATAATGCAGGCGTTTTGCTCGATTATACCGTTCCAGCTTCCGTTGTACCTGTCGCCAACTGGCGCAAAACATTTGAGACGAATGTTTTTTCATTGGTCGAGTTGACGCAAACCATGTTACCACTCATCAAAAAAAGTGAAGCAGGTCGCATCGTCAATCTTTCCAGCATTCTTGGCTCGCTCACATTGAACAGCGATCCGACTTCGCCGATTGCTGCAAGCGGAGGCGCCAATACTTCGTATCACGCGTCAAAAGCTGCGGTAAATATGTTCACGATTCAACTGGCGAATGAATTGAAAGACACGCCGATCAAAGTGAATTCCGCGCATCCGGGTTGGGTCAAAACGGATATGGGCGGCGAAGCTGCGCCGATGGAAATAGTGGATGGCGCAAAAACTTCGGTGTATCTTGCGACCTTGCCTGCGGATGGCGTGACAGGAAAATATATTCATTTGGGCGAAACGTTGCCGTGGTAATTTCCGGGTCAGTGCTGCGAGTGGTAGGGAGCGTGGTTTTCATTGATAGCTACTCTTGTTACCACTCGCGGTAGTGATTCAGTGGTCATATGAAAAGACTCAACGTACAAGACATCGAAAATGCTGCCAAAATTATTGACGCAGTGTTTCTAAATTCGCCGCAATATGTGAACGAACCTTTGGGTGATGTGCTCGGCTGCCGGACGATTTTGAAGATCGAAACGCAGAATCCGATTCGTTCTTTCAAAGGTCGCGGCGCGGATTTGCTTTGCACGAATACAAATGAAAAAGAATTAGTTTGCGCGAGTGCCAGAAATTTTGGGCAAGCTATCGCGTATGCTTGCCGCAAGCGAAAAATTGCGTTGACAATTTTCGCCGCCGAAACCGCGAACTCTTTCAAAATTGAGCGGATGAAAAGTTTGGATGCAAAGGTTGTTTTAGCTGGCGAAGATTTTGACGCCGCGAAAATCGAAGCCAGAAAATTTGCTGAAAAATCTAACCTTCGTTTTGTCGAAGATTGCCTGGATATTGAAACGGTGATTGGCGCGGGGACGATTGGCTTGGAGTTAAGTACCTTTCCCGAACCAATTGATTATTTGTTAATCCCGCTCGGCAACGGAGCTTTATTTAACGGCATTGCGACGTACTTCAAGGCAAAAAATCCAAAGACAAAACTCATCGCAATTCAAGCGGCAGGTGCGCCTGCGATGCTTGATTCGTGGCGCAAAAAACGTCTCGTGAGTTACGAAAAAATTGCGACGATTGCGGATGGAATCGGCGTGCGCTTGCCCGTGCAGCAAGCCTTGCAGGATATGGAAAATTTAATAGACGACGGCATTTTGGTCACAGAAAATTCGATTATCGAAGCGATGCAACTTTTGCATCAATACGCCGGATTAATCGTCGAACCTTCAGGCGCAGTTGGTGTCGCGGCGTTAATAGAAAACCGCGCAAGATTTGCTGATAAAATAGTCACCACAATTATCTGCGGCGGCAATTTGACCTCAGAACAAATGAAAACCTGGTTATAAATTATTAGGAAAAGCAGGAGAAATTATGGGAAACATGACAGGAAAAGTAGCATTAATTACGGGCGGAACCGCAGGCATCGGACAGGCTACGGCGATAGCCTTTGCGAAGGAAGGCGCACAGGTTGCGCTCTCTGGTCGCCGTGAAAAAGAAGGCAACGAAGTCGTTGCCGAAATCAAAGCGTTAGGCGGTGAAGCGATCTTCATCAAAACTGACATCACCAAAGAAGCCGACGTTAAAGCGATGGTTGAGAAAACTATCGAAGCGTTTGGGCGGTTGGATTACGCCTTCAATAATGCTGGAGTTGAGCAGGTTGCGACGCCAATTGCGAAGCAAACTGAAGAGCTTTATGACCACGTGATGGACACTAATGTCAAAGGCGTCTGGCTGTCGCAGAAATACGAAATCCCCGCGATGCTGAAAACCGGCGGTGGCGCGATTGTGAATAATTCTTCCGTGGCAGGATTGATCGGAATGGCGGGCGTAGGAATTTACAACGCCAGTAAACATGCGGTGATTGGCTTAACAAAAGCAACGGCGCTGGAAGTAGCAAAGAAAAATATTCGCGTGAATTCTGTTGCGCCAGGTGGAGTCGAAACGCGGATGCTGTCTGATTTTTTGAATACTCCTGAGCTGATAAAAATGATGGAATCTATGCATCCGATTGGTCGCATCGGTCAGCCTGATGAAATCGCGCAGGCCGTGATTTATTTATGTTCGGAAAAATCATCATTCATCACCGGACAGACGCTCGCAGTGGATGGAGGGTTTACCGCGCAGTAGGCAATCGCTATGAGCAAATTATTTGAAAAATTAAAATTACGAGAAGTTGAATTTCGCAATCGCATTTGGGTTTCACCGATGTGCCAGTATTCAAGCGTGGACGGGATGCCGACAGATTGGCATCTCGTTCATCTTGGCAGCCGCGCTGTCGGCGGTGCGGGGCTGGTAATGATGGAGGCAACGGCGGTTTCTCCTGAAGGCAGAATTTCTCCGGCGGACGCTGGAATTTGGAGCGATGCTCACGCCGAGGCGTACAAGAAAATTACGCAATTCATCAAATCACAAGGCGCGGTCGCAGGCATCCAACTGGCGCATGCGGGACGCAAAGCTTCGACGGCTGAACCCTGGAACGGTGGCAAAAAAGTTGATGAAAAAGATGGCGGCTGGGAAGTTATTGGGCCTTCTGCGATTGCGTTCGCTGACACTTACCCCAACCCGCGTGAGATGACCAAAGCTGACCTCGAAAAAGTGAAGAATGATTTTGTCGCGGCGACCAAACGCTCGCTCGCCGCAGGCTTTGAAGTCGTCGAAATTCACGCCGCGCATGGCTACCTTTTGCAGGAATTTCTTTCGCCACTTTCCAATCATCGAACGGACGAATACGGTGGAAGCCTCGAAAATCGAATGCGTTTTCCGCTTGAAGTTGCCAGTGAAGTCCGCGCCACAGTTCCCAAAAACCTGCCTGTTTTTGTGCGGATTTCGGCAACGGATTGGGCGGAGGGCGGCTGGGATTTAGAGCAATCAATTGCGCTTTGTCAGCAGCTAAAAATGATCGGGATTGACTTGATTGATGTTTCCTCCGGTGGCAATGTACATCGCCCGACTATCCCTGTCGCGCCAAATTTTCAGGTTCCATTTGCGAAAGAAATCCGTGCGCAAGTTGGCATTCCAACCGGAGCAGTCGGGTTGATTACCGAACCAAAACAGGCCGAAGAAATTCTCACTAAAGGCGAAGCGGATGCGGTTTTAATCGCACGAGAATTTTTGCGTGACCCGTATTTTCCGTTTCGTGCAGCGCAGGAATTAGAAGCACAGACCGCTGTTCCCAAACAATATGGTCGTGCAATTTCATTGACCCGCCAATAGGTTGTTTTTTTTAGCGGTAAAAGACAATTTAAAGGTTGTATTCCTGACACCTAATCAGGATTTTAGTCATTGATGGATTGTTCGAAGATTTAGGTGCTGGCAAATTATTTGGGCTATATTTTTGTTATAATATTGAACATGGCTTTTGCACTCAAACCGATTCTTGCGCGACACGCTTTATCTACAACATACGGCTCAAATATTGCTATCAATCCTTATCAAGGCTGTGTGTTTGCCTGTGAATTTTGTTCAGCGATTAAGATGAATTACTTCACTCAGCGCACGGCAGAAAAATGGGACAAAACAGGTTGGGGTGAATGGGTTGATTACAAAATAAATTTGATTGAATTGCTTCACAAGGAGCGCGAGAAAGTAAAGAAATCAAAAATTTATTTCGGCAATGCGACTGACATTTACATGCCGATTGAGCAAAAATTAAAATTGGTGCCGCCGATCTTAGAATTTTTTCTGGACAATCCACCGCTTGAATTAGAGATACAAACGCGCGGGACTTCCCGTGATGTGGCCCGCGATATTCCATTGCTGCAACAACTCGCTAAGAAAACAAGTGTGCGGGTGAGTTATTCAATTCATACGGATCGCGATGACGTTAAGCGAATTTTTGAACCGAAAGCACCGAGCTTGATTGAGCGTGAACGCGGACTGCAACTTTACTACAAAGCAGGCATTGCAACTCGCTTATCGTGTATGCCGATTTTGCCGCTCAATCCTGAAAAGTATGCAGAAAGATTTGCACCATTCATTACTAATAGAGTTTGGATCGCGGCAATGAATCACAAACAATTAACGAATGAATTATTTAGAAAATATTTTCCCGAATGGCTGGATGAAAACTATGTAGAAAAGATGATGGTAGAAACGCGTGAAGCCTTTGAAAAACGTGGCGTCAAGTGCAATTACCGTTCCCTTGAACCGCAAGCCAAACAGGCACGCTGGAAAAAAGGTGAAGCTAAAATAAACGAAAATAAAATTTCCCAAACATTACTCACGACAACGATTAATGAAGATCAAAGACAGGCTTCGTTGTTTGATCTTTGACGCCACCTGTAAGGGATTTTAGTAATGAGCAATTTTTCAGATATTCCATTTTCAGTATTAGATTTGTCACCGATTGTGCTGGGTGCAACTGCGGCGGATGCTTTGCGCAATACGTTGAGTTTGGCGCAGCATACCGAACAACTTGGATATAAAAGATTCTGGCTGGCGGAGCACCACAATATGCGCGGCATTGCGAGCGCAGCAACTTCCGTTGTGATTGGTTATGTAGCGGGAAACACAAAAAAAATCCGTGTCGGCTCCGGCGGCGTAATGCTTTCAAATCACGCGCCGCTGGTAATTGCTGAACAATTCGGAACGCTTGAATCACTTTACCCCAATCGGATTGATTTAGGTTTGGGACGCGCTCCGGGAACCGATCAGGCAACGATGCAGGCTTTGCGTCGGAGCCTGAATGCCGACGACGATTTCCCTGAGCAACTGGAAGAGCTACGATTTTTTTTACGCGAGCCGGAACTCGGGCAACGTGTCCGCGCAGTGCCGGGAGCGGGCTTGGATATTCCGATTTGGCTGTTAGGCTCAAGCGGGTTCAGCGCCCAGCTTGCCGGACAATTGGGGTTGCCATTCGCCTTTGCCGGACATTTTTCGCCGGAAAATATTTTGCCTGCACTTGAACTTTACCGCACGTCTTTCAAGCCTTCAGCAACGCTCGAAAAATCCTATGTGATGCTGGCGATAAATATTATTGCGGCTGACACTGACGAAGAGGCGTGGCGGTTGGCGACTTCACAGTTTCAATCTTTTTTGCGTCTGATTCGCGGCACGCCTGGACAAATCCAGCCGCCAGTAGACAAGATGGACGGACTTTGGTCGGAGCAGGAAAAAGTTCTGGTCGAAGCACGGCTCGGCGGTTCAATCATCGGCAGTGCAGCGACGGTCGAGGCAGAATTGAGAAAATTATTGGACTCTACAAAGGCCGATGAATTGATGGTGAATGCAATTATTTTTGATCACGCAGCGCGGCTTCGCTCTTACGAAATTGTCGCTAATCTTTAGGCTGATAAGTCGGCAGTTTACCGAAAGGCCGCAGCGAAAATATAAGGATACTTACAATGAAAATTGGCTGGCTGATACTTGTGCTGGCAACTGGAATTCTGATTCCGGCCCAGGCGGCAATGAATGCAAAAATGCGGATGTTTGTCCTGAACCCCATGTACAGTTCGCTGCTCAACTTTGGCATAGGTGCAATCGCATTGATCGCCGTCACTTTCGTTACAGTTGTGATGGGTCAGGCAAGTAGCTGGCGCGGGGCGAGCGCGGCTCCCTGGTGGGCGTGGTGCGGAGGATTTGTGGGAGCGTTGTTTGTTACTGTCTCCGTGCTGTCAATTCCACACATTGGGGCCACAGGTTTTTCTATTGCAGTCATTGCCGGCCAACTTTTTGGCGCGGTCATTGTGGATCACTTCGGATGGTTTGGTCTGGCGCAACATTTGATTTCTACGCCCCGAATGATTGGTGTGGGATTATTGATGGCTGGTGTCTGGTTGATTCAACGTTATTGAGCGTGCAGGCGAAGTTATGGCGACCAATAGTAAATTTACCATTGCCGTTCACATCCTCACGATGCTGGCAAATGCGAATGATGAGCCGCTCAAATCTGAGTATGTGGCGTGCAGCATCAACACGAACCCGGTGGTTGTGCGGCGCATCTGGTCAACGTTAGCTAAGGCTGGGTTACTAACTTCACGAACTGGCGCAACGGGCGGTTCGCGGCTGGCACGAGCGGCGTCGAAAATTACGCTGCTGGACGTTTATCAGGCTGTAGAAACAGGTTGCATGTTTCCCTCGCATCCCAATCAGCCGAACCAGAATTGTCAGATTGGTAAAAATATTCAGGGTGCGTTGGAGGGCATTTTTGCGCAGGCACAGCACGAAATGGAGCAGTCTCTGGCACGCCGGACAATCGCTGACATTTTGCAGACAGTAATGCAGTGTAAGCTTTGAAAGCGAAATCAGAATGAGCCGGATAATTTATTTGGGAGCATTTGGGGCGAGTGCATTATTTTGCGTAAGGTCCGCCAGATAAGCGCCAATCGCTTCGTAATCCTCATCTGTGAGCGAGGCCATCGCTGGAATTTTAGCGCTGGCGTGAGCGCCTTTTTCATCTTTCAAATATTTAACCCAATTGGCCAGTCCGCGACGCGGAGCGCGGCGTAAATCCGGGGCGAGATTGGTAATGCCCTGGCCTTCCGGTCCGTGACATGATTTGCACGAACGTTCAAACGCAACCTGAACTTTCTCCGGCATCACGGGAGCCAGTTCGACTGAATTCGGCCCACTGTCAGGCGCGGTGGAATTAGCATTGGCAGGTGTGCTGCTGGCGGAGGCCAAAGCCTCTGTTGCATTGGATTCGGGTTTACCGGAGCAGGCGCCAAGCAAAAATAAAAGTAAGGTCAGAGACAAAAATACGAATCGTTGCGTCATGGTTAGCATGCAATATTTGGGATTAGCTGGCGACCGCTTGATGACTGGTTTGACACTGATTGCAGATGCCGAAAATTCGGAGGCTGTGATGCGTGGGTTGAAATTTGAATTTGCGCGCAATCTCGTCCTGCTTGTTTTCAATAATCTCACTATAAAATTCAATCAGTTCGCCGCACTGGGTGCAAATCAGATGATCGTGGTGCTGGTGATTATAGCTATGTTCGTAGCGCGTATAACCGTCGGCAAAGCGTTCCTGACGAGCCAGTCCACATTCCGTTAGAAGCTTAAGGGTGCGATAAACGGTGGTGAATCCAACTGAAGGGTCTTCAGCTTTAATCAGCGCATATAAATCTTCAGCACTGGAATGTCCCTCGGTTTTGAGGAAAACCTCTAATATTTTTTCGCGCTGGGAGGTTTTTTTAAAACCTTCCTTTTTAAGATGCTCGAAAAAAATTTCCTTTTCTTGCTCCATCACTCAATCTCTGGCTCGACGGAAAATTTATTGTTACGACAGATAAATTGCATTCTAGCATTGCCCTGGTGCTTTGGCTACAGTTGCGACTATTTCAGAAATTTGTTAGCCTTCGCGTTTGAGCTTGCGAAAGTGGCGGAATTGGCAGACGCACCAGACTTAGGATCTGGCGCCGTAAGGTGTGGGGGTTCGAGTCCCCCCTTTCGCACCATTAGTTCATATCGCCTGGTCTCAAATCACATTTATAGCGAGGAAGATTGTTTTGAATTTACAAGTTGCGGTTGCCAATTTAACCGATTGCCTGAAAGAGCTTACCCTTGAAATCGGCGTTGATGATGTTCAGACGGAATACGATAAAGCGTATGAAACGTATGCTCGCCATGCCAAAGTACCGGGCTTTCGGCAGGGCAAAGTGCCAAAAGCTGTGGTCAAGCAACGCTTTGCCAAAGACATTAAAGGCGAGGTCATTAATCAATTAGTACCTCATGCGCTTGGGCATGCGATGGAAGAGCAAAAGCTCCGAGTCATCGGCTCACCAGAAGTGAATCCCGATGAAATAGTGTTAGTTGAAGGGGCCACACTTAAGTTCACTGCACGGGTAACGGTTGTCCCTGATTATGAGTTGAAAAATTATTCAGGTTTGAAGCTAACCAAGCGCGTGGCTCGCATTAAGGATGAAAGCGTTGAGATCGTCATGGCTGATTTACGCGATAGAGCCGCACAGCTTGTCCCGGTTGAAGATCGCCCTTCGCAAACAGGCGATTTTGTTTCCGTGAATCTGGTCGGCAAATTTATTGCCCCCGTTGAGGAAGAAGACCTCACGACCGAAGACCTGGTGATTGAACTTGGTGGTGAAGGAGTGCAGACTGATTTTAATGAGCATTTATCGGGCCTAAAGGAAGGCGAGGTGAAGAATTTTACGGTCGTCTATCCGGCAGATTTTCCCTCGCAGGGACTGGCTGGAAAAACGCTGGAATTTACGGCGACTATTAATTCAGTAAAGTTCAAAGAATTGCCTGAACTTGATGATGATTTCGCTCAGGAAATCGCCGAAGAGTACAAAGAGGAATATCAAACGTTAGCCGCCATGCGAGAGCGTATCCGTGAAAATTTGCAGGAGCGTGCGGAGCAGGATGCAGAGATCGGTTTACGCGATGATTTATTAGAAGCCATTGCGAAAGAATACGATTTCACTTTGCCGGAACCGTTGGTTGAGCGACAAGCCAATACCCGTTTACAGGAATTTGTGCAGCGCCTGATGCGGAGCGGCGTTTCACCCCAAGCCGCCCAAAATATTAATTGGGCCGAGCGTCAGACGGAGGAACGGCAACGAGCAGAAAGTGATGTGCGCATTGCCCTGCTTCTTGGTTCAATTTCCGAGGCCGAAAAAGTTGAAGTCACGCGCGAGGATTTAGATCAGGAAATCGAACGAATTGCCGAGTCGGTGGGGCAGTCGCCAGAGGAGGTAGAAGCCCGCTTGACAAAGGATGACAGCCTGTCTAGTATCGAAAATCGGTTACGTTCTGAGAAAGTAATTGATTTACTAATCAGTAAGTCAGAAGTTACGGTTGAAGAATTTGACGATATTCCGGCGACGGAGCAGCCTGCTGATGAGGTAAGCACTCAGAATAGTGGTGATGATAAGATTGATGGAGCAGGTGAGAGCGCTTAGCTGGCCCCGAAAGATAGAGTTGTTGCTCCTCGCGTTTAAAAGGTATCAAGGCGGCTCCGAGCTAATACCTCGTGCCGCCTTACTTTATTCATTTCGTAAGTTGTCAAACTTGCGTTGCTGGTAACAGGGGAAAGCAAGTGAAAAACTTGCTTTATTAAGCAGTAAAGGTTTTTAGAAGTTATGAATCCATCCGCTCATTTAGTTCCTATGGTGGTTGAGCAAACGCCACGTGGTGAACGCGCCTTCGACATTTATTCTCGTTTGCTCAAAGAAAATATTATTTTTATCGGTACTCCGATTGACGACACGCTGGCCAATCTGGTGGTCGCGCAGTTGTTGTTCCTTGAATCTGAAGACCCTGATCGGGAAATTCAGATGTATATCAATTCGCCGGGCGGCTCAGTGACTTCGGGCATGGCAATTTACGATACAATGCAATTTGTCCGCGCCCCGATTTCAACGTTGTGCGTTGGGCAGTGCGCCTCAATGGCGGCAGTATTGCTGGCGGCGGGGACGAAAGGTAAGCGTTATGCTTTACCAAACGCACGTATTTTGATTCACCAGCCTTCAGCCGGAGGAATTGGTGGTCAGGCAACTGACATTAAAATCGCTGCTGAAGAAATTCTCAGAATGCGGCAAAGGCTGAACGAAATTCTGGCTCATCATGCCGGACAACCAATTGAAAATATCGAAAGGGATGTCGAGCGCGATTACATTATGAGCGCGAGCCAGGCCCAGGAATACGGCCTGGTTGATGCCGTAATCAGGAAGCGCGAATAAAACTCACTCATATTCAAGCAAGGTGGTGATGATGGCAAGTAACACATTAGAACTTAACCTGACGAGTACCGCACTAATTAAATCCGTGAATTATCAGCTTGAAATGCACGGAACGCGGTGCTCGTTTTGTGGTTTAGGCGAAGGTCAGGTGCTGCGGCTCTTTGAAGGCCGCAGCCGATATATTTGTAATGAATGTATTCTGGTATGTTCAGACCTTTTATCGGATTATAAGGCGATAGGCTATACGCCGAGCTGGTACCGTTCGCCCTGGTATATGCGCCTGTTTCGTGGCGCTCCAAACGGGACGATTTGTTGCAGTTTTTGTGGCGCTGAGCGAGTGAAAGGCGAGTATCTAATGGCGAGTAGTCATTCGCAGATATGCGAGCGGTGCATTCATGCTTGTGAATCCATCAGTCGTGACTCATTTCATAATGTGAGCGAGTTTTAGCGATTATGAGAACAACGCTCAGTCCCCAAATTTTTTTGTTGCTGAGCTTTATAATATTTCCTGCCTAAGTCTTCTCCCAGCTTAGTTTCTCCCCTTTTTTTAACTTGTCTTTGTTTTTCATCATGAAAGTTACCAGCGCTAAATTTATTGCCAGTGCCGCGACAGATGCTTCAATCCCGCCGGGGACACTGCCGGAAATTGCGTTTATTGGTCGTTCGAATGTTGGTAAGTCAAGTCTGATAAACAGTTTATTGAAGGTGAATGGCCTGGCGCGAACAAGTTCCAGTCCGGGCAGAACTAAAGCCCTGAATTTTTTTTTGATCAATGATGAATTGATTTTTGTTGACCTGCCAGGCTATGGTTTTGCGAAGGTTTCCAAGACAGAGCGACAGGAGTGGGGGAAACTAATTGAAAAATACCTTGCACAACGTAAGCAGCTTATGCTATGTATCTTGATCGTTGATGCGCGGCATGAACCTTCCCCGTTAGATCTTCAGATGAAATCCTGGCTCCAGCATTTCGGACTTTCCTTTCTGGTGGTCAACACGAAAGTTGATAAACTATCTGTTAACGAGCGGCGGACTTCGGCGAAGCGCACAGAGAAGGTTCTGGCGACTGAGCGAATCATTCCTTATTCAGCGGTTACTCGTGAAGGTGCCAGGCAGGTATGGGATGAAATCAGAGCCAGCCTGGCACCCCGGCAACCGAGTGATTCCAGCGATCCGGTGCAGGCTTGAGCAGCGCTGAATTTCTCCCACAGGATGGTCTGCTTCACGCGAGAGCGGTATTTTTACTCTCTATCAATCCCAATTCACATCGTTAGTTTATCGGCTTAAATTGTCCTGCGGCTAACGATAAATTCTCAAGCGGTAATCAACCTCCAAGATGAATGTTCGTGCTCACTGAGCCAGTCAACTTATTCCCGAACCACGCGGATTAATTAATAGCGCAGAAGTTGTGCAACGGATGCACACGAAGAGAAAATTTGATAATTCCCATTTTAGCTTGACCCAATATTAACCAATGACGCGGCTCCCGCGCCTCAGGCTGAGGTACCCCGAGCGGCAATAAAATTAAACTTATGGCAGAAAAATCAGCAAAATCACGTGAACGTGAAGTCGAGTACTACGAAGAAGAAGAGGAAGTTTTGGATACCAATCTCCTCGACATTTCGGAACTCAAAGAGATGAGCATTTCAAAACTGACCGGGATTGCCAAGGAACTCGAAGTTCCCGGCGCAACCGGAATGCGTAAGCAGGAATTGATCTTCAAAATCCTACAGGCGCAAACCGAAAAGTCAGGCTTGATTTTTTCCGAAGGCGTACTGGAAACCCTGCCCGATGGCTTCGGATTTTTGCGCGCCCCGGAATATAACTATTTGCCCGGCCCTGACGATATTTACGTTAGCCCTTCACAAATTCGTAAATTCGATTTGCGCACCGGTGACACAATCTCCGGGCAAATCCGTCCGCCGAAAGAAGGCGAGCGTTATTTTGCGCTGATCAAGGTTGAGGCGATTAACTTTGAAACGCCTGATTTGGCGCGGGATAAAGTTTTCTTTGATAACCTGACGCCGCTTTATCCGAACGAGCAGTTGAAGATGGAAACCACCAATCCCGACAATTTATCGGGACGCGTGATTGACCTCGTCACGCCGATTGGTAAGGGGCAGCGCGGATTAATCGTCGCGCCACCACGGACAGGTAAAACAGTTTTGCTTCAGACGATTGCCAATTCCATCACTGAAAATCACCCCGAAGTGACTTTGATTGTGTTGTTGATTGATGAGCGCCCGGAAGAAGTCACCGATATGCAGCGTTCGGTCAATGGTGAAGTGATTTCTTCGACCTTTGATGAACCAGCTTCGCGGCACGTCCAGGTTGCTGATATGGTGATTGAAAAAGCCAAACGCCTGGTTGAGCATGGCCGCGATGTAGTGATTCTGCTGGATTCTATTACGCGTCTGGCACGCGCTCACAACGCCGTCGTTCCACCTTCGGGCAAGATTCTATCCGGTGGTGTGGATTCCAACGCTTTACAGCGTCCCAAGCGCTTCTTTGGCGCGGCGCGCAATATCGAAGAGGGCGGCTCACTCACTATTATCGCCACTGCTCTCGTTGAAACCGGCAGCCGCATGGATGACGTGATCTTTGAAGAATTCAAGGGTACGGGCAACATGGAAATCCATCTTGACCGCAAGCTTTCTGACAAGCGTGTTTTCCCGGCAATTGATTTGCAGAAATCAGGCACTCGCAAAGAAGAATTGCTGATTCCGAAAAAAGACCTCGACCGCATTTGGGTGTTGCGGCGCGTTCTGAATCCGCTCTCAAGTGTAGAGCAGATGGAACTGGTTCTTGATCGCCTCGAAAAATCCAAATCGAATGGTGATTTCCTTAACTCAATGAATCAGTAAAAAACTCAAAGCCAGAATGCAAAAGGTCGGAACTGTAATTTCACGTTCCGACCTTTTGCATTCTGTCGCTCAAATTTTTAAGGCTTCTTCTCAAGCTGTAACACCACATTTCTTATTTCTTCATTACCGATTTCAACTTCTTTAGAGGCGGTCACAAAGCCATCAGCCGAAGCTGTAACGCGATAATTCCCTTTTTCAGAAGGAACGCTGAATCCGAATTCTCCGCCGTCTACCGAATATTTTTCCACTTTTTTAAATTTCTTCCCATCAATTCGTTCAAGGGTGATCCGCACATTGGGCAAAGAATATCCGGTACTGTCGAGTACGGAGCCGCGAATTTTGCTGGTCGGTTCCTCTTCACGTCGCATCTCAATGACACGCGGTATTTTGAAGGACTCCCCAGGTTGAATTTCAAAGCGACGAGTGATGAAAGTTTTATAGCGCGTTAATTCAAAAGTTATGACATAGCTGCCAGCCGCCAATCCCTCCAGCACAAAATCCCCTTTGTCATCCGTTTTTGTATCGTATGATTTGTCGTCTTTGTTAGGATTGTCGAGGGTGCGGGTAACAGATCTGGTAGCTTTAACTGTGACGCCGTTAAGCGCCTTGCCATTTTCTTCTTTGACCCTGCCCTGGATTTTAGCGCTATCGGCAAAGGCCACTGCGCACAGCGCGAGGCTGCAACTAAAACCTATGAATCCGCGTAAAATATTTCGCATCATAACTCCCTGGAAAAATGGACTGGCAGCCGGGGCTGTAAAAATCTATAATCGCGCATCAATCTTCTTACAGCAAGCGGCGGGTAAATGCGATTGATGAACATCTGTTTATTCTCTCAAAGGTTGTTGCTGATGACTTTATTGCTTGCCAGAAAATCTCTTGTTGCGGGCTTTTTACTTGCCTGGTTCATGATGACAATTATTTCGTCTTCGTTGCCAGCACAGGAGAAAAAACAGCCCACCGATAAAGATGTTCTCAGAATTGATACGGATTTGGTGACAGTTGAGGTCACCGCGACGGATAAAGCAGGTAATTATGTTCGCAATCTGAAGCCGGAAGATTTTCGCCTGCTGATTGATGGGCAGCCACGCAAGATAGATTTTTTCACCGTGACGGACGAGACAACCTCCTCGCGCCCGCTCTCGCTGGTTTTTGCGCTTGATCTTTCCGGTAGTCTTAAACCCGATGAAATTGCGACCCTGCGAGCGGCGGCACTTAAATTTACTGAGTTGATGAAAGGTGAGTCATTTTTTGCGGCCCTGGCTTTCAACTTTGAAGTCAAAGTCTTTCAGGATTTCACCGCAGATGCGAAAAAAATTGAGCGGGCTTTCACCAAAATGGATAACTTTGGCGGCTCCACACGAATTTATGACGCCCTTGATAAAGCTGTCACCATGCTGAGTCGGCGGGCGCGGCTCTCCAAAAATAATAAACCGCTGCGCCGCGTCGTGATTGTCATTACCGATGGCTTTGACTCATCCAGCCTGATTGACACGCGGGAGCTAATCAGGCGCGCCAACGCCGCCGCCGTGACCGTTTATTCCATCACCCTGCCGTCCTATATGCTGACCGCTAGTCACAATACCGAACGCGTCATTACACCACTTGATGCGGCGCGGATTGTAGCTGCCACCGGCGGGCGTGATTTTGCCGCCAACGCCAGAGATTTCTCGCCGGTTTTTAAAGCCCTGGCTGAGGAGATCAGAGCCAGCTATGGCCTGGCGTATTATCCTGAAATGCGCGACGGCAAACAGCATAATGTCCAGATTGAAGCCATCAATTCAGCCTTCAAATTGCGCACCAATCGCACGACTTTTATTGCTCCTGATAAATAATCAGCCAGCTCAATAATCGTCATCGTCATCGTCGTAATCATCATCGTCATCATCTGAAGCCAGGTCTAATTCAATCGGATCAAGGCCGACCACTTCCAGTTTTATTTCACATTCAAGACAGCGGACAACATCGCCTTTATCGGTATCTTCTTCAACATGAATGTCGGCGTCACATTCAGGGCAGGCAGCTAATGGCACAATAAAATTCCTCCTAAGGAAATAAAATTATTTATTAACAGGCAATATCTGGTGAGCAACAGCCCATCATCATTGCCTGAATTTCTTCGTGTGATAATTTCAAATGCAGCGATGCTTAAATCATCGCGGCGGAAATCTAAACTATTCCCGCGCTGTTTGGCAATCTGTATTTGCATTTGAAAAGCAGTTTTGCTGTAAATTTTATTGCCTCTGGAGCGGGATTGCTGACTCATAATTTTCTTTGGCATAAGGCCTGCGCGAATCGTTATTGCATGAAAGCCAATGCTGGCGCAGTCAAACGTTGATAATGATTAAAATTGCTCAATAAAACAGGCCATATTGGGCTTGCGCTCAACTACAAGCTGCTGTATACTCCGCCGCGTTTTAGCACAACATACAGTCGTTTTATCGAAATTGCTTATTCGGGCTGAAAAAAAGTCAGTTTGGAATTAAAGCAAAATCAGGACGCGCTCTTTTAATTTCACAGTCAGGGTTCCCCCGCCGTATTGATGTTTTTGCCGCGCAATTTTTCTGGCAAAGATACCAAAGCAGGATCAGTACCTGAAGGTGGCAACGGTTTATGGCAGGTGGCTTTTACCTGCCGGTAATTCAGGCCGATATGACTGTGAGAATGTAACAGGAACTACCTGGTTCCTTTCCCCATGACAGTGGCCTTTTTGACAATTTTTACTCAGCTTAAATGAGCAAAATCTGTGCGAAGAGGTTGCAGCAAGATCACTCAAAACAAAGGAGACTATTATGGCAGCAGCAAAACCAATGACTAAAGGTCAACTCGCTACACATTTCGCAGAAAAGTTTGGTGTTTCAAAGAAAGTCGCGGGAGCGATCCTGGACGAAATCGCCTTAGTTGCGGTCACGCAAACCAAGAAGGTCGGTCAGTTCACTGTGCCTGGCATCGGTAAACTGGTGAAGGCTTCACGCAAAGCCCGAACTGGTCGTAATCCGGCGACCGGCGCAGCAATCAAAATTCCGGCCAAGACTGTGGTTAAATTCCGCGTCGCCAAAGCCGCGAAAGAGGCCGTTGTACCACCCAAAAAGTAGTACTATCGGTCGGCTCGAAAATAAAAAATGGCGTCGCTCAAACAAAAAAGCGACGCCATTTTCATTAAGCCTGATTACCCTCAATTTGGTTATCCCACCGAACGATTGGTTTGCACTTTACGATGCTCACGGCACATTTTTTGCGCGGGGATCGCTTTGCCCGGATTGCATAGCCCGGTTGGATTGAAGACTTCTTTGACCACCAGCATAGCATCAAGGGAGGCCTGATCGAAAATCATCGACATATAGCCGATCTTATCTATCCCGACTCCATGTTCACCGGTAATTGTCCCTCCAGCATCAACACAGAGCTTCATAATTTCTTTCCCTGCCGCATGAACACGCTCGACTTCTTCAGTATTTCGACCATCGAAATTTATGCTCGGATGCAAATTACCATCACCCGCATGAAAGACATTGCACAGGCGCAAATGATGCTTCGCTGCAATCTCATAAATTCCGGCCAGCACAGAGGGGAGCTTCGTTCGCGGTACGACGGCATCCTGCACAAATAAATCGGGGCTGATGCGACCAAGTGCCCCAAATGCGCCTTTACGACCAGCCCATAATTTTTTGCGCTCAATTTCATCACGCGCTTCGCGCACCGCCCGCGCGCCGTGTTCGAGACAAATATCTTTGACCTTTTGCACCTGCGTATCAATTCCCGCCAGCAATCCGTCCAGCTCAACAATCAGACAGGCAGCCACATCCGTGGGATAACCCGCTTTGTAAATTGACGATTCAACCGCCTGAATCGTTGGCTGGTCAATCATCTCCAACGCCGCAGGCAATAACCCCGCCGCAATGATGGCGGACACGGCACGGCTCGCATTGTTAACATCCATGAAATCGCCCAGCATTGTCACAACTGTTTGCGGATTGCGGCTGAGCCTGACCGTAACTTTTGTGGCAATGCCCAGCGTGCCTTCGCTGCCGATAAATATACCCAATAAATCGAAGCCCATTGAATCTGCTCCATCGGCTCCGAGGGTGACGATTTTGCCGTCGGGTAACACGACTTCTACGCCCAGAATATGATTTGTGGTCATGCCATATTTCAGGCAATGCGGGCCGCCGGAATTTTCCGCTACGTTACCGCCGATGGTGCAGGAGGCCTGCGACGAAGGGTCTGGCGCGTAATGAAACCCCTGGGCAGCGATGGCCTGTGACAGCCGCAAATTCACGACGCCAGGTTGAATGATTGCGCGTTGATTCGCATAATCAACTTCGAGGATTTTGTTCATCCGCGCCATTTCAACAATGACTGCGCCCTGGTCTTTTTCACACCCAATCGCAATCGCGCCGGAACTCAAACCGGTGCCCGCGCCACGCGGCCCATAAGCAATACCGTGTTGCCACAACAAGCGGACGAGTTTGGAGACCTGTTCAGTATTTTGGGGAAAGACAACGGCTAAAGGTTTTGCTTTATGAGTGGTGACGGCATCGAATTCGTAAACCAGCAGATCAGCATCGTCTGTCAAAACCCCATCGGTTCCACAGATGGTACGCAATTCAGCGACTATTTTTGCATCCAGTGCCATAAGCTTTTATTGGTAAAATCAGTTAATAAAATTTTGCGTTAGTCGGCCACCAGATCAATTTGATAATCTTCGATGACCGGATTCGATAAAACGTCATGCGCTAATTTCTCAAGCTGACTGTAGGCCTGCGCTTTATCAACCGAATCCGCAAAGGTGATTTCAAAATATTTACCCTGGCGAATTTCGGTAATGCCCTGGTAACCAATGGTAGTCGTGGCGTGTTGAATGGCTTTGCCTTGTGGATCAAGGACACCATTCCTCAAATTTACATAAACTTTTGCAAGCATTGATCCCTCTGTTATGATTTAAAGTGGTTGT
>JAYSTY010000437.1:0-5614 GCA_043719385.1 Blastocatellia bacterium | reverse complement strand
TGACCGAGTACGACGAGAAGCTTTGCACCAGCTACTTTGCAGGCAAACTCCATACTACCCAGAATGTCAGTATTGACGATATTGCCAGCAATCCTTATTGAGAAAATATCCCCTAACCCCTGATCAAAAATTAGTTCGGCAGAAGTTCTGCTGTCTATACAACTAAGAATTGTGGCGAATGGCCATTGACCATCCCTTGTTTCATTGGCCTGTTGTAATAAATTACGATTTGCCTGTAAGTTTGTGACGAACCTTTGATTACCTTGTCTTAGGACTTCAAGGGCTTCAATCGGAGTTATCGTAGCTTGTATTTCTTTGGTTAACGTTCGCATAATTTTTATTAATCCTTTGCTCAACACGTATGCCGAGCTTGCTTACACATTTATTGAAAATCAGTTTCTCAGGGAATTTAACAACTAAGACCCAACGGACATGCCGGACGCTTCTAAAGGAACAGCGGTGACATCGTCGTCCAGGGAAGATGTGACGTGATGGGAATTTTCCATTCGATAAGCTTCCTTAAATCCGATCAAGCTCACAGTAATATCTTTTTCTTTCGCGCCAGAACTAACAAAATTCCTGACAAGTTCCAACACATCGTGATCTATGTAAATAGTATCTGCCGCGTTAATCACGACCTTGCTGCCCTCTGGCAAATGCGCAAGAGTCTGTTTGATTGCAGCTTTGTTCAGGAATGAAACTTCCTGTGCCAAATCAATATGAATGGTGTCTCCCGCGTGATGTTCTTCTTTCTTGAAGTAGTAAGCGAGTTTCATGTTTCCTCGGAGAATAAAAAACACGCTAATCACTAATCCGATGGCTACACCTTTGAGCAAGTCAGTAAGGACAACGGCAATCACGGTGGCGGCGAAGGGGAAAAACTGATGCTTCCCGTTTTCCCACAAATGCTTGAAGACTGATGGATTTGCCAGCTTCCACCCCGTCATCAATAGAATAGCTGCCAGGCAGGCCAAAGGGATTTTATTTAAGATCGCAGGGATAGCGATCACTGTAACTAATAAAAAGATGCCGTGAGCAATGGCGGATATTTTAGTTTTCGCACCAGAGTTTATATTCGCCGTAGTCCTGACAATTACAGAGGTCATTGGCATCCCGCCAAGTAATCCACTAATCAGATTGCCAACTCCTTGTGCTTTCAATTCTGTGTTTGTATCGGTATATCGTTTTAGGGGATCCATCTTATCTGATGCTTCTATACAAAGTAATGTTTCGATACTTGCAACCACCGCAATAGTAACCGCTACAACCCAGACATTTGAATTTGTAATCGCAGAGAAATCCGGGCGGGAAAATTGTCTCAGAAAATCAGCCAGCGACGCTGGAATGGGTAGATTGACAAGGTGCTCTTGCGAAATAGCTAAGACTGATCCGGTACTTTTGAATACCTCATTCAGAATTACGCCTACTACCACTGCTACTAATGCGCCGGGAACGGCTTTGATTTTTTTTAGAAATTCGACTTTCGTCCAGGCAATTAAGATGGCGAGTGAAATAAGAGTAATTAAGATCGCGCCTAAGTGGGCATAATTTACGGCATCAATTAATGCTGAAAAGGTATTGTGGCCCGTACCTTTTTCAATAAAGAAAAAATCCCCTTCGTTATCTTTATCGTAACCAATGGCGTGCGGCAGTTGCTTTAAAATAATGATAAGGCCGATGCCAGCTAACATGCCTTCAATGACGTTAGAGGGAAAGTAGTTCGAGATCGTCCCAGCCTTAGCAAACCCCAGTGCGATCTGCATCAGACCAGCCAGGATCACGGACAATAAAAACGCCTCGAAAGAACCTAACGTTGAGATTGCCACCAAAACGATGGCGGAAAGCCCCGCGGCTGGTCCCGACACGCTGAGTTCAGAGTTACTTAAAAAACCGACGACAATCCCTCCGATAATACCGGCAATAATGCCTGCAAATAATGGAGCGCCGCTCGCCAGGGCAATTCCCAGACAAAGGGGAAGCGCCACCAGAAAGACCACCAGTCCCGATAAAATATCAGTTTTAAAATGTGTAAATTTAGATTTCATATGCTTAATTATTGTGCTGATCCAGCGCGCCACTGACCGTTCGCCCAGGCGCTTTTTCGTAACGAATCCAATCATTCGCCAGGTTAACAATTCTGCGTAACGATTAATTCTTCCTCACAGATGCAGGGAGTATAAGGGCAACTTTGGGACCATTTGTTAACTATTTGAGGCAGCGAGAGTAACGGGGAAAAGTGGTGTAACAGGCTAAGACATTTTGTCTCGCGATTGGGACATTATGCGACAACTCAATATCAAAATGTCCCAATCAAAATGTCTCTTTTACCAGGCAACTCGCTGGCTTGACACACTCAGCGGCGTTCGGCACAATGCCAATTCCTGTTTTTTTGAAATTTCGAGTAGAGGTGCGGCCTCCAAAAGTAGCGAAATCGAAAGCGCGAAGGCTTGATGACATTTCGCCAAAGGGGAGCGTCGCCGAAATCAGCCCAATACTTCGTTGCCGGGCTGGTTGGTTGTGCGGGCTAAATCCCCACAATTGTCACCGCCCTGACGGTGGAGCGCTACCGCGATCCTGATTTTATTCATTAACAATTTCAGGGCTGACGAGCGTTTACTCGTTAGCCCTTTATAGTTTCGAGTCTCGGGTTTTGAGTTTCGAGGAAAAACAAGTTATCTGGTTTTCTCGAAACCCGAAACCCGAAACCCGAAACCCGAAACTACATTCATGAATATTGCAATAATCGGCTATGGCAAAATGGGGAAAATGATTGAGCAGGCGGCACTTGCGCGCGGTCATTCTATCAGTGCTAAATTTGATATTGACAACAATGTTAACGGCGCAGGATTAACCGCTGAAACATTGGCTGGCGTTGATGTCGCAATTGATTTTTCGATCCCTGACGCGGTGCTTCCCAATATCAAAAAATTACAATCGTTAGGCGTACCAACGGTCGTTGGAGCGACGGGCTGGTACGATAAAATTGAGGAAGTCAAAAACGCTGTCGCCGCGCATAACGGCTCATTGGTTTGGGCTTCTAATTTTTCAGTGGGGATGAATTTGTTTTTCAAAACGATCAAGTATGCGGCGGAATTGTTTGCGCGGTTTGCAGAATACGATCCGTTCATCGTGGAGCAGCATCACAAATTCAAACTGGATGCACCATCGGGAACGGCTTTCGTCATCGAACGACAAATGCGCGAAAGTTATGGCGAGCGAACACCACATTCAGTCAGCATCCGCGCCGGACACGCGCCGGGGATGCACGAAGTTGGATTCGATTCTGAAGCTGACCATTTAAGCTTTTCGCATACAGCGCGTTCACGGCAGGGCTTCGCGGTCGGCGCAATCATCGCGGCGGAAATGATTGTCGGACGCAAAGGCTGTTACGAATTTCCTGAATTGCTGTTTGTGGATGAGGTAAAATAAGCGGCGAAAGGAAAAAAGATTATGGCAGTACAAGAATTAGTCCATCAGGAAAGTATGAAATTTGCGGAGTACTTAAAAGAACACCGCAAACGAATGAAGACAGCGCCACCGATCACCAAAAATCCTGAGCGCATGGGCGGAACGCCAGTTATTGGGTTGAGCCGTGTGCCTGTCAGCACGATGCTTGATCATTTTGCGGCGGGATATTCGCTTGATGAATTCCTTAAGCAATTCCCCAGCGTTGATCGAACTAAAGCTATTGCCGCCCTGGACATCATCAAAGATGCCATAGACGAAGGCGCTCTCGCAGAAGAGATTAATTATTAATGAAACTGCTTTTGGATGAGTGCCTGCCCAAAGATTTGGTGCAAGCTTTCGCGCCATATACTGCTGAGCATGTCAAAGGCAGCACTTTTGAAGGTTTGCAAAATGGTGAATTGCTAGCTGAAGCGCAACACGAATTTGATGTATTAATAACAGGAGATGCCAATCTTTATCATCAAAATAAAGTGTCTCAGTTCAATCTCGCGGTTGTAGTGTTACGGTCATATCGTAAGGCTTACGAGTTTTTGCTTGCTACTATCCCGGATGCCTTAGAAGCATTGCGAGCAATTGAGCCAGGGCAAGTCGTTTATGTTTGGGCGGATGAGCGGCTGCGCGAAAGTGATCAGCGAAAAGGTAAAGGCTCCTTCAATCCGAAATAGGCGTGGAATGACAATCTCGCGTCACAGACAAATGAACTGCGGCGCTTATTCTATTGGAAAAGCTATGACGAATATTAATCAATTACGCGGTTGCGGTACGGCAATCATTACCCCATTTAATCAGGACGAATCTATTGACGAACTCGCGTTGCTGCGCCTCGTCGAATTTCAAATTACGAATGGCGTGGACTTCATCGTCGCCTGTGGCACGACCGGCGAAAGTGTCACGATGAGCGAAGCCGAGCAAGCGCGAGTCGTCGAACTTTGCATCCAAGCAGCCAAAGGACGCGTCCCGATTGTGGCAGGTGCAGGCGGATACAATACACGTGAAGTTATCCAGAAAATTCAGCACTACACCAACCTCGGAGCCGACGCGATTTTGTCGGTTGTGCCGTATTACAACAAGCCGACGCAGGAAGGCATCTATCAGCATTTTCGTGCCATTTCTGAAGCCAGCGAGTTGCCAGTCATTCTTTACAACGTCCCCGGACGCAGCGTGGTGAATATGGAAAATGCCACGACGGTACGATTAGCTGCGCTTGAAAACATCATCGGTACCAAAGAAGCGTCGGGCAACATTTCGCAAATCGGCGAAGTCATTTCGTTAACCGATGAATCTTTCCTCGTGTTCGCAGGTGATGACAGCGTAGCGCTGCCGACGATTGCGCTGGGCGGCGTCGGGGTAATTTCCGTCGCCTCAAATCTTTTGCCACGCGAAGTCAGCGACCTCTCGCACGCCTGTCTGGCAGGCGATTGGGACAAAGCGCGCAAGCTGAATCGTGCGCTCACGCAAGTTTTCAAGACAATGTTTATTGAGAGCAATCCCGCTCCGGTAAAGGCTGCGATGGCGGCGGCTGGCCTGATCGGAGAAACGATGCGCCTGCCAATGGTTTCAATTACAGATGCGAGTCGCGCCAAATTGAACGAAGTACTCGCACCATTTCAACTCGCGGCACAGGTCGCTTAATAAAAAAATCAAAAGGCAAAAGGCAAATATCAAAAAGCAAAAGTAAGCGTGGAAGGAAGCCAATTTTTATTTTTAAAATTAAATGCCGCCCTTTTCACTTTTGATATTTGCCTTTTGATTTCTCCATGACTGAACTCCAACAACAAATTGATCAATTCTTTTCCCTGCCCGTAGAGCAACTTTTATCCGCACACAAACCCGCAGCCCTTGCCGCCTTCACCGAATTCAAATCCGCCTTAAATCGCGGTGAAGTTCGCGCAGCCAGCCGCGACGAATCCGGCAACTGGACAGTTCATACCTGGGTCAAGCGCGGCATCCTGCTCGGCTTTCGCTTGGGCGGAATTGTAGATTGTTCCATCAACGATAATTTTCGTTTCTTCGATAAAGAAACGTATCCGCTCAAACAAATTGGTGTCAACGATGGCGTGCGCATAGTCCCTGGCGGTTCGTCCGTCCGCGATGGCGCATTTCTTGGCAAAGGCGTCACGATTATGCCGCCTGCCTACATCAACGT
>JAYSTY010000436.1:0-5623 GCA_043719385.1 Blastocatellia bacterium | reverse complement strand
TTGCTTGTTCAAAACGGCGATTGCTTTTCAGCGGCAACATACTCAGCAAAGCGGCAAAGGGATTCGTGATGCGTTCAAATAACACCATTGTTTCGCTGAGTGCCTGACCAACCTCTCCGGCTTCGCCTTCGACATCGGCATCGAACAAAGTCTTGCCTGCAATTGCCAATGTGACGCGCATCATCTCCTGCGCCATGTCGAGCTGTTCACCGTCGCGCCAACGTTCGCGCGTTTTTACCGCAGCTTCGGTCATCGCAGTCGCATACGTGGCGACACGCTGACGATGAAAAGCAGGTTGCACCAATCGTCGTTGCCGCAGATGAACTTCGCCTTCGCTGGTGAGCAATCCTTCGCCCAGCATTTTTTTGGCGAATTGTAATCCACGCCCCTTCATAAATTTTCGCTGCTGAGTGACGAGAATTTCTTTGATGAAATCGGGATGCGAAACGATCCACGTATCCTGTGGGCCAATTTTGAAATGTGCGATGTCGCCGCATTCTTTTTTCACCTTCGTCAAAAAGCCAAGCCGGTCTCGCCGAATCGTCAAGAGGATTGAGAGTGCCGATTGTTTAGGTTTTGGTGGATTCATAAAAAATTAAACTGCTAATAAATTCGCCAGCCATTCAGAAAATAAGTTTACATCTTCACCGCTTACCGCAAAATTATCAAACCTTTCAGGCTTGGCACGGTGTTCTACTTACTGTCTGCTTCTTGCGTTCTCATGAGCAGAGTTTTATAGTGCCCACGCGCCATTTTATTTTCTAGTGAGTTCACGTAACCATTTGTGAGGTTCTATGCCCCGTACCTTCATTTGGCAGTTGGGAGTTTTTTCGACTTCTCCCCAAATCCCTCCTCATAAAACCCACGGAGCATTGTTTGTATAAATTTGTATAAAAAAGCCCGAACCATTTGTGGTTCTGAAAAAAGGATGAGGGTTTGCTAAATTGAGTTAATTGCTATTTATCTGTGTTTAATGGATTTATGGCTATTGAAGTTAATTCGGTTTAAATCTATTTTTAGTGTTTGTCACAAGGTTGCAATAAAAAAGAGACTAAGCGTTGTTAGAAAATGACGTGCCCTGCTCAGCTTCCTGCTTCCTGCTGACAAACCAGATTTTCAAATGAAGCTTTCGTTACCGACAAAACAACATTTACTCGCAGTCTTACTGGAAGATTACTTTCACGTCGGAGCGTTTGATAACTTAATTCAGCGTGGACAATGGTCACGCTTTGAAGCCAGATTTGAACACAATACTTTGACGGCGCTGGATTTGTTGGATCGGTTTGAGGCTAAGGTGACATTTTTTTCGCTGGGATGGATTGCCGAACGACAGCCTAACATCATTCGTGAAATCACACGACGCGGTCACGAAATTGCCTGCTATTCAAATTTGAATATTGCCAACATTAGTCAGGCTGAATTCAAAGAGGAAATTTTGCACACACGTGATGCTTTGCAACAAGCCAGCGGTCAAAAAGTTTTGGGTTTTCGTGCAGCACATCGCTGGCAAATGAACGAGGCTGAATGGGCATTGAAAATTTTAGCGGAAGAAGGATTCGCTTATGATGCGAGCATCGTGCCGACAAAAAATGCCTTGCGCGCCAATCCTGACAGACGCTTTGCTTATCAGGTAAATTTCAAGGAAAAACAGCTTTGGGAATTTCCCGTTTCAACTTTTAAGATGCCGGGTTTTCTGATGCCTGTGGCCGGGGGGAACTTCTTTCGGCAATTCCCGCATACAATTATCAAGCAGGCAGTTAAGAATTGGCACGAATCTTATGAAGCTCCTTTCGTAATGTACTTCCACGTGTGGGAACTGGATCGCGCCCAACCCAGAATCAGCAGTGCTTCTTCGCTGACCAAACTCCGGCATTATCGCAACCTCGGCAAAATGTATTGGGTGATTGAGGATTATCTTAAAAAATATCACTTCGCTTCCTTTGCCGAGTACCTTAATTTAGACGCGACGCTGGACCCGGAATGGTTGAAAAATAAAACTGCCCAAAAAATAGAAACAATTAATTTGATTTCATCGGGCAGCAATAAAAGGCCTGTGAGTATTGTCATTCCCTGCTTCAATGAAGAATTGTCTTTGCCCTATTTGGCGAACACGTTGCAAAGCGTACAGGAAACATTAGCGGAAAAATATCAGCCGAAATTTATTTTTGTAGATGATTGCAGCACCGACAAAACCTGGGATTTGCTCCACAAATTATTTGCGGCAAATCCAAATTTTACTTTTGTCCGGCATGAGCAAAATCGCGGTGTCGCGGCGGCGATTATGACGGGCATTCGCGCCGCTAAAACCGAACTCGTTTGCTCCATGGATTGTGATTGTACTTACGATCCGCACGAGTTGAAAAACATGATTCCATTGTTGATGGAAGGGGTTTCGCTGGTCACTGCTTCGCCGTATCACAGTGAAGGCAAGGTGCTGAACGTTCCTCCCTGGCGACTGGTTTTATCAAAAGGCTCGTCGTTTCTTTATCGGCAGGTGTTGCGCCAAAAATTAGCAACCTATACAAGCTGCTTCCGCGTTTATCGCAGGAGTGCTGTGGAGAAACTGCAACTGGAAGAAGACGGATTTTTGGGGGTCGCAGAGTTATTAGGGAAACTTGATTTACAGGGAGAAAAAATTGTTGAGTATCCGGCAACTTTAGCCGTTCGTTTGTTCGGTTACTCAAAGATGAAATTACTAAAAACAATCTTTGGGCACTTGCAGCTTTTGGCCCGCTTATTAAGGCTGCGCTTGTCCACCCGTAACGATATTAGCAGTTGTTCGCAACAAAAGTTGCATATACCAGATGTTACGATCAAGAGCTAGACAGGCTCTCTGACGTAAACGTCGGTACCCGAAAAAAGCCACCGCAAATAATTTGCGGTAACAAGGAAAAAGACCAATGACTACTACCGTATTACCACCAACGCAGGGGCTGACTTTGCCTTCGGATCAGGATGCTTCAGGTCGCACCCTGGGCGCAGAAGAAATCGCGTTAGTCACCGAAGCCATTCGCACTGGAACGCTCACCAGCACCAAAGGGAATTTTGTCAAAGCACTGGAAAAACGCTTTGCCGAAATGCTGGGCGCGAAACACGCTTATGCCTGTACCTCCGGTTCTGCCGCCGTCCATCTCGCCGTTGCCGCGATTGATCCTGAACCTGGCGATGAAATCATTACAACTTCGATCACCGACATGGGAGCGCTCACACCGATTTTGTATCAGGGTGCGATCCCGGTTTTTGTAGATGTTGATCCGAAGACCTGGAATGTGACCGCTGAAACCATTGAGCCGTGTCTGACCGAAAAAACCAAAGCCATTATCGTGACGCATCTGTTCGGCAATCCCTGTGCGATGAATGATATTTTGGCGCTTGCCAAAGTGCGCAATATTCCTGTGATTGAGGACACCGCCCAGGCTTTTCTCGGCAAATACAACGGGCAATATGTGGGCACGATTGGCGACATCGGCTGTTTCAGCCTGCAACAGGGCAAGCACGTCACCACTGGTGAAGGCGGCCTTGTCACGACCAACGATGATGTCCTGGCGCGTCGCATGTTTTTGCTGATCAACAAAGCTTTTGGTTATGGCGATCCGCAGCCTGATCATTACTTCATCGCCCTGAATTATCGCATGAACGAATTGACCGGCGCGGTGGCGCTGGCGCAACTCAACAAATTGCACTGGTCAGTGCAACAGCGGCGTAATACCGCCAATCAGCTTTCCGAAAAGTTAGCTGGCGTGCGCGGCATCGAAACGCCTTACGTTGCGCCCGGTAATGAAAGCAGCTTCTGGAAATACTGCCTGCGCGTTGATGGCGATGTGATTCCCGGCGGCGCGGTTGGTTTGGCAAAAAAACTGAAGGAAGAGCGGGGCATTTTTTCTGCGCCGCGTTATATTCAGAAACCCGCTTTCCAATGTCAGATTTTTTCTGAGCAGCGCACGTTTGGTCAGAGCCGCTGGCCTTTTACCCTGGCCAGCCCCGCCGCCGTGGATTACAGTCCGGCAAAATTCCCCGGCACATTCTCAGGTTTGGAAAGCATTCTCGTCCTGCCCTGGAACGAACGTTACACCGATGAACACGTCAATTACATTGCTGATTCAATCCATCAGGCAGTGCGCGAATTGGCGTCTTGAAACAGGAGCAGGACAATGCCGGAAGAAGTCATCAGGTTTGGCTTGGTGGGCGCTGGTGGGATTGCGCAGGCTTATGCGCAGGCCTTCAAAGATTTGCGCATCGCACGCCTCGTTGGTGTGGCTGATGTGAATATTGAGGCAGCACGGAAGCTGGCGGATCAGCTTGGTTGTCGCAGTTATGACAGCTATCAGGCGATGGCGGAAGAGTGGCCATTGGATGCGGTGATTATTTGTACGCCGCCCATTAGCCACCCTGAAATCTCGATGTATTTTTGTCAGCGCAAAGTTCATGTGCTGTGCGAAAAGCCGTTGAGCGTTGATGTCAGCAGCGCCGAACTAATGATGGATACGGCGCGTCGTTGTGGCGTCAAGCTGACAATGGCTTCAAAGTTTCGTTATGTTGAAGACGTTGTCCGGGCCAAAAGCATTGTGCGTTCCGGGATTTTGGGCGACATCCTGCTGATTGAAAATGCGTTCACTTCCCGCATTGATATGTCAGCGCGGTGGAACTCACAAATAGCCATCAGCGGCGGTGGCGTGTTGATTGATAACGGCACGCATTCGATTGACATCATGCGCTACTTTCTGGGGCCGCTCCGCGATGTGCAAGTCCTCGAAGGTGTGCGCGGTCACGGACTCGAAGTTGAAGAGACCGTGCAGATGTTTGTGCGGAGTGAAAGCGGTGTGGCGGGACATATTGATTTGTCCTGGAGCATTAATAAAGAACTGGATAGCTATATCAATATTTACGGGACAAAAGGTAATGTCGTCGTCGGTTGGAAGTCCTCGAAATATCGCCAGAACTCAAGCAATGAATGGATTGTTTTTGGTCAGGGCTACGACAAAGTACAGGCGTTCAAGAGCAATATTATTAATTTCTGTGCAGGCATTCGTGGAGAAGAAGCTTTGCTGGTAACGGCGTGTGATGCAATTGCTTCGGTGGAAGTGATTGAGGCGGCTTATGCAGCTTTAAAGCGCAGCCAGTGGACAAAAATCAGCCAGACGCTGGATCGTAACTATATCACTCTGGTGGCACAGGAACAGGAGCTGCGAAAAATTGCATGAGTGTCCCCATTCATCCGACGGCAATTATTGAAGACGGAGTCACGATTGGCGTAGGCACGAGCGTGTGGGACAACGTGCATATTCGTCATTCAACTACGATTGGCGCAGAGTGCATCATTGGTGAAAAGACTTACATTGCTTACGGTGTGAGCATTGGCAATCGCGTCAAAATCAATGCGATGGTTTATGTCTGTAACGCTGTGACGATTGAAGATGGTGTAATGATTAGCGCCGGCACGATTTTCACGAATGATCGTTTCCCGCGCGCTACGACGACTGATTTACAGCACCTCAGATCGTCCGATCCTGATGAACATACGTTGCCGACTTTAGTGCAGGCTGGGGCCACCATTGGCGCGGGATGTACGATTGGCAATGATTTAGTCATCGGCAGATTTGCAATGATTGGGATGGGATCGCTG
>JAYSTY010000435.1:0-5641 GCA_043719385.1 Blastocatellia bacterium | reverse complement strand
CCAAAAGCTTTGACCACATATTTTGCCGGTGGCAACGTGCGCGTCGCCACGTTCACGGCAAGTGCGCCGTAGCTGTTTAATTTCGCTCCGTTGACAGTCGTAATTAATTTTTTGGCCTGATCGAAAACCTGTAGTTGATAACGATCAAAACGAGCATCAGGCGCCAGTTCAATCCAGATCGTCGCAGTTTTAGCGCCACGAGGAATATTGAGCTGATTGCTTTCAGATTTAGCATCGCGCTGGGCTTCCAGCAAAACAATCGGCGCATTTGCCTGTACCTGGCCAATTGGTTCAGGCACATTGGTTGGTTTATTGGTGGCGATTTGCTGATTGAGTTGCGACTGCAATTTTTCCTGTTCAGCTTTTGCCTCAGCTTTTGCTGTAGCCAATGCCTGCCGTTCTTTTTCTAACTCATCTTTGCTGGCTTGCAGGCTTTGGTCTTTTTCGCGGGTGATTTGTTCACGCGCCTGTCGTTCTTGTGCAATTTCATTCTGAAGCTTTGGAATTTGGCTGAAGAGTGTCCAGCCCAGTCCAATCGCTAATACGACAGCGGCGGCAGACGCCAGCGCGAGCGCAGGCTTGAACCAATTCGCCCACCACGCAACAGTTACTGGTTCGGCGGCGACTTCAGCTAAAATTCCTTTGCGCGAAGAATGTTTTACGCCCGCTACAAATTGCGCCGAGGTTTGCACTTTGCCGAAACATTCATCGCAGCCGAAAAAATGTTCTTGAAAAGCCTGTCGCTCGGTCGCATGCAAGCGATGCATGATGTAGCGATCAATGATGTCTTGTTGTTCAATCTCGTGATGATTCATTGCTTCCCACCTTTTTCCATTATTGCCACCCGCACCAAAAAGTTTAACCTAAATTAAGGCAGTTTGTATTGCTTGAGCCATTGCCAATTCATTTGCGCGCCATTCAACGGGAAGTTTTTGCCGTTGGGATACATGTGCGTCATTCCTTTGATCAAGGCAAAGCGGAAGACATTGTTCGGATTGCTCGACACACCTTTGGCATCAAGCCAGATAATTTTGTTGGGATCGCCGCTCGTCGTGTACTTCGGGTTTAATTTGTACGTCGCGCCGTAGGTCTTCATTACTCCCTTGAAAAATTGCGACTGGGCGAAAAGCTGGTCGAAGTTCATCGGCAACGGGCCGCCGCCGGACACTGCCATGTATCTATCATCATTCGTCCCGACTTGCGTAAGGATGGGCAACAATCGTTTCGGCGTATAGGTAGTTGCCGGCGGCAGGAACCCGGCACTGGAAACAACTGCGGCGACGCGATCAGACATTTCGACGCCAACGCGGGCCGACATCTGTCCGCCGTTGGAAAAGCCGACGACATAAATCATTTTCTGATTGACATTGAATTTCTGAATGAGTTCATCAATCACCTGATTCAAAAATTTGATGTCGTCTTTGGGAACTTCGCCGGGGCAATATTCAAAGCTGCCGGGATAAATGTTCCATTTCGTGGTGTTCTTGCGCTGACCATCTTCAATAATGCAGTAATGCCAGGACGACGGGTAAACGGTCAAAATATTTTCGTTTTCCCCTACTTCTTTCCAGCCGGAGATGTTGTAAAACTTTTCGCCGTCGCCGCTTGTGCCGTGCAGCATGAAGACGACGGGAACTGCTTTGGCTTTATCGTAGCTTTTCGGTACGTGCACATAATATTCGCGGGTGTCGCCGTTGACCTGCGTCGTGAACCGATTTTTCCCGACTATGAATGAATCATTGTTGTTGCCCGGAGTGGGAGCAGCTTCGTTTTTGTTTTGGCGAGCATTACGAATCTTTTCTGCCTGTGCGCCTTTTCTGCGTTGAGCGGGTTGTGCCAGCAGGCTCAGGGTTGTCAGGGCGAAGACAATTACAAAGAGGATATGCTTTTTCATGTTGATACTTTTCCTTTTATTGATCAGGGGCAATTTCTTCCTTTAAATCACTATCACAATGATTAGTGTCGTACCCTGATGATTTGTATCAACTATTTTGAAGTTTTTTATAAATTTCGCGGAAGCTTTGTAACGTCCGCGATTTTATTAAGCGCAATCGCTCTTCTTTAATGCCTAATTTTTCGGCAATCTGATCATTCGGCAATTCTTCATAATAATACATGCGCAAAAATTGTTGCTCGCGTGGCTTCAATTGTTTGGCTGCCTGCTCTAAAGATTTACTGACATCTGCATTCAGAAATGTATCTTCCAATGAACCATCACTGGCAATGTCATATTCATGATCTTCCAGTGAGTCCGTGCGATATTTGTGGCGGACATTTTCGCGGATGACGTTGAGCGCAAACCCGACAATATAAGAAGGAAGCGAATCAGCGATGCGGAGTTTGCCTTCGCGCAAGGCTTGAATGACGCGCAGGAAGGTTTCAGCGCGAACATCTTCAGCATCGTCTTTGGAATGCAATTCGCTGAGCGCAAGAAAATACACACGAGCAGAAAATTTTTCGTAGAGAGTTGCTTCGGCTTCAGTCTCGCCGTCACCAATTTTTCTTACCAGGTCGCTGTCAAGCAAAGGGATTTCGCTCCGGGATAAAATTTGCGGGGCTACGCAGAACGGGTTTGAATTGCCATTATGCCCGTCTTTACAAAAAAACAAAATTTTTTCTGATACATCTGCAGCACTGTCTGCACTATGTACTGAACCAAGCGTGAGAGTCGTTCTCAAGCGAGTACGATTTTTCTACTTAAATTTTTAACCGAGACGTAACCGAGGTGAAAATGGATTTTTCACTATCGCAGGCGTGAGCTGTGTCTTATTAACCCGAACCCCTTTAGCAACCAATTGGAGAAAATTATGAAAACCAAAATGACCATTTTCGCAATCGCACTTGTGCTGGGAATCGCAACCTTTTCAGCGTTGAATATGAACAACCACTCAGTCGTCAAAGCGGCTCCTGCCTTCTTTGGCGACACCTGTAAAAACGTGAAGTTCACGGTGAAGAACCAGCATAGCTCCGGCGGAAAAATTGAGATTCGCGGCGTCGAATATTTCAATAAGGCGAATGGCAACTGGCAGTCCGAACAGGTCGCCAATAAGCTCTGTAATCAGGGCAGCACTGTAGCGACCAATGGCGACGATCTGCGTGATTCCGAAGGCGAACAAATCACCAAAGTGAAGTTCCGCTACAAATACTTACCGAAAGGCGCCGGAGCCAATTGGTCAGATGAAATCGTGAGCGCGGAATTTGTTCCCAACAGCCCGACCTGCAATGCCAATCGGTCGTATGGCACATTCACGTTAGTTCGATAACTGCACCTGCCTGAAGACGGCAGAGCATTGTTCTGCCGTCTTTTCCCATAAGGAGATTACCCATGAAAATCATCTTGATCCTGATGACAGTCGCTTTCTTATCTACAAGTTCAATGGCATTGGTGGTGGAAGCCCGGATCGGGGCTGCCGTATCCGCAGTCGAAAAAGAAAAGAAACCCAGAAAGCCTAAACAACCTAAAGAACCTAAACATCCCAAGAAGCCGAAGGCGGTACCGTGCGCCTGTGTCTGCGCCGGAACGATGCCTAATACTAAGTGGAGTTGTTCCCCTACGGGTTGTAGTACTAAGGACGGGACGTCTTGCTCCGCCGGTGGCCCTTCACAGAGTCCGGTCGGTAAACAGACCCCTTAGCAAGGTTTGGCTCAATTATCCTTGCGCCCTCACCAGAAAATTGCGCAAAAATTTAATGCCGGGAGGCAACGAGTCAAAGGAACAAAGAATCTTGCCGAACGCAGGTGCTTTGCCCCTTTGACTCGTTGCCCCTGGCTTTGAAAAACCTCAGAAGCAAAGAATTCGAAAAATTCTTGATACATCTGCCGTGTTTCCTGCACTACTTATCGAAACGATAAACCAAGGTTGCAGTGAAAGAGGATTGTTATGAAAAATATCTTGATGATAGCGATGCTCATCAGCATCAGTACAGTTTTTGCCCAATCAGGTAATGGACAAACTACGCCGAAGCCAAAAGCAAAATCGGGCAGCGAGAAAACACAAAAAACTACAGAAACAGCCAAAATTGATAAGTCGCAATGGCCTCATTGTTGCTGGCTGGACATTGCATCTGAAGAAACGGTCACGGCTCCCGCGCCGCAGTCCGCTCAGGAAAATGTTCCCGCCGACAATGGCGCAGCGGCGGCTTCCACTCCGGCAGTGGCTTCAGGTGCAAGTTCGGGCGGAGAAACTGTACCAGCAGAAGAAAGTGCAAGTGAACAGCCCGCGAATGGAAAAAATGCGAGGCGAAAAGTGGCGCGAAAACTAGGCAAAGTCCTGATTGATAAACTTGGGAACAAGGGCGAGACCGCCAGCGATACTTCATCTGCCAGCTCTGATTCATCAACTGCGCCACCTGCAAATTCTTCCAGCACAACCGCGCCCGGTTTTATTGGGGAAACTGAAAAAAATGCTATTACCACTAATACAAATTCTGCCAGCGTGGTAGAAGAAACTACTTCGACGCCAAACAAACACAGACGACAACGCACCGCACAAAATCAGGCTGCCACGACCGCTGCACCTGCTGCCGAAGGCGTAGTCAGCGAAGCCCCGGCTGCGCAACGGCAAGGCTTACGCAGGAATCAGGCTGCGGGGCAAAACGCTCCGGCACTGCGTGCCGGGAATAAAAATGCACAAACTCCTGGCGTTGCGTCAACCGGAGCAGCCGCACCACCGCCGCGCATTAATGCGGCACGCGCCAAAGTTCAGGCAATGCCGCCAGCCCAACGAGCGAAAGTGGTGAAAGCAGTACGCGTCCGAAGGCAGGCGCAACAGTAACTCGACTCGGCGGAGAAATCTTATGAAAACACTTTTCTATTTTGCACTTTTTGTCCTTTGCTCAACCGTAGCGTTTTCGCAAACTTCATCACGACAATCGGTGGTCACGAAGGGCAAAGCTGCCGCGAATGAAGCAGATGAAAATCCGGGTGAACACACATATTCAGTTCCGCTTGAAGGCGTCAAGCGCACCTTTCTTATCTATCGCCCGACGGCGTTAGACGCTGGCACAAAAACTCCCGTCGTGTTTGCGTTTCATGGTACGGGCGGGAGCGGCGAAGATTTTTTTCTTGATTCAGGCTGGCAGGAAGTCGCCGACCGCGAAGGGCTGACGCTCGTCTTTGGCTCTGCGCTGCGTTATCACGTCTTTCAGGAAACCAAATACAGCAAAGGCGAAGTGCGGGAAGATGTGCGCGAATTCACGACGAAATGGAATTACTTAAATTTGCCGAGCTTGCTTGATCCAAAATTCGTGAATCAAAAAATTTACGACGATATGAAATTTGTGCAGGTAATGGTGGAGTTTGTGAAGAAAAATTATGCCGTAGACGACGAGCGTTTTTATGCGACAGGCTTTTCCAACGGTGGTCAATTTACGACGCGGCTATCTTTGCAATTGACGGATACATTTGCGGCGTTTGCTACGACTGGCACGATTAATGGTATCACTTCGGAGCAGGTAGCCAGCGTCAATCCATATACGAAAGCGCCGTTTAAGCCGCGTCCGTTTGTCCAGTTAATCGGCGAGCTTGACGGCAAAATGTTCACTGCCGCCGGATTGAAATCGTTTCCACTGGATGAATCTGCGCTGGCTCCCGGCACGTGGCTGCACGAGACTACGATCAAAAGTTCTACTACTTATATGCA
>JAYSTY010000434.1:0-5643 GCA_043719385.1 Blastocatellia bacterium | reverse complement strand
CAAGCTTTAGCTTGTTTCTAGTTTTAAAAAACAAGCTAAAGCTTGGACTCTTGACGCTTGGTTTCAAGGGGAAAATCATAGTGAAACGTAACATCATTGTTGCTTTGGTTTTGACTGGATTGCTCATTGCAATCGTTGCTGTATTCATGTCAGGCGAATCAAACGCCGCTCCCGAAGAAATCAAAATTCTCCGTCACCGCGAAATTCCCATGCGCGATGGTGTAAAACTTTACGGCGATGTTTATCTGCCCGCCGCCGCCGGAAAATATCCCACGCTGATTGTGCGTACGCCTTACGGAGTGCAACGCGATGGCGCGCACGAATCTCTCATCAAATTTGCGCAGCACGGCTATGCCGTCGTGATGAATGACGTGCGCGGTCGCTATGAATCCGAAGGCAAATGGGAACCGTTTCGCACCGAAGCTGAAGACGGCTACGACACGATTCAATGGGCGTCAAAGCAGGATTGGTCGAATGGCAAAGTCGCTACGCAGGGCGGTTCATATTTAGGACACGTGCAGTGGGCGGCGGGAAAATTGCAGCCGCCGAATTTAGTAGCGATGTTTCCGGCGCTGGCTTCGACCAATATTTATCGGGACTGGATCACGCTGAACGGCGCGTGGCGTTTGTCATTCAATTATGGCTGGGGCGTAGTCCGCATGCCGAATCGCATCATGCTCCCGCAATATTTTCACACTGAAAACTTCTCTCCGGCTGAATTGAAATACGAAAAAATTCTGCCGCACTTGCCGCTGATTGACGGAGATTTACAAAGCGCAGGTTACGCCGTCCAGCATTACCGCGATTGGATCGCGCATCCTGATTACGATAGTTACTGGAAAAAAATCAGCGATGAAGAATCGTTCAATAAAATCAATGTTCCCGTGCATACCAGCGGCGGTTGGTTCGATATTTTTTTGCAGGGCACAATCAATGGCTTTGTCGGCGTTCGCAAACACGGAGCCAATGAAAATGTCCGCAAAAATTCCCGCATGATCATCGGCGCGTGGGGACACGGCCCAACACAAAAATACGGCGACGTAGATTTCGGAGCCGCGAACCTCCGCCCACAATTTGAAACGGAACTCCGCTGGTTTGATCGGTACGTGAAGGGCGAAGACAACGGACTAGACAAATTGCCGCCCGTCGAGATTTTTTATATGGGCGTCAATCAATGGCAGTACGAACAGGATTGGCCAATCCCCGGAACAAAATTCACGCCGTATTATTTGAACAGCGACGGTGCAGCGAACACCGCTTCCGGCAACGGACGCATCGGTACTCAAATTTCATCGGGTGCGCCAAGTGATCAATATTCGTATGATCCGAATAATCCTGTGCCGACACTCGGCGGAAATAATTGTTGTGGAACGCCAACGTTAGCCGGGCCAAAAGATCAACGCCCGCTGGCGCAACGTGACGACATTCTGGTCTACTCCAGCGCAGCTTTTACGCAACCGATGGCAATTGCCGGCCCTGTCAAAATGAAGCTGTTTGCGGCAACTGACGGCCCCGATACGGATTGGGTCGTGAAGCTGATTGATGTTGCGCCTGACGGGTTCGCCGTAAATATTTGTGAAGGAATTATGCGCGCCCGTTACCGCCGTAGCGTAGACAAACCTGAACTTCTGAAGCCTAATGAAGTTTACGAATACGATGTAGATATGGTCGGAACGGCGAATGTATTTTTACCCGGACATCGTTTGCGGGTTGACATCACCAGTTCACATTTTCCACAATTTGATCGCAATCCGAACACAGGCGAAGCCTTCGGGCAATCCGTGAAAATTCGGGTAGCAAAACAAACAATTTTTCATACGGCGCAACGGGCTTCACATATTTTATTGCCAGTTGTGCCAGTGCCGAAACTAACTAAGAATTGAATATGAGACGACTCCTACAATCATCATTAGCATGCGGCTATGCCGCTCGATGTGCGGAAAGGCTGCGCCTTTCCGAGCGTTGCCTGTCAACAAGGGCTACGCCCGAATGTCGGTTGCCGCCGCAATATTTACGGGCATAGCTCGATGAACAAATTAACTAACGGAAAGTCAGAGCCTTTCCGCACATCAGGCGGCGCAGCCGCAAGAGATCGCCTGAAATTTAGAATCAACAAGACAGTGCGAAATAATTTGGTTTAATTTCCACTTCAACCAAGCAGGTGCAACATGCCCAATCGTCGTAATTTTCTACAAACACTTTCCAGTCTTCCTTTCGTCGGAGGATTCTTCGGCGCGACTTCAATCGTAGCACCAAACGGACGCGATTATTTCAAGGAACTTGGCGTTCGAACCTTCATTAATGCTGCCGGAACGTACACGATGTTTACTGCTTCGTTGATGCGGCAGGAGGCGATGGATGCGATTAATTACTCGTCAAAACATTTTGTTTCGCTCAACGAATTGCACGACGCCGTCGGCAAGCGCATCGCGGAAATGGTTCACGCCGAAGCCGCGATGGTGACTTCAGGAGCAGCATCCGCATTGACGCTCGCCACCGCCGCAGTATTGACGAAAAAGAATCCTGAACACATCAAAAATCTTCCCGACCTGACGGGAATGAAAAGTGAAGTCATCATTCAAAAATCGCATCGCGTGGGCTACGATCACGCCATTCGCAACTGCGGCGTGAAGATGATCGAAGTCGAATCCGCCGAAGATTTGGAACGCGCCATCAACGACAAAACTGCCCTGATGTTTTTCTTCAATGACGCCGAACTAAAAGGAAAAATTAAAGCCGAAGAATTTGTCGCACTCGCCAAAAAGCATAATTTGCCAACGCTGATTGATTGCGCGGCAGATGTGCCGCCGACTGAAAATTTGTGGAAGCACACGAAGATGGGATTCGACGCGGTAGCCTTTTCCGGTGGCAAAGGAATTCGCGGCCCACAAAGTGCCGGGCTTTTATTAGCGCGTAAAGAAATTATCGAAGCCGCACGGATGAGCGCTCCACCCAATGGCGACACCATCGGGCGTGGGATGAAAGTGAACAAAGAAGAATTGCTGGGAATGATGGTCGCGCTCGAAGCCTTTATCAAACGCGATGCCGAAGCGGAATGGAAAGAATGGGAACGCCGCGCCAAAGTCGTGACCGCGAGTGTGACGGGAGTCAAATCTGTCACGACAGAAGTTTATGTGCCGCCGATTGCGAATCACGTTCCGACGGTCAGGATTAAATGGGAGAAAGCTGCGTTGAAGCTGACTGCCGATGATGTGCGAAAGCAATTGCGCGAGGGCAAACCAGCGCTGGAAATTGTCCCGTCATCTTCGCCAGCGGCTGATGCGATCCAGGAAATATCCATTGGCGTCTGGCAACTGCAACCTGGTGAGGTTGAGGTCGTAGCGAAACGATTGAAGGAAGTAATCAGAGCTTAAGCAATGGTTTGGACGGTAGATGTTTTATGAATTGTGACAGATGTTTTATGAATTGCCACGAGTTTCAACTCGTGGAATGTTAAGTGTCAGATAACAAGGCTTGAGCCGAATTTGTAGAAATTTCTTTTTCCACTTTGCTTTAGCTGAAGCAATTCGGAATTTTGATTTATTGCTTAGATGTTTGGCTCAAGCCTTGTTTGGTTGCTTTCTTGTTCCACGCACTAAAGTTGCGTGGCAATTTATTTTTCAAGGCAAACAGCCGCTGAGGAATTTTGATTTTCTCAGCGGCTGTTTGCATTGAGCGAGACGAAGAAATTAGTTGAGTGTGAAATTGAAAGAAATTACGCCCATAACTTTGACAGGTTTTCCGCTTAGAGCAGTGGGTGTGAAAACCCATTGTAACGCCGCTTGTCGTGCCGCATCTCGCAGCGTCGGATGTCCGCTTAGCACTGAAGCATCCAGCACGCGCCCCGCTTCCGAAATCGTGATTTGTACCTGTACTGTTCCCTGCGCCCTGATTGCTTTCGCCATTTGGGGGTAAGGTGGCTGAATTCTGCTGATTGCCTTACCCGTTATAACTCCGGTTGAAAGGTTAAGCAGCTTCGGAATTTCAGGTGTTGGCGCAGGTGTCGGCTCGACCTTTGGCGTTGGCTTGACCATAGGTGGCGGCGGCGGCTCGCTATTATCCGTGTTCAGGTTGGCAATTAATCCAAGGCCAGCGTTTGGAGAATACTTACCGCCCGCTACGCCCACATCATAAATTTGAGCAGTAACTACTTTTGGTTTTGGCGTTACTGTCTTTGCGTCGGCTATATGGTCAGGGATGGCTGGTGTCGCAAAGTCTGGAGCGGGCTTAGCGACGACCACAGGCTTAGGCAGATTCTGTGGCGGCGCTTGGGGGACTGGTGGTGGCGCTAACATGATTGCCGAATTGAATGCCTCCGCCGGAACCGGATCGAACCACATAATGGTAAGTACGAGGAGCGTGGTTAAGGCGGCTCCATAAATCAAGCTGGTGACTAAGAAAAACTTGCTCCGGCCTGTTGATTTTTGCCTGGTTGATTCTACTAATTTGTCGAACATAGTTGCCTCCGTGAGATTAAGTTAGTGTTTGCCGATGGGTCTCAGGAGAAGAAAAATATAATTGCAAATTTACTTTATTCGAGTGCCTCAAGTTGTAAGCCAATTGGTGCTGCGCCGCTTTCTTTGATCGTATCAATGACCTCCGCAACTGCGCCGTAATTCATATTGGGGGAGCCTTTGAGGAAGACTGCCTTGCGATCCAACGGTCGGGCGTCGAGGGCGGTATGCAGCAGGGAATTTAGTTCCGCCAGATTTTGCGCTTTGGTTTGATTGAGCAATAAACCATTTTCACGCGAAACGCTGACGACCAGCATCAACTCCGGCTGCGTTTGCTCGGCCTGGGATTTTTCCGGTAATTTGGCTTCGTATTTATGCGGTTTTTTCGGACTAATGACCATAAAAATTATCAACAGCACCAGCAGGACATCTATCAGTGGCGTGACGTTGATATTCGGAACGGCGCGATTAACTTTGGTAGTTTGCATAACTGCGATCTCCTTCGTTTTGGACACACTTCGACGAGCCGCTTGCAACAAGCGCAAACAATTTTCAGACTGATCGAAGTGGTTGGTTAAGGAATCACCCGATAATGGTGATTCGGCTGAACATCAGAATAGCGTCAGCGGGCGTATATTTGCCGTGCCGAAAAGCCGGTTTGAAATTCGCCTGCTGATGTAAGGCGGTCGAAAGTTTACCGATGACAGCAGGATCATTCGGCGCTTCGATGACTTGTTTGATGGAGGCTTTGCCGTCAACTCCTACCCACGCAATCACGGCGAATTCTTCATCGTCAACTTCTTTGGAAAATCCAATTAATGTTCCGCGTGGATCAAGAATTGGTCTGGGGCTGACAGGCAGCGGCAACAGCAAATCCTTAAGCTCGGCAATCTCTTCATCGCTGTCCGGGCGAATGACGATTTGCGCTACGTCCTGTGCCATATGCAAAGCGCGTTGGGCTGGTCTGAGAACGGCGGTCACCAGCATCAGGAATAACAATGATGAAACCACTGCGGCAAATGATTGCGAGAAAAATTTAATGCGCCAGTTGGCTTGTCGGTCAGCGCGTAAGCGAACCTGCTGAATTTGTTTGCGTGCCTCAATCTGTAACGCCCACATGGTTGCGGACTGCATCTCCTGCGCCTGGTTCTCGCTCAGCTTGCCTGCCCTAAGCGAACGCAGCAATTGC
>JAYSTY010000433.1:0-13671 GCA_043719385.1 Blastocatellia bacterium | reverse complement strand
TCTGACGACACTTTCTCTGCCAGGTTAAGTAGTCAGTCTTTATTCAACTTAATTTGTAACTCAGGTCGAAGTATCACTTCACTTGAGTATTTCCTCGGTATCAAGCACCGCTCAGACTAGCTCTGGCTTTACGCTTTCATTAGCTTGCGCCAGTTAATCTTAGTCTGTCTGCGCCTGATGATCCGCAGCGAAAATATTTCAGAGGTTGTAAGTCACAATGTACCACCAGACATTCGCTCAGTCCTTTCTCAGTCTTCGCACTTTATTAGTTCGTACCTTCAAATCCTGCACTAAAGCCGAGCCATATAAAGTCACGCTGTGTCGTGTCCTGGCACTGATTATGTTTGCTGCGCCAGTGCTGGTGCATGCCGAACCACTGGTGCGCAGCGCAGAAAGGACCACACAAAAAAGTATTGCGAAACTCAATTCATTACGGTCAAAAACGGTGGCAACCAATGCAGCAAGGCCAGTCGCAGAAAAGGCGATGGGAATTGATGAATGGATGGCGGAAAGTAAGAGCGAAACTAATAATGAAGTGAGCCGCCCCACGAGTAATCTGGCTACTCCTGCCAAACCACCCTCGTTTGAGAGTCTGAACAATTGGCTTTTCCCCTTTAAGATGTTTCCTGCCATGACAATGTTTCAGGCGGGCAATTCTCTTAAAATGGGAGCTTCTGGCGCCAGTACCACCGCAACCGGACCATCCACCACCGCGCAATCCGTAACTCTTTACGAAAATGGCACGATAGCCTATACCCCGACAACTACCGTCACCTACACGATTTCTAATCAGCAATTCGGGGCGGGAACTGTCCAGGGTTTACCGGCTAATTCTGCGATTAATTTTGGTGGTAGCGGGAATGGAGCTGCCGACTCACCGCTTGCATCATTTGCACTTTATCCCCTGATGAATGGTATCAGTGGCCCAACAAATGCCATGTTTACTGCCTGCAATTCCTGCACGACTGGCACCAGTATTAATGTCGCAGCAGACAGAGCCATCAGTCTGAATTTAATGTCTGATGCCTTAATTAACTCCGCCAACGCCAATCTTCAGCCGCTCAACTCCAGAGTGTATTATGGCGACATTACCATTTCATTTAATCACCCCGTCTCTAATCCCGTTTTGCAATTTGTCGGCATGGGCGGTCAGGGCAGCTATGGTATTTCAACTACCACTGGTGGCGTAACCACGACGAAAAGCTATGATATGGGGTTTGCCACTGAGTTTGATTTAGTGGGTTCGAATGTCACACTCAGCAAACTTGCTGGCAATTCGGTTTTAAATGTCACCTCAACCTCCATTACCAATACTGCTACCAATCTGGGGGCGAGTTCTGCTGGCGCAGCAGTCAACGGTATCACCAGAACAGCGGCGAGCGGAACGGTGCTGGCGACTGGAAATAACATTACCTCAATTACATTAAAAATGTACCTCAGAGGTGATGGCGGTGCTTCCCTGCTCAACAGCCCTAATGGGAGTACGACCTGGGTTCCAACCACACCGGACGCGGGTTGGGGGCCAAGATGGGCTATCGCTTCGGCATTTTTACCAGCTACACCACCCGCTACTGTCTCGCCTGGCAGTATTTCCGGCGATACCTTTTTATTAGGCGCATCAATCCAAAAACCCGTCACCGTGAGCGGTGCAGTTTTTAACGATACCAACGGATTATCTGACAGTATTATTAACGGAACAGGTACGAACGCCGGAGGTGTGAACGCTATTCTAGTGGACAGCAATGGCAAAGTCGTTGACAGCGTAGCAGTGGCGGCAAATGGAACCTATTCCTTTCTCGGAATTGGTGAAGGCAGCTACACCGTCCGGCTCAGCACAATTGCTGGAACACAGGGTGCAACGCCCCCAGCGGTCAGCCTGCCAGCGCCCTGGTCAGTCATTGGGGAAGGAACAGCGGCAGCAGGGGATGGAACACCTGATGGCAGTACTACCCTCACTATTGCGCCAGGAGTTAACGCGACCGGGGTCAACTTTGCGATTGGGCAACCCAGCCTCAGCCTGGTAAAAACAAATCCCGCAAGTTTTTCAGTGGGAACCGCCGCGAATTACACGCTGACCATTAGCAATGCCGCCAATCGCCCTGCAACAGGAACTTCCGTTGTCGTCAACGACAAGCTGCCTCCAAATTTTGCCTACAACAGCGCCGCCGCTGGAACTGGAGCTACTGGCGCCACTTGCGTTTCCAGCGGAACCATCGCTGCCGGACTTGATCTGGTTTGTACTCTCACTACTACAGCGGGGATTGCTGGCGGAGGCACGGCGGCCTTTACCATCAATGCCACGCCACAGACTGCCGCAGGCGGGGTCGCCGGTATCAACAAAGCGGCTGTCAATCCCGCTGGCGGCACACCTGTCGCGCCCAGCACCTGCACAGCCACTGGTACTCCTGCGGGTTGTGCTCTGGCTCCTTCCATTACGCCAACAGCCACTCCCGTTGTCGCAGGCTACAAATCCGTCAAGCTTACGACGGATATTGACAGCAGCGGCTCTATCACACCCGGCGACACGCTGACGTACACGCTGCAATATGCCAACACAGGGACAATTGCGGTTCCAGCCTTCCAGCTTAATGACCAGATACCATCCGGGTTCATCATCTCTGCCACCGGTGGACAAACCGTCACAGTCACCGGAGCAGGCACGACCGCCACGAAAAATGCCTCCTATACTGGCGCGGCGGCAGGCACAGTCAGTGATTTGTTAGCCGCCAGCGCAGCCCTGGGAGTCGGTGGTGTCATCACCGTCACGATTCCCGTCATAGTCACTTCCGCAGCAAGTGGTACGAAATCCAATCAGGTTTCTGGCACGGGCACAGGTTTAAGTTCCGCCGTCCTGACCGACAATGCAGGCGTGACCGCTGATCTGCCTGCTACCGTCACCGCCGCACCTTATAACCTCACAGTTCCCGCCAGCTCCATTACGCAGACGATTACGGCAACCATTGATCCTACTACCGTTAGTGTCGCGGGCATTGATTTCGGCGATGCGCCCAGCAACCTGTCTACCACCGCCGGGACACCGTCAGACATTATCAATATGATTGACGCGTCTCTGACCAATACCTACAACACCGTACTCTCGCAAACCCAGCCTGCCGCGCGGCATATCATAGATAATATCCACTGGCTTGGCGCTACAGTTACCGCCGAAGCTAACGGACAACCGGATTTCAATGCGAATCTGGATAGTGGGGATGATGGTGTGACGTTTCCAATGCTGGGGACGACACGCGTATTGCTCTCCGGGCAATCCAATACGCTCACGGTAAATGCTTCAGCCTCCGGTATTCTCAATGCCTGGGTTGACTGGAACCAGAATGGCGTCTGGGAAACGACGGAACAAATTGCGCTGGATCAGTCCCTCTCAGCAGGCAATAACACGGTCAGTTTTACAGTGCCGAATACTGCTCCTCACGGCGTCACCTATGCCCGTTTCCGGTTTGGCACTCAAACTGGCCTGCAATCCACTGGCGTGGCAATCAACGGCGAAGTGGAGGATTACAAAGTCAACATCCTTTTACCTGAACCAGGCGCATGTGGTAATGGTCTGCTCAATGGTGGCTTTGAGTTGGCTGCATCGCAGGCATTTCTCCAGAGCCTCGGCGCCAATGTGTTCTCTTATCGTGAAGCCTACTATCCTGGCTGGTCATTCCGGGCGCTCGACCCGGCTTCAACGGCGGGAGCGACGACACCGTTTGATGATCGCAATTCGGTGGAGATCTGGAGTAACGGATCAAACGGGGTTCCGGCCTTTGCAGGCTCTTTCTTTGCCGAGGTTAACGCGTATGTCGCAGGCGATTTGTATCAGGATATTCAGACTACACCAGGGACGACATTTACCTGGCAATTCGCGCATCGTGGACGCGCTGGCAACGATACGTTGCAACTGAAAATGGGTGCGCCAGGTTCCACTGTCCAGATAACACAAGTCACCACAGGCAACACTGCCTGGCAACTTTATTCCGGGACCTATACAGTTCCAGGGGGACAGAATATTACCCGCTTGGAATTTGAAGCCGTCAGTAGTGCAGGCGGGGCAGGCACAGGCAATTTCATTGATGGCATCAGCTTTAGTGTCAATTGTCCGCCGGTTGTCGCTGGCTATAAATCAGTAAAATTAACAACCGATGCGGACAGTAGCAGCACTGTCACGCCTGGCGACACGCTGACCTACACCCTGCAGTACGTCAATACTGGTACAGTCACAGCCGCCACCAGTTTTCAAATCAACGACCCCTTACCCGCAGGCCTCACCATTACAGGCGCAGGCAATCAAACCGTTACCGTCACAGGGGCCGGCACGACTGCCACAAAAAACACGGCGTATACTGGCGCAGCGACAGGCGCAGTCAGTGATTTGTTAGCAACCAGCGCAACCGTCGCGCCAGGTGGTGCGATCATCATCACAATTCCAGTTACAGTGACTGCCGGAGCCACCGGCACAAAATCCAACCAGGCTTCCGCCACAGGTACGGGTTTGAGTGCTGCGGTTCTGACCGACAATGCGGGTGCAACTGCTGATCTGCCTGCGAGTGTCACGGCTGCTCCTTACAGCCTGACCGTGCCTGCTGGCTCAATTGCTCAGACAATTGCTGCAACGATTGATCCGACGGCTGTCACCATCGCTGGTTCAGCTCCGCTTGTTGTCGCTTTCAAGAGTGTCAAGCTCACAACGGATGCTGATAGCAGCGGTTCTGCCACGGCGGGCGATACGCTGACCTACACTGTTCAGTACGCGAACACAGCAACCGTAGATGTTACGAGCTTCCAGATTGCGGATCAATTGCCCACAGGACTCACCATCACAGCAGCAGGCGCACAGACCATCACTGTCAATGGAACGGGAACTGCTGCCACCAAAGATGCAACCTATACGGGAGCCGCCGTTGGCACGAGTATGACGCTGGCTTCAGGAGCAACGCTGGCGCAACAAGGAACGATTACTGTCACCATTCCTGTGACAATCAATGCCGGCTTCACTGGCAGCTTGAGCAATCAGGCTTCGGGGTCTGGCACAGGCCTTTCCAGCGCGCTCTTAACCGACAATGTCGGTGCGACCGCTGACCTGCCTGCTGCGGTTACGGCTGCGCCTTACAACCTCACTGTCCCGGCCAGTTCCGTAGCCCAAACGATCACGGCGGCGCTTGATCCCACCACCCTCACCGTCGCGGGACTCCCAACGATAGCACTCGTCAAAACAGTCACGCCCGCTGGCGATCAACCACCAGGGACAGACCTGACTTACAAAATCGTCTTCTCCAATACGGGCGGTGCCGCCGCACAGAAACTAATCATCTTTGATCCGATCCCTGACAATACAGATTTCAAGCTGGGGTCAGAAACCATTACACCTGGCACGACGGGCTTAACGATGGTCGCCGAATTCTCGAACGATTTTGTTGTCGCCACGCCTGCCACGGCAACGTGGACTTATGTGCCGGCAAGCGGTGGCGGCGGCGCTCCGGCTGGTTATGACCGCAATGTCAAAGCCGTCCGATGGAGAGTGACCGCTGGCAACCTGAGTCAAACGCCACCGAACCATACAGGCGACGCCGGCTTCACAGTTAAGATTCGATAAAAATAATTATTAAAGTACCAGATACCCGGAACTGTCCCCAGGACAAGGACAAGGAGGCCAATCAGTTTGAACGGAGTAGGGCGACGGCGGCGGGTGGTATTAACTTTACTTTCTCAGCCTGGGCTTCACGCGTTTCGACATTTGAAATCACAGGAATGTTTCCTCTCAAATAATAATTTTAGTCTGCTTATCCGCAGACTAAAATTATAAGCAATCAAATAAGTGGACGGGAACAACGCCCTTGTGCTTTCGCCTTTATTAAAATCACGTCAATTCCGCACGGATATCCTGCGACTTAACTCAATCCCTAGAGCGCCGCTTTGATTCGCTGGATAGCAATGCTGGCAACTTCTCCAACGGCTACATCTTCGACCTGCTTTGTGGCGCGATCATAAAATTCGACCTGACCTTCGGCGAGCTTTTTGCCAATCTGAATGCGGAAGGGGATGCCAATTAAATCAGCGTCGTTGAGTTTGACACCGGCGCGTTCATCGCGGTCATCGAACAAAACTTCGATCCCGGCCTGCGTCAATTCCTGATACAAATCTTCTGCCGTTTGTTTGAGCGCCGCGTCTTTCACATTCATCGGCGTAATCACCAATTGAAACGGCGCAATCGTAATTGGAAAAATGATGCCTTTGTCGTCGTTGTGGAGTTCAATCGCAGCGGCCAGAATGCGCTCTACGCCAATGCCGTAACAGCCCATAATGATTGGTTGCGGTTTGCCATTCGCATTCAAAACAGTCGCGCCCATCGCCGCGCTGTATTTTGTGCCGAGCTTGAAAATATGTCCGACCTCAAGCGCTTTGCCAAGGCGTAAATTGCCCTCGCAATTGGGACAACCTTCGCCTTCGTTCACGGTGCGCAAATCAGACCATTGCGTGACTTTGATGTCGCGCTCAACGTTGACGCCGCGCAAGTGATGATCGTCTTCGTTCGCCCCCGTCGTCATAGTTGCACGACCACGCAAAGTTTCATCAACAATGATCGGATGTTTGGTCACGCCGATTGCGCCGAGGCTGCCAGCACTCGCCCCCATTGCCGCTAAAATTTCGTCGGCCTGCGCGGCACGAACCTGGAATAATTCGAGCTTGTCTTTGGTCAGCGTATCTTTCAAAACACTCGCTACAGCGTTGTTGAGCTTTGCTTCATTTAGCTGATGATCGCCGCGCAATAATGCAAGCACGACGATGTTGCGTTTTTCTTTTTCGTTTTCGCAGACAGCTACATAAATCAAAGTTTTGATTTGCCGCTCAGCCGTTGCGCCACCAGGGAAATTAATTAAATCATCAATCGTGCGGACGCCGGGAGTGGGAAATTTTTCAACTGCTGCGTCAGGATTTTCGTCCGTGATGACCGCAAGACGAGCCTGCGCTTTTTCCGTATTCGCGGCGTAGCCACATTGCGGACAACTTGCCACGAGGTCTTCACCCGCGTTGGTGTACACCATGAATTCATTGGAAGCCGTGCCGCCAATCGCTCCGGTGTCGGCGTCTACGATGACGAAATCCAATCCGCAGCGTGAATAAATTCGGCTGTAAGCTTCGCGCTGTTCCGCAAAAGATTTGTCGAGTCCGGCGTTGTCAATGTCGAATGAATACGCGTCCTTCATCGTGAATTGACGGACGCGCAACAAGCCTGATTTCGGGCGCTGTTCATCACGGAATTTCGTTTGAATCTGATACCAGACCTGCGGCAATTGTTTGTACGAACGCAGGTGTTTTCGCGCCACATCGGTGAAACATTCTTCGTGCGTCATGCCGAGGCAATATTCCGCGCCTTTGCGATCTTTCAGGCGAAACATATTATCGCCCATCAGCGCCCAGCGACCGGATTCTTCCCAAAGCTCTTTCGGGTGAATGGCCGGGAAGAAAAATTCCTGCCCGTTAATCGCGTTCATTTCGGCGCGGATAATGTTGCTGATTTTCAGGACTGATCGTTGTGCCAGCGGCAGATACGAATAAATGCCGGCGCTAAGCTGACGAATGAATCCAGCGCGCAACAAGAGCTTATGGCTAATAACTTCGGCGTCTGCCGGTTCTTCACGTAAAGTAGGAATGAAATAATTTGACCAGCGCATAAATTTAGTTTTGGGTTTCGGGTTTCGAGGAGACGGGGTTTCGTTTTTTTCGTTTCGGGGATAAGTGGTAAGGTTTCCGCGTCAAACGACAACTGTAAGATATCGCTTCCTAATCCGCGAAACCCGAAACTCGAAACTATTTCCCGAAACCCGAAACCCGAAACTCGAAACTATTTTTGAGCTATAGCAATTAATGAAATACCGAACGGTGGCCCGAAAAGTTTTTCGAGCTTCAGAATGGGGACGAGTTTATCAGCCAGGCTTACCTGCTCATTGGGCAGATAATCGCGCTGCAACAATCGTCCATTGATAAACCACGGCAGCGTCGCCGCGGCATTAAAAAATTTCAGTGATTTAACAGTGAATCCTGCTTCAACTAAACGCCCACGCAAACCGCTCTTATCGTAGCGGCGAAAATGGCCGACAGCTTTGTCAAAGGCGCCGAACAAAAATTGATGTGCCGGAACAAGCAATGCCAGATGTCCGCCAGGTTGGAGCGATTCGTACATTTGTCGCAGGGCAAAAAGATCATCTTCAATATGTTCGAGGACATTCAGGCAAACAACTGTATCAAACGGCGACGCCACAAATTCACGCGGCGCGATGCGATCCAGATCGAAGCTTCCGATTTGGATATTATGATTTCCGGCAAAACGAATTTGTAATTCTTCATGGTAATTTGGCAGAACATCAGTGGCGAAAACCTGGCGATTTCCCGTCAACAAAAACTGCGTGATATTACCAGTGCCGGAACCGACTTCCAGAATTTTTTGACCGAGGCAGGCAGCAAATTGATCATACATCCACCGATTATAACGATTGATGGACGAGAGCTGATTTAACGTTTCCGTCAGAGCAACGTTTTCCTGCGCGATACTTTGCATGGTTTGTTCTGATAAATTACTCATATAAATTCGGACAGTTACAAAACGGTGATAATGCCTTTCTCTGCTGCGTAAAGTCAATGATTGAGTTGCTTTATGTTTGAGCTTCAGGTAATTAGCATGACAACATGATTACTGAGGATAAACCGCAACCAAACGTTTTAATTGTGGATGACGATCAGGAATTCGGACTGGTCGTCCTGAATCTGGTTGAGCTTGAAGGTTATTCCGCCAGCCTTGCCACCGATGCGGCAACGGCACTCGCGCTTTGTCAGCAAAAAAATATAGATGTCGTCTTACTTGATCTCAAACTGGGTTCTGAATCGGGGCTGGATGTCCTGCGAGAAATACGCCAGAACTGGCCGACGATTCCGGTGATTGTCGTGACCGCGCATGGCTCGCTGGAAACCGCCGCTGCCGCTGTCCGCGAAAAAGCCTTCGATTACATTGGCAAGCCATTTCCAGTCGCCGACCTGATGACAGTTTTGCGCCGGGCGCTGGAATGGCGCGCCACCAATGCTCGCCCGGTGCTTAAGACCCCAAAAATCACGACGCAGCCAACCGCGATTGTGGGCAAGAGTCCGGCCATGGTGGGAGTTTACAAATTGATTGCGCGGGTGGCGGCAACCGATTCTACGGTCTTAATTACAGGCGAAAGTGGAACCGGAAAAGAATTGATTGCCCGTGCCTTGCATGACAATTCACTGCGTGCGGACAAAGCGTTTGTGCCGATCAATTGCGGCGCCTTTACGGAAACATTGCTGGAATCTGAATTGTTCGGTCACGTGCGGGGAGCGTTTACGGGCGCAGCAAATTCGCATCGCGGGATTTTTGAAACTGCCACTGGCGGCACCGTATTTCTGGATGAAGTTTCCGAAACATCGCCAGCGTTTCAGGTCAAATTACTGCGGGTTTTGCAGGAGCAGGAAGTCAGGCCAGTCGGCGCCAGTGAAGCGCGTCGCGTCAATGTGCGGATTGTCGCCGCGACCAATCGCCCGGTGCAGGATTTGCTGAACTCTGAAGATTTTCGTCAGGACTTACTTTATCGCCTCAGCGTCATTCATATCCCGCTTCCCCCATTGCGCGAAAGAGTCGAAGACATCCTCCTGCTGGTCGAACATTTTTTGCAACGCACGAACGCCAAATTAAAAAGAAATGTGAGTGTCCCGCCGGAAACGATTGAATGGTTAAAATCACTGCTGTGGCCAGGTAATGTGCGGGAATTGGAAAATGCCGTCGAACGCGCCATCACGCTGAATGCCAGCGGAAGTTTGTTGCCCGAAGATTTCACACAGTTCAACCCGACGCCATTTCTGCGCATCGCTGATGTGCCACCTGCCGCCATCATCCCAACTCAAACTGACCTGCCCGAAGCTCCGACCAATGATGCGTGGGTTTGCGAAATACCACTGACAATTGCGGAGGTAGAGCGCCGTCATATCCTGGCTACCATGCGCTACACCGGAGGCAATAAATTACGCGCGGCGGAGTTGCTCGGCATTGGTCGTTATTCGCTGTACCGCAAAGCCGAAAGATTAGGGATTAATCTCGATTCCTGGTCGGCGCAATAGGAAGCAAAGACAGGGTGCAAGATTTTTTTCCACGAAACCACACGAAGGGACACGAAGAAGAGCGAAGCCGCGAAAGGGTGAAACGGCGCGAAAATAACCTGCTCGCCCTGTCGCCTGCTCGCCCCGTCGCATCTTCGTGCTGCTTTGTGTGGCTTCGTGGATGGGAAATGTCTGAATATTATAGTTGGAGCCGTTACTTGCCAAAGGCACGAATTTGGCCAACCAAAGCTTTGATGTCATCGGCTGATAATTTACTTTTCCAGGCAGGCATTGCTTCACCTTTGCCATTATTGATGGCGCCGGTAATTTGCGCATCAGCTTTCGATTTTTGCCATTGCTTGTCCGTGAAATCTTTTTGCCCTTTCTTTTTATATTTAGCAACTCCCTTCCCATCAGCGCCATGACATTTCGCGCACTTCGCTGAAAAAAGCGCGGCTCCGTTAGCCACAGGCGCTACAGCATAAGCAGCAGGTGAAATATTTGTTGCAGCAAGGGCCGCAACGGTGAGAACAGACACAGAAATTATCCATTTCAGTTTGGTGAGTTTTTGCATTAGTAAAATCTCCTGTTTTGCGTGGGGCTATTTTGTTTTCAGGCTATCTAACCATTCGACAATTTTTATTTTATCTTCATCCGAAAGATCGGGGAACGACCTCGGCATCGGCTTTTTCAAACCATAGCTGCGCGAGTTATTCATAATTTTCAGGATGTCTTCTTTGGTGCGATTGCGTTTGGCGGTAATGCCAATTAATGAAGGTTCGTCATCATCGCCGCCTTCGCCATGCTTGCCATGACATTCGGAACAGCTTTCGCCATAAATCGCGGGCGGCTCGCTCACAGTTACCGCCAGCGCTGTATCTTTCGGCGGAGTTGCCGCCATTACGCCGCCGACCTGTTGCGGTTCAAATGGGGTCTTCAAAAATTCATGCGCATCATCATCCTGTTCCTTAAGCTTCGCATTGAAGTCGGGATTTTTTCGATCTTCATATTTTGAGAGTCCCATCAACCCGATTGATCCGCCCAGAATTAAAAATAGTAAGACCGTTGCCAACGGCCTTTTCATCGGATGACGCTCCTCACGACGATCAAGGATAGGAAGGAAAAAAATCGCCGTGAAGAGCGCTCCGGGCAGTAAAACCGTCGGAATGATGGAAAGCTTGCCGGGAAAATATTTCAGCAATTGAAACAGCGGCAAAAAATACCAGGGCGGTCGCGCTAAATAATCAGAGGATGGATCAGCCTGGGGGCCAAGTTCAGCGGGCAGATATTTCGCTAAACAAAACAGCGCAATAAAAATTCCCAGAATTGCGATGGAGTCCTTGAATACCTGCTGCGGATAAAAGCGCTCAACCCGATGATCGTCATTTGTGTGATATGGCCCGGCAGGTTTGGCGCGACGAAAAAGGTAAATGTGCAGCGCAACAAATAACCCTAGCGTCAGGGGCAACAGAAAAACATGCGCAGTGAAAAAGCGTGACAGCGTTAACGTCGTCAGGTCAGCGCCTCCCAACATAATGCGCCGTTGCAGCTCTCCAATCACTGGAATTTCGCCTGCAATCGAAGTTCCAACTTTCGTGCCAAAATAAGCGGCCTGATCCCACGGCAACAAATATCCGGTGAAGGAAAAACCAAAAATCAGCAGCAACATCACGGCTCCGGCAAGCCAGACTAATTCACGTTTCTGTTTGTAGGCGCCAAATAAAAATGTCTGTGCCAAATGGATGACCGCAAAAATCACCATCGCGCTGGCGGCGTAATGATGCAGCCCGCGCAACAACGCTCCACCCGCCACAGATTTTTGAATATACGCGACACTGGCATGCGCGTGATCGGCGCTGGGAACGTAATACAATGTCAGGAAAATTCCCGTGACGACCTGAAGCGCAAAGAGGAAAAGTAAAATGCTGCCGAAAATATACGCCCAGCGTGCGCCACCGCGAATTGGTTCGTCGAGCGCTTCCCGCGTAATTTCTCTGACACCAGTCCGTTCATCCAACCAATCGTAAAGCTGAGTGAATTGCGAGGTGAGCTTCATACCAGTTCCTTTGCGGCGATGCCTTGTTTGAAATCCTGATATTTGACCTGGAGATTGTCTTTTTCAATGCGATGTTCCAGCGTATCCAGATTGCGCGGCGTCGGCCCCGCAATCTTTTGGCCGGTCGCCTCCCATTTGCTGTTATGACAGGCACAGGCAAAACAGTCATCTTTGACATTCACCGTGCAGCCAAGATGGGGACAAGTCGCGGAAAAGACTGTCAGCGTCTCGCCCTTTCTACTGATCCAAACCAGGCGTTGTGCCTTGAATTGGCCCCAGCCTGCGTCCTGCGCAATCGTCAGGCTGCGTTTGACTAACTGATCTTCCGGGATTTTGGCTAAGGGGCCTACATCAAGCCAGCCCGCTTCACCGGATTTTGATAACGCCGGGATGATGGAATAACGCCCAATCGTAATCCCCAGCACAGCCGAGATGCCAGTTGCAATTAATCCGCTGAGCAAGCCGAGAAACGAGCGACGCGCAACAATTTCAGGAGTCTGTTGCAGTTTTTCTGTGGCGAGAGGTGTGGTCATGGGAGCCTTTGTTGGTGAATAAATTTATGCAGAATGCCTGACCGTTTCCAGATGTTAAGACTCGCACGATGCTTACCCCCCTGAGCCTCGACAACCTGGAGCGGGTCAGACATCAGAAGAACCTCTGAATGAGAGACCTTACGCTGGCACAGAGAGGCAATCCCTGTACCAGCCAAAAACAGGAATAATTATCGAAAGGAAAATCCCGCAGCTTCTCAGGCGTTTGACTCTTGCTGTTACCAGATAATAGAATCGCCTAGCTTTTGAGTGATTACCCCTGAGTAGTATCCCTTGCGTAGTAACTTTTGATTGACATCTCTGATGACCTCAGAATGGCAAGTTTCGTGTCACGATGTCTCACGGGTTGTCCCTTTTAGTTACATCCAGGAAAAATTAAATAGGCTAAGTCCTGAATTATCAGGTCAAAGATGGGCGGAATAGCGATTGCTTCAATTTGAGTGGGAATAAATCTCTTTCATTTCGCAATAAATATATCAATGCTAAAAACAAGAATTGTAAAAACAGTCGTCTTCGTAATTGGTGTCTCAATCCTGGGAATCAACCTCGGCGCCTTACCCGATTATTTAAAAATTTATGCGGCGGATCCATCCTCGCGCGCTGATTTGCGCACCAGTTGTGCGACCTGTCATGTTAATGCGGCAGGCGGCGGCCCGCGCAATGCTTTTGGGAACGCCTTTGCGGCGGCGGGACTTAAAATTACTCCTGATTTGCAGCAGCGCTTTCCTGCTCAATTTAATTTACCAGACACTCAATCCGCCGGATTACCTGTGACCTTTGTCAAAGATTCTGACTATCAGGCAATTGTTGAGATGGGCGGGAAAAAATATATCATTGATACCCAAACCCGAACTGTTAAGGAATTGGTAGCCGAAACCAAACTGGCGGTCGTGGCTCCGATTGATAAAAATAAACCTAAGACAAATGCGCCCGAAGAAGAAACGGCTTATCATC
>JAYSTY010000432.1:0-5652 GCA_043719385.1 Blastocatellia bacterium | reverse complement strand
ACTTACAAATTTAATAACTACCGCGTGAACTGGCGCTACACATTGAAAAATAGTGAGCGTTGGAAACTACAAGCTGGCGCAGGTGTGTTAGTTCGTGATGCAAAAATTGCCCTGCAACAAGGCACGCTCCGTGTTGAAGACCCTAATTTAGGTGTCGTTCCTGTGGCAGCTTTTACCACACAATATAATTTTACCAAACGCGCGCATTTCGTTTTTGACTTTGAAGGGCTTGCTGCCTCGCAAGGACGCGCCCTTGATGGAGCGGCGAAAATCACCTACGACCTTACACCGCGTTTGCACTTTGGCGTTGGGTATCGGGTATTGGATGGCGGCGCAGATGTGAAATCTGTCTATAATTTTGCGCGTATTCATTACGGGATGGCTTCGTTAGGACTTCGGTTTTAAATCGTAAAAGGACTCGCTAACTATGGATCATAAATTCCATAAAATATTATTTTGCCTGTGCAAACAGCGCTAGTTTACGTAATTAATTCAATAAATCATGACTATCAAAATCTGTACAATCATTGCTTTGCTAACACTGGTGATTACCGGCATTGTGGCTGAGCAAACCAAAAACAAAAAGGCGCAGGGAAAGGATAAAGAAGCGATCTTTCCAACTGTCGAAGCCGCTAATCTTGAAGGCAAAAAATTTACGTTACCAAAAGATTTTGAGGGCGAGCGCAATATCGTGACGATAGCGTTTCAGCGTGAACAGCAAAACGATATAGATACCTGGACGCCATTGATCAAACAACTCACGGATAAAAAAGGCGCGGCGTTGCATTACTACGAATTACCAACGATTGGAAAATTCGCAGGGATGTTTCGCGGGATGATTAATGGCGGGATGCGCAAAGGAATTCCCGATGTGAATGCGCGTAATGCTACGATCACACTGTATCTGGACAAAGCTACGTTTCGTAAGGAATTAAAATTATCAGATGAGAAACGGATTTATGTTTTAGTCGTTGATCGTCAGGGCAAAGTCTTGTGGCGTAACGAAGGAACTTTTTCCAAAGAAAAAGGTGAAGCGTTAGCTAAATTTCTAGAATAGAAAATAAGCGCGGGATTGCATCAACGCGTGAAATAGCTGTCAGAGTTTACAAGCGTGCTTTCATCCATCATCCTTCAAATTCGCTGACCTGCTCATAACAAGAAAACGAATGACGCAAACTACGAATCAGCTATCCATTCTGTCACGCATCGCCGCGAATGATCGCGCAGCGGTGCAGGAATGTATTGATCAATACGGCGGATTAATCTGGTCGCTCGCACGTAAACTTTCGCCGAATGACAACGAAGCCGAAGACGCAGTGCAGGAAGTTTTTATTGAGCTTTGGAAAAATGCCGGGCGCTTTGATGCAGCGCAATCCTCCGAAGTTACTTTTGTGGCGATGATTGCGCGGCGACGGTTGATTGATCGTCTGCGTAAATCCAATCGCCAACCCCGGACGTATTCAATTGACGCAGAGGAAAATAAATTTGAGCCGCAATACAGCGAACAACTCGAAGTCAGAACCGACGCGGCGGTGGCTTTTCGTGCGATGCAACAACTGCGCCCCGAACAACAAAAAGTTTTGCAGCTTGCCATTTATCAGGGGCTGTCACATCAGGAGATTTCAGGCGCTACGGGTATTCCACTGGGCACGGTGAAAACGCATGCGCGGCGCGGGCTGGAAAAAATTCGCCTCGCCCTGGGCATTACCGCAAAGGAGTCGTCGTTATGAGCAATCACGAATACGAAAAACTCGCCGACCTCCTGGCAGATCGTGCGCTGCACGGTTTGAGCGATGAAGAAATGCACGAAGTTGAAATCTTACGTGCAACATATCCTGAACTTGAGAAAGAAGAATTTGAACGTGCCGCCGCTGCGATTCAATTGACGGAAGCTATGAAGCCTGAAGCCTTACCAAAACATTTACGCAGCAAAGTCCTCGCCGATGCCGAAGAATTTTTTGGGCAGGAAGCAGCAGAAAAATTGCCAACGAATGTCGTGCCATTTCCCACGCAAAAAGTGAAACGGAATCATTGGCAAATGGCAGGATGGTATGCAGCGGCGGCGTGTCTTGCATTGGCTTTGGTTGCAAGCTGGCCTCGTTTGAAGGAGGTCTGGAATAATTTAGGCGTACCTGATGAGAGTCAGCCAATAACAGTCGAAGATAGAAAACAGCAGAAACGCTTCGAACTTGAAAGTGAGCGAGTAAAACTTTTGGCATACACAAAAGATGTGGGGCAAATTCCGTGGGCAACGACAAAATTTCCCAGCGTCGAAAACGTGCAAGGCGATGTTGTGTGGAGCAATGAAAAGCAGCAAGGCTACATGCGATTTACGAATTTGCCTCAGAACGATTCGAAGCAAAGCGTCTATCAACTTTGGATTTTTGATGAGAATCAAGACGAGAAATATCCCGTGGATGGTGGCGTCTTCGAGATTGCTGAAAATAAAGGCGAAGTCATCGTCCCCATCAACGCCAAACTAAAAATCGGCAAACCTACACTCTTTGCGATCACGATTGAAAAGCCCGGCGGTGTCGTCGTTTCCAAACGTGACAAATTAATTTTGACGGCAAAGGTTGGATAACTATATGTGTAGAAATATCAAACCACTTTTTAATTTTGAGCCGTTGGTCACAGATGAAGAAATTCGTGCGGCATCGCTACAATTTGTACGCAAAGTCAGCGGCTTCAACAAACCATCAAAAGCCAACGAAGCCGCATTTCTTGCCGCTGTTGATGAGGTCGCCGCTGTTTCCAGAAAGCTGCTGAATTCGCTTGAGACAAACTCTCCGCCGCGCAATCGTGAAGAAGAAGCCGCCAAAGCACGAGTCCGTTCAGCGCAACAATTTGGCAGGTAAAATAACCTTGAGAAAACAGGCGTCAAGAGTTCAAGCTTTAGCTTGATTTTTACGCCGCAGACGGACCGCAAACAAGCTAAAGCTTGAACTCTTGACGCCTCTGGATTACAGCCTCAGTAACTGACAAATTACTAATATGACAACACATCCGCTCAAAGTTTTATTCATCGGTAACAGCTTCACAGCGCGAAATAATGTTCCTGTGCTCCTTGAGCAAATGGCAGAAGCGCGGGGCAAAAAATTACAGCATCAACTGATTTCCGCTGGTGGCGCGTCGCTGCGCATGCATTGGAACAAAGGCGAAGCGCAACAACTCATTGAGACATCGAATTTTGATTATGTCGTGTTGCAGGAACAAAGCACGCTGCCGAATAAAAATCCAAAACGCATGCATGAGAATGTTCGATTGTTTGATGAAGTCGTCAAAGCTTCCGGGGCGAAGACCGCGTTATACCTGACGTGGGCGCGACAGAATGCGCCGGAAACACAGGCGGCGCTCACGGAGGCTTATACGACTATTAGCGCAGAACTCGGCGCGACGATTGTTCCGGTTGGAATCGCCTGGCAGGATTTTCTAAATAATCACAAACAACCAATCCTGCACGACAAAGACCAGAGCCATCCTTCGCCTGCGGGTTCATATCTTGCCGCCTGTGTTTTCTTCGCGGTTTTGTTTGGTGAAAATCCTGTTGGTATTGTCTGTCCGCTGAAAGATTTTACGCAGGAGCAGGCAGAAGTTTTACAAAGCACGGCTTGGGCGACAGTGTGTGGAGTGCAGCGGGCTTGATGCCGCTTTCTGTTCGCCGGAAGGACGCGGCACGTTACCTCGCAGTGTTTCTGCTCTGAACGCCAAAGCGATGTCGAGGCATCGCACTCCATAAATGTAACAAGCTGATTTTGACGGCGAAGGTGGGGTGAAGTTTTACCAGGGAAATTTTATCTTCAAAAGCAATGCCTGATAGCGCGGGTCAGCCAGCAACGGCTCATAAACCGGGTGATGTTTGAAATCAATCACGCCAACATTTTTCTCAACACTTTTCTGCATCATGACCAGCGCCTGTTCCGTGTCGCCGAGGCCGCAGTAAATCCAAGCTAATTGGTAAGGCGGCACATATCCTTTCTGCGCCAATTGCTGCAATTCTTTGAGTACTGCTAACGCCTCCGGTTTCTTCCCTGCACGAGCATACACATTGCCGAGCGCCGCCAGATATTCGCTGCCTCGATCTGTGGCGCGTTGCACTTCGGCAATCGCTTCGTCGTGCTGGCCTGTTTGGGTGAGCGCCAGCCCCAGCAATAGATGTGCAAGCGAAAATTTTTGATCTATTGCTAATGCCTTACGATAAGCAATAATGGCTTCATCGTGGCGGCGCGCGATGTAATACGCATAGCCTACATCGGTATTGACGACGAGCGAAAGCGGGTCAAGTTGCTGTGCCTTTTTCATCAGGTTAATGCCCTCGTCGTAATGCCCGATTAAGGACAAATAAAGTCCATGCGATTGCGAAAAATACGCATAATTTGGATTAAGCAGCAAAACCTGCGCATCGAAAGCCTCGGCTTCATCCCGTTGCCCGTTATCACTCAAATAGATTGCCATCATCAAGCAGGCATGCGCCGACTTCTGATCCAACGCCCACGCTTTGCGCGCTGCGGCACTACCCTTTGGTGTCACGACCTCAGGTGGCAAAGGGATGTACCATTTGCCAACATAATACGCATTTGCAACCGCCGCCCACCCTTCGGCAAAATTTGGATCAAGCGCGACCGCTTCCTCAAAATAGTTGATCGCTTTTTTGAGTGATTCGCTGGTGCGTAAATTGAATTGATAGAGTCCTTTTAGATAAGTCAGATACGCTTCGATGTTGTTGGTTTCGATGCGGGAGCTTTCGTTATTACACAAAACGACTTGCAGATTGGCCGTGACGCTGCAACCGATTTCTTTCTCAATTGCCAGGATGTCGGATAAAGCCTGATTGCTTCGCTCGCTCGCCCAAATTACTCGACCATCTTCCGTACTACGCAATGTGACGTTGATTTGTAGCCGATCATCGTTGCGCCTGATGCTGCCTTCCAGAATGGCAGCGACGTTCAATTGCTGGCCCGCTTCGCGCCAATCAATTGATTTCCCTTTGAAGCGAAACACGGAATCGCGGGCGATCACTTTGAAATCCTTGAGGCGCGACAAATCCTGAATCAGGTGTTCGGTAAGACCGTCAGTAAAATACTCCTGCTCGACATCACCGCTTAGGTTTTTGAACGGCATCACCGCGATAGATTTTGGTTGTGCTTGCGATGATCGCTTATCGCGAAAATAAAGTGCGCCTGCTGTGCAACTCAACAGCACGGCAATTCCTACGAGCCACAGCCAACGTTTTTTTGTCAGCACAGGAGCTGGAATTGGAATTTCTGCTACTGGCTCTACCTGCGCTGGGAGTTCTGCCTCTTCGTTTTTCGTCTCCAGCGCAGTGCTTGGTTCAGGCGCGGCGATTTCTGCCTGCATCATCTGCAAAAAGCTTAGTATCACTTTGTTGATTCGTGCTTGGTTCAGGCGCGGCGATTTCTGCCTGCATCTGCCCGTTGCCATTCGTCATTTGTCGAACTTCCGCAATAAAGCGATAGCCGACGGTCGGAATGGTTTCGATAAATTTGCCCGCTCCGTTGCCATTGCGGAGCGTCTTGCGCAGTGCTGAAATATTTTTGGTAAGATTAATTTCTTCGACAAAGGCATCTGGCCAGACGCGCTCCATCAAATCTTCTTTGCGGATGACGTGACCGGGTTGTTCCAGCAGCGCCA
>JAYSTY010000431.1:0-2349 GCA_043719385.1 Blastocatellia bacterium | reverse complement strand
TGATTGTCGGCGGCACTGATGTAGCCCTGACAAATTCTACCGGCACGGCTACAGGGAAGGGCAATGTAGTCCCGCAAAAGGTGATCGTCAAAGGCGATTTGCGTTTTATCAGCGAAGAACAAAAGGAAGCTGCACGTGCGAAAATGCGTGAAATTGTAGCGAAAAATTTGCCCAAAACTTCGGCGAAAATTTCTTTTGAAGACGGCATTCCCTCAATGTTTCCTTCGCCCGAAAATTACAAATTGCTGGAACAACTCAGCAAAGTCAGTGAAGATTTAAGCTACGGCAAAATCGAAGCCCTTGATCCCGGCGAACGCGGCGCAGGCGATGTCGCGTACATTTCAAATATCATTCCGGGGCTTGATGGTTTAGGTGCAAGTGGCAGAAACGCACATGCTCCCGGCGAGTATGCGGATTTGGAATCCATGCCGATGCTGATTAAACGCACAGCAGTGTTGATTTATCGGCTGACGCGGTAAAATGGGCATGAGGTAATTATGGAAGCAGTATTAGAAATTCCGATGCAGGCAGTTCTCACCAAAGCCGAATTCAACAGCACTCCCAAGCTGTATGAAATGTCGGTGGAAAAATATCATCAACTAATCGAAGCAGGAATTTTTTCCAAACACGACAACGTTGAATTGATTGAAGGAAGGATTGTCGAGATGTCACCCAAAGGTGTATTACATGCAACGGCTATGACGCGAATTGCGCGTTGTATAATTCGGAAATTTGATGAGCAAGCGGTGATAAGAATACAAGACCCAATTTTGCTCAACGACAAATCCGAGCCTGAACCTGATCTTGTTTTAGCACAACTGCCTGAAGTGCGTTACATGCTTCATCATCCGAAGCCGGAAGATATTTATGCAGTGCTCGAAGTGTCTGACAGCACGCTTTCTTATGATCGCAAGGAATATGCGCCCTGGATGGCTCGCAATGGCGTCTTGCAATTTTGCCTGCTGAACATTCGTGGTCGTGAATTAGAAGATTATCGTGAACCAGGCGTTGACGGCTATCGTGCGAAACGCACCTATTCTGAAGAAGAGAGTTTTTCGTTATCTGCTTTTCCTGACATTTCAATCAGGATTAGCGATCTGTTGCCTCCCGTACTTACAAACGAAGAAGGCAGCATTTAATATTTTTGTCTTTTCAGGGGAGCCGCACGCGCGGCTGAGAGTCCTGACAGTGCGGATTGCAGAATGCGGATTGCGGAATAAGTGAATCCACAATCCACAATCCGAAATCAGGAGACCCTATGAACCTGTACGGGTAATGCCGTCGAAGGGAGAAAGGAACCAGAAGACTGTTCCAATTTCTATTGACGTGGAACAGTTTTTTTTATTTAGAGGTAAGTTTATGAGCAGTAACCAAACATCAGAAAAACAATTACCAAATTCCGAGCGCATATACATCGCAGGCGAAAAGCCAGGAGTGCGCGTGCCGTTCCGCGAAATTTCGCTGAATGTCACCAAAAGCATGAACGGCGCAGTCGAAGTCAATGAACCTGTGCGCGTGTACGAAACCAGCGGCCCGTGGGGCGATCCGTCATTCAACGGCGATGTGCGCGATGGCTTGCCAGCGCTGCGTCGTGATTGGATCATTGGGCGCGGCGATGTCGAAGAATACGAGGGTCGCAAAATTGAACCACGCGACAATGGATATTTGACCGTTGGTGCAGAAGGCTACGCACGCAATAAAGACAAGGGAAAACTTGAAGATTTTCCCGGTTTGAAACGTCAACCGCTCAAAGCCAAAGCCGGACATAACGTCACGCAAATTCATTACGCGCGTAAAGGCATTATCACGCCCGAAATAGAATTCATCGCCATCCGCGAAAATCTCGGACGCCAAAAAGCGTTTGAGGCACAAGGCAACAACGCGCGTCATTTGCTGAATCATCAACACAAAGGCGATTCGTTTGGCGCAAGCATTTCCGCTTTCGTGACGCCTGAATTTGTCCGTGATGAAGTCGCACGCGGACGCGCGATCATCCCCGTCAACATTAATCATCCTGAATCTGAACCGATGATTATTGGTCGTAATTTTCTGGTCAAAATTAATGCCAACATCGGCAACAGCGCGGTCGCATCAAGCATTGAAGAGGAAGTCGAAAAAATGCGCTGGTCAACGAAATGGGGCGCAGACACGGTGATGGATTTGTCGACAGGCAAAAATATTCACGCGACGCGCGAATGGATTTTGCGCAATTCGCCCGTACCGATTGGCACTGTGCCGATTTATCAAGCCCTTGAGAAAGTTGGCGGCAAAGCCGAAGAATTAACGTGGGAAATTTACCGCGACACGCTCATCGAACAAGCCGAACAAGGCGTAGATTATTTCACCATC
>JAYSTY010000044.1:0-10402 GCA_043719385.1 Blastocatellia bacterium | reverse complement strand
CGATCAACGATCCGCGCCAGACGAATTGACGTAGACATAATTAAAGTTCCGCAGGCAGAAATTAAAACTGCTGGTGTAATCATCGCGCTGAGTATGCCGAGTGGATTGTCCATAGTAGATTTAAGGGTAGTCGGTGAGCGGTGGTCGGTGGTCGGTTGAAAATACAAAGTTCGCAGCTCGCAGTTCGCAGTTGCTTCGCACAAATCACTGCCGTCCGGCTACCACAAACTGACCACCGACCACCGACCACCGACCACTTCTAAGCCAGCAGTTTCGCATGTCCTTACAAACTTGTGCAATGCCGAGGTTGGCGCTAGACTAACGAATCAACGGGCGCTTTGTATGAGCAGTAAGATAAGGAGATGTTGAGACCCCCCATGACTACCAAAGTAAGCGACCTTAAAGTCGAACCCCGCGTTAATCTTGATCGGATGACCCTCCTGGATTTTTACCGCACGATGTATACCGCGCGGCGCATTGACGATAAAGAAATCCAGCTCAAGCGGCAAAATGTCGTGTATTTCCAAATCAGCGGTGCAGGCCATGAAGCAATTCAGGTTGCCACTGGCGCAATTTTGCGTCCTGGCTACGATTGGATTTATCCGTATTACCGCGACCGTGCGCTGTGCCTGCAACTGGGCATCCCGCCGATTGACCATTTGCTGGGTGCGGTAGCCGCCAAAACTGACCCAAATTCCGGCGCACGGCAAATGCCGAATCATTGGAGCGATCCGCGCCTGCATATTGTTTCGCGCTCTTCGTGTACTGGCATGCAATTTTTGCAAGCCGTCGGAGCCGCCGAAGCTGGTTATCGTTATGCGCTGATCGAAGAGATTCAGGATCGAGCGACGCTGTTTGCCGAAGATGAAATTGTTTGTGTGACAGCCGGCGATGGCACCACCAGCGAAGGTGAATTCTGGGAATCGCTCAACACCGCCTGTAATTTAAAATTGCCCGTGTTGTATGTGATTCAGGATAACGGCTACGCGATTTCGACTCCGGTCGAAGTGCAAACCGCTGGCGGCAGTATTTCAATGCTGGTCACTGGTTTCCCTGATTTGTATATTGAGGAATGCGACGGGACGGATATTTTTGCGAGCTACGAATCAGTTTCTCGCGCGGCACAATATTGCCGCGAGCGGCGCGGCCCGGCGCTGGTACACGCGCATGTCGTTCGTCCCTATTCGCATTCGCTCTCAGACGATGAACAAAATTATCGCGTCAAAGAAGAGCTTGAAGCTGATGCCCGACGTGATCCGATTCAAAAACTGGCGCAGCATTTGACCAGCAATCGCATTGCTTCGCGGGCGCAAATCGAACGCCTTGAAGCTGAAGTTGATGCCGAGATTAATAAGGCGACAGATCGTGCCTTAGCCGTTGGCCAGCCCGCCAAAGATACAGCCAAACTTTATATTTATTCGCCGGATGTTGATCCAACGGCAGCGCAATTTGACACCGAAAGCCAGGTCAAATTCCACGGCGGCGAAGGCACGATGGTTGACCTCATCAATCGTTGTTTGCACGAAGAAATGAAGCGCGATCCGCACATTGTAGTGTTTGGCGAAGACGTTGCCGACCTCTCACGCGCTGAATACCTCGCCGAAGTTAAAGGGAAAGGCGGCGTTTTCAAAGTCACGCATAATTTGCAACGCAAGTTTGGTGCGGAGCGTGTCTTCAACTCACCGCTGGCCGAAGCCAACATTGTCGGACGTGCAATGGGAATGGCAACACGTGGTTTGAAACCCGTCGTCGAGATTCAATTCTTTGATTACATCTGGCCTGCATACATGCAAATGCACAACGAAATTCCGTTGCTGCGCTGGCGCTCCAATAATGCGTGGAAATGCCCGATGGTTGTGCGCGTGCCGTTTGGCGGCTATCTCAAAGGTGGCGCGATTTACCACAGTATGACGGGAGCACAACTGTTCACTTCAATTCCCGGCTGGCGTGTGATTGCGCCTGCGACAGCATTGGATGCAAACGGATTGTTGCGGACTGCAATTCGGTGTGACGATCCCGTGCTTTTCCTCGAACACAAACATTTGTATCGCCAGACTTATAACAAGAGCCAGTATCCCGATCCGAATTTCATGATTCCGTTCGGCAAGGCTAAAATGGTGCGCGTGGGCAGCGACGTTACAATTATTACTTATGGCGCACTCGTACAGCGTTCGCTTGTCGCCGCCAAACAAGCCGCCGAACAAAATATCAATGTCGAAATCATTGATTTACGCAGCCTGAATCCTTACGACTGGGAAGCGATTGCCGCCAGTGTGAAGAAAACCAGTCGCGTCATCGTTGCTTACGAAGATACGATTTCATGGGGTTACGGCGCAGAGATTGCGGCGCGGATTGCGGACGAGTTATTTGAATTCCTTGATGCGCCAGTCAAACGTGTCGCCGCCCTTGATTGTTTTGTCGCCTACGCGCCTGAGGTAGAAGATGCGATTTTGCCACAGGTTGACGATGTGCTGAAGGCAGTGACGGAACTGGCGAAATATTGAGGCTATGAGTAGCGCAGGCAACCTAACGAATATTTTCACTGGCGCACAAAAAGGCGCACGCAAAAATGCCATTGTCAGCGTCGAATTAATTGCCGATTACGGTGTGCAGGGCGATCATCACGCAGGCCGCAAACCGCAGCGCCAGGTCAGTTTGTTTGCGGCTGAAACATTGCGCGAAATCGCAGCATCTGGCATTGTCATCTCCCCCGAAGAATTAAGCACAAATTTACTCACGGAAGGCATCGCGCTGGATTTACTGGTGGTCGGAACCAAACTACAAATCGGTACAGCAGTGGTTGAAATCACCGAGGCACGCAAGCCTTGTGGCGCACTTACAAAAATTGATAGACGCTTGCCCAAAGCGACTTATCAACGTTGCGGACAATTTGCTCGCGTGACCAAAGGTGGCATTGTTTGTACAGGTGATAAAATCGAAATTATTAATCAGACAGCAATCATAAATCAGTAATTCACTAATAACCATGAAACCGGGGCGTGGCTTTCGCCTGTTTCGCGTACTCAATTCAATAGAATAATCATGACTCAATTCCCTCGCCGAACATTTATAAAATCGCTCTCGACTTCGATTCTTGCGCCTGCCATTATTCGCTCCAGCACTTGGGCAGCAGGCAAAGCACCAAAATTACCGCTGGCAGTTTCGACGCTCGGTTGTCCAAAGTGGGATTGGAAAACGATTCTGAAAAACACTGCCGAATGGGGTTTTGCAGCGCTTGAGTTGCGCGGAATTTTAGATCAGATGGATTTGTCGAAATGCCCGGAATTTGTGGGCGATAACGTCAAAACGAGTATCAAGGATTTGCGGGCGTTAGGGCTGAAAATTTCTGACCTCGGAGCGTCGGCAATGTTACATGAACCTGACCCGAAAAAACGGGCGGAACAAATGGACGAAGCCAAACGCTTCATTGATTTGGCAAATCGCCTGGAAGTGCCTTACGTGCGTGTCTTCCCTAATAAGCTCGTGGCTGGGGAAGAAAGAAGAATTACGGTCGAGCGAATCATTGACGGAATGCTTGAACTGGGCAAATATGCGCGTGGCAGCGGCGTTGCTGTCATCCTTGAATCACACGGAGATTTCACTGATTCGCCAACGCTTTTGCAAATTCTTAAAGGTTCGCAAATGACTTCGACGGGGTTTTTGTGGGACGCACATCACACCTTCGTACTCAGCAGGGAAAAGCCTGAAGACACGTTCAAAGTGCTGGGCAAATATGTGCGGCATACACATCTGAAAGATTCGCGTGCGCCCCTCGCCGGAGAAAAAGATCGGCGTTATGTGTTGACCGGAACGGGCGAAGTTCCCGTGAAAGAAACGGTGCAAGTACTAAAAAATAACGGCTACAAAGGCTACTATTGTCTGGAGTGGGAAAAACGCTGGCATCCTGAGCTGGAAGAGCCTGAAATCGTTTTTCCGCATTACGCCAAAACGATTCGTGAATATTTAAGTGAGACTACATTAAAACCATCAACGGAGGTTACTAATGGAAAACAATGAAATCACGCGCCGCGAATTTATCGAACAAACTGCCCTGACAACCGCAACCGCTGCGGTCTTGCCTGCAATCGTGGCTGAATCCATCGAAGCTGCGCCTGCTCCCAAATTACCGCAGCGAGCATTGGGCAAGACTGGTTTCAAAGTACCGATTCTGGCATTCGGTTGCGGCAGCCGCTTCCTGATGTACAAGGAAGAAGACGAAGCGCTCAAAATTCTCAACCAGGTCATTGACATGGGGATTACCTATCTCGACACCGCCAATGATTACTCCGCCGGACTCAGCGAAATACGCGTCGGCAAAGTGATGGCGACACGGCGCAAAGAGGTCTGGCTGGCAACTAAAATTTCGCAAAAAGCGCGCAGCTATGACGAAGTGATGCGTGCAATTGAAGCGGCGCTCAAACGATTGCAAACCGATCACGTCAATTTATTGCACCTGCACAGCCTCACGGATGAAGACGATCTGGCGCGCATTGAGGCTAAAGACGGCGCGATTCATGCGCTCTACAAATTGCGCGAACAAAAAGTCGCCCGCTTCATCGGAATGACCAGCCACACTGACGGCGCAGTCATGGCCAAAGCGATTGAGCATAACGATCTTGATTGTGTACAAATGGCGATGAATCCGGCACGAGTCAATAATTTTGAAGCGCTGGCATTGCCTGCCGCAAAAAAGAAAAACCTCGGCGTCATCCTGATGAAAGTTACTGCCCAGGAAAAATTGCTCGGCGGCGGAATTGGCAAAGCCGATGTTAAAGACCTGATTCGTTATGCGCTGAGCTTACCCGTAAGCGCCGCCGTAATTGGAATGCCAAAACCTGAATTCATCGCGCAAAACATTGACGCAGTCAAAGCTTTCAAACCAATGACTGTTAGTGAAATGGACAAGTTGGCGTTGCAGGTTGCACCGACCAAAGTTCACCTCGAAAGATTTTTCTATCACCACCTTGATCATAGTCGAGTTTGATTTACCACATTCAAATGAGACCTGGTCAGTAAGGAATTAACTCTCAAACTCGGAGCCAAACTTATGCAACAACAAACTAATTCAGAGGTACGCTGGGAATGGATTGGACAGGGCTGGGAATTATTTATCAAACAATGGCAGAACTGGGTCGTAATGGCATTAGTTGCTGCTGTGGTTTTTATTGTGATCTCAATTCCCTTTTACGCCTTCATTTTCGGGGCAGAATTCGCTGCCTCGCGTAGTCGGGACGCGAATGGAATTTCTGCGCTTGCTGGTGGCGCATCAATACTTGTCAGGCTGGTCTTCCAGGTTATCTTTTCCGTCGTTTCGGCATTGCTTTCAGCCGGCTTTTACCAGGCCGCGTTTAAGCAATTGCGCGGCGAGCAAGTCAGCGTCAGTGATATAGCTGGAACGTTTCAATATTTGGGGCCGATACTGGGTGCAGCGATCATTATCGGCATATTACAAGGCATCGGGACAATCCTCTGCCTGATTCCAGGCTTCATTGTGGCAGGACTTTTCATGTTTACGTTCCCGCTCATTGTGGAGCGTAACCTGGGCATGTTTGATGCCATGTCAGCAAGTATTGAGGTGGCAAAGAAAAACCTCGTTATGTTTACTCTCTTTGCGATTGTTGTTCAATTCCTTATTCCGATGGCGGGCGTATTTGCCTGTTGTGTTGGGATGTTGGTTGCCTATCCGCTGATTTTTCTGATCAATGCCTGTGCCTATCGTGATTGTTTTGGCCTGGATGGAACAATGAGCAACAACACTTACACACCGCCGCCACCACCAAATTATGGCGGGTATGAACCACCACCGCCACCGCCTTCATCGTGGCAGTAAATTCTTGCAGTTAAATCTCAAACTTTAGGTGGTGGACGTTTTGTTCGCCGCCTACGGTTTGAGGTTTTATTTTTTAATCACCTTGCTAATAGATTTTACTTTTGTGCCGTGACAAACCCTTCCACCTTACTGGCTATTTGCTATACAGCACACCGATTGATTGTTATGATGAGTCGCGCCTGAGCAATCAAGCGGCTCTCAGGTTCAGCCATTGCATATTTTCAGCAAAACTTTTATTGGAGGTTTGTTATGCGAAAGTCTTTTCTTCTGGTTCAAACTTTTGTTCTCATCGGGTCATTGATTTTTTCTCCTTTGAGCTTTGCACAAACGCAGCCTGCCACAACAGACTCCCAACAAAAACCGCAACCGAAGCAGGAACCGTCAGCGCCTGAAGAAGTCGTCCGCATCTCGACGCGCCTGATTCAAATTGATGCCGTTGCCGTAGATAAAGACGGCAAACAGGTGACTGATCTCAAAGCCGAAGATTTCAAAATTTTAGAAGACGGCAAAGAACAAACCATCACCAATTTTTCCTACATTTCGTTGCAACCCGAAACGCCAAAAGCAGTCGTCAAAACTGAGCCGAAAGCAGCGGCCTCGAAAATTGCTGCGCCGCCGGTTCCGCCTGCGTTACTCAAACAAGAAAATATTAAACGCACTATTGCGTTAATCGCTGACGATTTGGGCTTGTCTTTTGAAAGTATGGTGTTCACACGCAATGCGCTGAAAAAATTTGTAGACGAGCAAATGCAACCCGGTGATTTAGTTGCCATCATTCGCAGTAGCGCAGGCAATGGAGCCTTACAACAATTCACCAATGACAAACGATTATTGCACGCGGCGATTGACCGCATTCAATGGTATCCCTTTGGACGCGGTAAGATCGGTGCCTTCGAACCAATGGGTGGACGCAGCACAGTGGATGCGATGCGGGCAACAGCCGCGAACACTACTAAGGCACCGAATGGAGAATCCGCTATCAAAGTTCGGGTTGATGGCGTCATGACAAATGGCATGGCGGATGGAGAATTTTCAAATTCGCGGGAACAAATTTCTTCAGTAGGAACCATTGGCGCAATTAACTATGTCGTGAATGGATTACGTGAATTACCAGGCAGAAAATCTGTCGTCCTGCTTTCCGATGGAATCCCGATTTTCCCAAGTGTTGGTGGAATTATGGGCAACCGCTCCTCCGTAGATAACAGCAACCGCGACATTTTCCGGGCGCTCCAAAATTTAACCGATGCAGCGAATCGCGCTTCAGTGGTTATTTACACAATGGACGTGCGCGGACTGCAAACATTGGGCATTAATGCGAATGATGATACGGGACCAACTTTTGATGGCATACAAGCCAGTAGTGGACAGGCAGCCGCAGTTTCTGGAACAATTGTCGGTCGTAGAAATCAACTGGCGCAGGAAAATTTCAGAACACAGGACGGACTGAATTTCCTGGCGATGCAAACTGGCGGATTTTTCTTTCACGATAACAATAATATTGCGCAGGGAATTCAAAGAGTCGTGGATGATCAGCGCGGATATTATTTGATTGGCTACGTGCCGGAAGATTCGACCTTCAATGACCTGGGTCGGAGGACTTTTCATAAGCTGCAAGTGGTAGTGAGAAATCCAAAACTTCACGTGCGTTCGCGGACAGGATTTTTTGGAATTTCCGACGAAGAATTCAAACGACCATTGGAAACCAGAGAAGAGCAAATCAAAGCGGCACTCGCTTCGCCTTTCAATTCCAGTGGAGTCGAAGTCAACATGACTTCGATTTTTACGGGCAATCAGGAAACGCAACTGGTGCGCTCAATGATTCACGTTAACGCCCGCGATTTAACTTTTACAAAGCAGGAAAACGGCGATTACCTGACCGACGTAGATATTGCCGCTACTACGCATAACGAAAACGGACTGACCATTGATCGTGGTGGACGGACATACACATTGCGCGTGAAGGGGCCGGATTATGAAGCCGCTTTGCGTGACGGAATTATGTATGGGCTGGATGTACCGATCAAAAATCCCGGCGCTTATCAATTACGACTGGCTGTCCGTGATGAGAAGTCCAAACGCGTCGGTTCCGCCTCACAGTTTATTGAAGTTCCTGACATCAAAAAGAATCGCCTCGCGCTTTCCGGGATTTCAATGAGTGGCGAGTATGAGAAAGGCGGTAAACCTGAAGCTCTGGTACAGGCCAGCCCGGCCTTGCGGCGAATGAAACGCGGTATGATATTGAATTACGCCTATGCGATTTACAATCCAAAACTTGACCCCGGTAATCGGACAAATCTGATTACACAAGCAAAGCTATTTTATGACGGACAACAGATTTTTGCGGGCAAGGAAGCGCCGCTAAACGGCCAGCAACCCTCGAAGACAAACCGCATTTTTGCTGGCGGTTCGATTGATCTTGGCGCAAATCTCAAACCTGGCGAATACGTCATGCAGGTCATCGTCAGTGATCTGCTGGTAAATGAAAAACGCCGTACCTCGACGCAATGGATCAATTTTGAAATCCTGAATTGAGGTACAGTAGGCGTCCCGCCTGCTGAAGCGGTCACAAGTTTCTTCGGAATAAACCCTGGCGAGTCTCATTAGACAGACGGGACGCCTGGCCTGCCTGCATTCATAATCCGCTGCCAATCCGCCTTTAGCTAAATTGCCCTGTTCCCACTCTTGCGCTTTGCCAAAGTCTTGCTAAGATACCTCCAATCTTATCTCACATGTTTTTATAGCGGTGATTCAATGACAGCAAAAATTTTGGATGGCGCTGCGGTTGCGCAGCAAATTAAACAACGTGTGGCTACGCGTGTAGCAGGTCTCAACATCAGGCCTGGCCTGGCAGTCGTGATAGTCGGCAGCGATCCGGCCTCACAGGTTTATGTTAGGAATAAGGTAAAAACCTGTGAAGCGCTGGGGCTGTACTCAGAAAAACACGCGTTGCCGGAAGAAACGACTACGGAACAATTGTTGGCGTTAGTGCGGGAGCTAAATCAGCGCGATGAGATTGATGGAATTCTTGTGCAGTCTCCTCTGCCGAAACAAATCAACGAAGAGGAAATTGTCGAAGCAATTGATCCGGCAAAAGACGTGGACGGTTTTCACAAAATTAATATCGGACTGTTGACGCAGGGGCACGAAGGACTGGTGCCCTGCACTCCGGCAGGAATTATTGAAATGCTGGATCATTATCAAATTCCTATCGCCGGAGCCAATGCCGTCGTTATTGGACGCAGTAATATTGTGGGCAAGCCGATGGCGCTGTTGCTCCTGCAGCGCCACGCAACCGTGACGATTTGCCATTCGCGCACCAAAAATTTGCCGGAAGTAACCAGGCGTGCAGACATCGTAATTGCGGCCATTGGGCGCACTGCGATGATTACCGGCGAGTACATCCGTGAAGGCGCAGTTGTTGTTGATGTAGGGACGAATCAGGCGACTTCGGAAGAGGAAGTACGGCGAATTTTTAGTGATGAGGAAATTCCAAGGCGATTGGAAGCCTTACAAAAACGCGGCTTCACACTGGTTGGCGATGTCGAACCACGCTCTGTTGCTGAACGTGCCAGTTATTTGACCCCTGTACCAGGTGGAGTTGGGCCGCTGACGATTGCAAGGCTGATGCAAAATACAGTGAATGCGGCAGAAAAGCGTCGCGGAAACAAGGTAGGCTGACAAAAACCCGAAACGCAAAACCCGAAACTCGAAACCCCTATGCTGAAGGTTGGACTGACAGGCGGGATTGCCTGTGGCAAAACTTACGTCGCTGATTTGCTGCGCGATTTGGGCGGCGAAGTGACGGATGCGGATGTTGTAGCGCGGGCGGTGGTCGAGCCGGGACAACCCGCTTATTCAGACATCGTCAAAGAATTTGGGTACGAGATTTTAGCGGCTGACGGAACGATTGACCGGGCAAAATTAGGGGCGCTTATTTTTGCTGATGAGCAACTCCGTCTGAAACTTAATGCTATCGTTCATCCGCGTGTCCACGCTGCGCAAATGCAATGGATGAATGAAATTGCGCAACGTAATCCACAAGCGATAGCAATTACTGATGCAGCCCTGATGATTGAGTCAGGCGGATATAAACGATTTGATAAAATTATTGTCGTTCATTGTGCCTCGGAAATTCAGCTTGAACGACTTATGACGCGGAACCAGCTTTCCCGCGCAGAAGCGATGAAACGAATCGCGGCGCAGATGCCTTCGACTGAAAAGCTAAAATATGCGGATTACTCAATTGATACATCCGGCGGTTTTGCAGCTACCAAACAACAAGTCATCAAACTTTATCCCGAATTGCGCAAACAAGCAGAATTCGTGCCTGGAAATCCCTGAAGCTCTGGAAAAATGCGGTCTTTAGATCTTTTAGACAAGGGTACGGATAGTTAATTGAACCCCGGCTGCTCTGCTAATTTTTGGCGCGGCAAATATTCGCGGCCTGTTTTTGTCAATCGTGCACACACCCATTCGCTGCTTCAGACCCCGACGTGGTGGATTGGGCTGGATGGCAGGCCGTGTAACGGGGACGCCAGCTTCGTCCTTTCTCTGGCGTCCCTGAAGGCAATT
>JAYSTY010000430.1:0-2353 GCA_043719385.1 Blastocatellia bacterium | reverse complement strand
AGAGTAGCGCAACCAGCCATGGTTGCGTTACGTCGGGAGGCGACGGCTTACCCGCAAGGTGATGAGCCCGCACACCGCGCAACCATGGCTGGTTGCGCTACTGCTCCGGGCGGCTTTCTTTGTTCTTAAAAACTATATTTACCCCCGGCACAGGCTTAACTATTCTTCGCCTGATGGATGATCCTCAAAATCGTTGACATCACCACGCATAATCAATACACTTCCCCGGTTTAAGTCGCAGCGCCCCAAAGAAAGCATTTAAACAGCCCAATCAATGTATAAGCAGGCTTTAGAAACTCTCGAATATGACAGGCTGAAAGAAACGTTGGCGAATTTGATTCGCACGCCTTTGGGTGAGGTGCGCCTGCGTCAATTAGCGCCTGCGACCAGCCTTGCTGTCATTACGACGGCCCTGCGGCAAACAGCGGAAGGCGTTGAATATTTGCGCGAAGGAACAGCGCTTGATTTCAGCGAACTGGGCGATCCTCGTGCCGCGATCAGCAAGCTCGCAATCGCCGACATCAATCTTGAACCGCACGAAATCCTGCTTGTGTTGCGCCTGATTTCAGTTGCTACAGGCCTGCGTGATACGTTTCGTGATGAAGGCTCCCGCTTCCCGTTGTTGCGCGAAATCAGCGGACAAATTGCCAATCTGTACAATGTTTACCAGCGGCTCCGCACGCGAATTTTGCCCACCGGAGAGATTGACGATTTCGCTAGTCCGGGCTTGCGCGAAGTCCGGTTTCAAATTTCCAAACTCAAAGCCTCATTACAAAAAACGCTGGAAACAATTTTGAAACGCGCCGACGAATCGCATGCGCTGCGCGATGATTTCATCACGATTCGCAATGAGCGGTTTGTGATCCCGATTCGCAATGATAATCGTGGAGCGGTGGCTGGTGTCGTGCACGGGATGTCTTCATCGGGGCAAACGGCTTTTGTCGAACCACTCGAAACGATTGAAACGAATAACGAACTTGTCCGCCTGCACGAAGTTGAAATTGCCGAAATTACCAAAGTCCTGTTTGCGATCACTGAAGAGTTGCGCGATCACCGTGAAGATTTAATGGCGATGGCAGAGGCTGTTGGACTGCTGGATTTCATCGCGGCGAAGGCTCGACTGGCAATTCACCAAAACGCGATTGAGCCACAGGTCAACGAAGCAGGTCGTTTGTTCTTGAAAAATGCGCGGCATCCGTTGCTTGAGGCCAATCTCAAGGCACAAAAATTAGAGATTGTCCCCATCAACATTGACCTTGATGATGACCAGCGCGTGATGGTGATCAGCGGCCCGAACGCGGGCGGCAAAACGGTTGTCCTGAAAACTACCGGCTTGCTGGCGCTGATGGCGCAATCGGGTTTGCATGTTCCGGCGACGGCTGCGAATTTGCCGATTTTTCAGCATGTTTTGCCGGACATTGGCGATCATCAATCTATTGCCGCGAATCTTTCGACCTTCACTGCACACATCTCCAATATTCGAAAAATCTGCGATGAGATTTCACCCCCGGCGCTGGTGTTGCTGGATGAAGTCGGCACTGGCACTGACCCGGAAGAAGGTTCCGCGCTCGGTGTGGCAATCGTAGATTACCTGCGCGAACGTGGCGCACACGTGATTGTCACGACACATTACAGCGGCCTCAAAATTTATGCGACGAATACGCCGGGAGTTGTGACCGCTTCGGTTGAATTTGATGAAAAAACGCTCAAGCCAACGTATCGTTTGTTGACAGGAATCGCCGGAGCTTCGTCAGGGATTGAGATTGCGCGACGGTTTGGCTTGCCTGCGGCGATTACAGAACGTGCTGTCGAAAAGGTGCAGACCGCGAGCGCGGAGGCGACCGAATTTTTGAAGCGGCTCAAGGCGCAGCGCGACGAACAACAACAGACAATTGCCGCATTGGAAGAGGAACGTGCGGCAGTAGCGACGAAGTTTGCTACGCTTGAAATCGAATTCGGCAAGCGTGAGCAAGCCCGCGAAAAAGAATTTCGTGCGGCCTTGCAAAAGATTGTCGAGGAATTCGTGACGAAAGCGAAAGCGTTTGTCGCTTCCATCGAAGACGCCGCCGTCGCCAAAAAGGTGCAGCGCGAAATTGACAAACGAACCTCCGACTTGAAAGTCGCGGCGAGCAGTGCGGCGCGTGAATTTCGCGCAACCGATACGACGGCGGAGGCGACGGAAGTCGTTACCGGGAACGAGGAACCGACCACCGACCACCGCGATTTCCAGGTTGGTGATCGCGTACAAATTATTTCTTTAAATCAGCCGGGCGTAGTCGAATCGCTCAGTGGTGAGCAAATTGGTGTCCAGGTTGGCGCGTTGCGTTTCCGCGAAGCCGCAGAAAATTTACGG
>JAYSTY010000429.1:0-13791 GCA_043719385.1 Blastocatellia bacterium | reverse complement strand
TTGATTTAATATGAACGGTGGTCGCGTTAATTTGCTGCGCGACATCCATAAATCGTAATTGCGAAGTCCCGCGCGGCACCTTCAGAGTACGCGTGTCTTTTACCAGCGCGATATTTGAGTTATAGACCGTAATAGCGACATTTTTCTGGTCATCAAGCGTACTGGTATTATTGGCTTGTGGTGGCACAGGCTCAGCGCCTTTTTCTTTCGGGTCATTCATGTTGTTTCCTCCGGCAAAACTAAAAACATTACCAAAGCCGACCAGTAAGGCCAGCGATAAAAAATTAATCAGCATTTTTTTCATAGCAATCTTCTCCTGTAATCAATTCTGTTCCGAAGCACATCAAGGGGGAGCGCCTCACAATGAACGGGGCGGCTGGAAAGTCTTGCACAGTAAATCAGGTGCGTAGGGAAAAGGAAAGGTTATTCAGGGGATTTGAATTTGGCTGTTGTAGCACAAACTTTCTAGTTTGTGTTGCTTACTGAACTGTAATCTCAGGAGAAAAATTGTGCTTTTCCTGAGCAGAGTTTCCTGCTGTCAACGCAAACTGGAAAGTTTGCGCTACTCTTTTCCTGCCAAAACACTCTTCTTTTTCCTCCCGTCTGTGGTAACTTTAATCTTTTCGCCTCAGCAGCAAACTCACTACTGAGCCTTAAGCATTACTAAAATTATCGCAATGATGAGTACTAAAAAATTCAACCCTGTTATTTTAATTCTCGGCGCGATGGCGGCGATTGCGCCTTTCAGCATTGACATGTATTTGCCTTCATTTCCGGCTATCGCGCAGGATTTGCAGTCAGATATTTCGCACGTCACGTTATCGCTCACCAGTTTTTTTATTGGCATTAGTTTTGGACAATTAATTTATGGCCCCGTACTTGATCGAATCGGGAGAAAAAAACCTTTGCTGTTTGGCGTTGCGCTGTACACACTTGCCAGTCTTGGCTGTGCGTTTGCTTTCAATGTGAAGTGGTTGATTGCGTTGCGATTATTAGAGGCGCTGGGCGGCTGCGCTTCAATGGTTGCAGTCCGTGCCATCATCCGCGACGTTTATCCGGTCACAGAAATTGCCGGAGCGCTTTCCAGCTTGATGCTGGTGATGGGAGTCGCGCCAATTGTCGCTCCCAGCGTTGGTGGAATACTTTTAGGCTGGTTCGGATGGCGTTCTATCTTTTTTGCGCTGGTAGTTTTCGGAGTTCTTTTAGGCGCCTCTATTATCTTTTTCTTGAAGGAAAGCAAAGAACCTGATCTTTCGGTTTCGCTTCGACCTGACAAAGCTGTGCTGGAATATTTCGGTGTTTTGCAGAACACGCAATTTCTCGCTTTTGCCCTATGTAGCGGATTCACCAGTGCCGGAATGTTCGCATATATCAGCGGTTCGCCATTTGTGTATATCAAGCTTTTTGGCATCAGTGAAGCGCATTATGGCTGGATTTTTGGCGCGACGGCATTCGGATTTATTTTCAGCAGTCAGGTGAGTCGTTTGTTGCTCAGAAGATTTAATAGTTCGCAAATCACCTACGCCATTGGAGGGTTTCAAGCAACCTGTGGATTGTTATTGCTGATCGGTACAGCACTTGGATTCGTAGGAGTGATTGGCACATTACTGCTGATTTTTTTATACATGTCCTGCCAGGGAATTTTGCATCCGAACACGACGGCGATGGCGCTTTCGCCCTTTGATAAAAATGCCGGAGCAGCTTCAGGGATGATTGGTTTTTTGCAAATGTTTTTAGGCGCAGCGGCATCTGCTTTAGTCAGTCGTTTTCATAACGGTACCGCCTTGCCAATGACCGGAGTGATGGCATGTTGCACGGGGCTGGCATTTACTTGTTTGCTGCTGAAAGCGTTTGGCTCAGCAAATAAAGCGAGAGACTTTCAGGAAAGCGTGACTGAGCAAATTTAGTACGGAGGATCGGCGGGGCCTTCATAACCACACATTCCCAGGCGTGGCGAATTTAGTAACGGCGCTGGCTCTCCGTAATTGTCGTGAGGATGCGTCTCCGCATGGGAATCGCATAGCGCCCCAAAAATACTATCCTCAATTAAGCATTCTTCACAAAACATCGTCGCCGTTTTTTTGCATTCGATACAGGGAATTTCCGGGATCAGGTTCCGCGCCATCAAGGCCATCGGATGTTTGGTAGTTGGTACGCCTTCGCGCACGGCCACGAATTTCACTTTAGTTTCAGAGGTTGTGCCGAAATCATAGTAATGCAGCAATTCTACCTCCGGCTTAAAAACGTCAGCAATTTTACGTGTGAGCGCAACTTTCGGCGTTCCCCAACCGCCCAGCGAAAATTCGCTCATGTGCCCGCAGCATTCCAACCAAATAGCCCGTAAATAGCTGTCCAAATCCTTCATCGAAGCGGTTCCGCGCACTTCCAAATCCAACCAGAAATCACCGCCGTAAGCATCTTGCACGCGCAAATAATACAGCTTTTCCTGCGGCTTTTTGCCCGCCTGCGTTTTGTCAATCACAGCTTGTCGCGCCGCACAGGACAACAGATGTTTGGTCATAACATTCTTAACAAATGGTTGCTGGCAATAAGCGCATTGAGCGCTGGACATTTTTTTTCGCGGCATTGCGAAACTCCTTTAAGTAAAATATTTTGCGTGGGTGAATACTTTACTCGAAATAAGCGAAAAATCCAGTGGCCAGGTCTAATCAACAAATAGCGGGAATATCCGCGCTATCCAGTTGATCCCAATTCACATAATTCAGACATTTCTGCTACAGTCTCACCCTCGTAATATTTTAATGACAGAGTAGAGGGCGGCAGAGATGAGTTCTGATTTATCGTTCATCACGAATGAGCAAATTAATCTTAAAGATCGGTTGCAGGTTCTCATTCATCCACAGACACAATTCTTTGATGTACTGGTTGGGTATTTCTATCTCAGCGGCTTTCACCTGCTTTACCCTGCGTTGGAGCAAACTGAAAAAATCCGCATCCTGATTGGTCTAAAAACAGATCAGCGTACTTTTGATTTGCTGGACGAAGCGAAAACACAGAGTTCATTTCAATTTATATCTCACGCTGAAATCAAACACGAGATTGAGCCAAATCTCATTGATGAATTCAAAACAACTGTCGCGGAAAACGAATCGGTCGAGAATGGAATCAGCAAGTTTTTGGAATGGTGCAGAGCAGGCAAGCTGGAAATCAAAGTCTATCCTTCGCGCAAAATCCACGCCAAGCTGTATATCATGACGTTCGTCGAAACTGACCGTGACAAAGGCCGCGTAATTACAGGGTCCAGTAATCTTTCGCAATCCGGCTTACAGGGAAATCTTGAATTCAACGTCGAACTCAAGAACCGCGCAGTTACGGCGAAGGTGACAAACGATACTTACGCAAGCTTTTCGATGACCGCGCCAGCATTGCCCAGAGCTATTCGTCTTATGCGCGTAAATCCACTAATTTTTTCAACAACATTCTCGAACCATTATTTTATCAAGCCCTGGCAGAAAGGCGTGAGGGTGACATCTTTGACCGCTTCAATGCCAAAATCCCTTTTCTCAATGGTGGGTTATTCGAGCCGAAATATTCGTATAAATTGGTTCATATCGAATTGCCGGATGAACTCTTTTCCAACCGCGATCAAGTCAGCAACGAAGAAGATGCCGAAGGAATTTTAGATGTCTTTGATCGTTACAACTTCACCGTCAACGAAGCCGAACGCCTGGAAAAAGAAGTAGCGATTGATCCCGAAATGCTCGGTCATGTCTTTGAAAATTTATTGGTCAAAGCGGAACGCGGGCAAAGCGGAACATTTTATACACCGCAAATTATCGTCAGCTATATGTGCCGTCAAAGCCTGCTTGAATATCTGGCAACGCATCTCTTGCACGACTCCGAACAGCAAACTATTGCGCAGGAAAAACTCACGCGTGAGGCGTTGGAAAATTTTATCGCGTATGCCGAATTGACGACCGAATACGAAGGGCAAAATGTCAAAAGTTACGATGACCGAAAATTCCCGCCCAGCCTTCGCGTCCATGCGCAAGCAATTGATCAGAAATTATGTGTGATTAAAGTCTGTGATCCGGCGATTGGTTCCGGCGCGTTTCCGGTTGGTATCTTGCAGGAAATTGTTCGCTTGCGTTCGGCTCTGATGCCGCTTTTAAAAGAGGAAATTGAAAATAATAATAACGAAAAGCAAAAGAAAGCTGCGCTGCAACAACTCGGAAAATCACATACGCCGTATGCCCTCAAACACAACGCGATTGAAAATTCCATCTACGGCGTAGACAAAGAGCAAAGCGCCGTAGACATTGCGCGGCTGCGTTTGTGGCTTTCTTTGATTGTGGACGAAGACGATCTCAGCCCGGACAAATCTTTGCCGAATCTTGATTACAAAATTATGCAGGGAAATTCGCTCCTCAATGAATTTCAGGGACTCGAATTAATTCCGTCGGATTTCGTGGTCAAACATTCCGCCAAAAATTTGTTACCCAACGAAGACCGCAAAGCGCAGTTACTCAAGTTGCAAGCGGATTACTTCACCGAAATTGGTCGCAGCGGCAAAGATTCAATCGAAGCGCATCGCATCTTTCGCCAGATTGAAACGCTCAACAAACAAATTGCCGCTGACAAAAAAACTGACACTTCCGCCCAAGGCGATTTATTACAAGTCGCCGCCACCGGCAAAGAGCAAATCAAAAAGCTGCATCGCATTCATCAACAGATTTTTCAAAGCCGCGACAAGCACGAAAAAGATGAACTACGCCGGCAGTCAGATTTGATCGTCCTGGAATTCATGAACGATCATTTGACCGAAGGCACGACGCAATTGCAGCAGGAATTGACCCGCACGCGCACCAAACTGACCGAAGAAATTGCGAATGTTCGGCAGAAGATGAAAGCGGATATTCAGACGCCGAAAATCAAATCCTTAACCAGAACACTGGAAAGTCTGGAAAGCAGTTTGCAACAACGCGAAGCCAGTCAGCTTGCGCTCAAAAATTTATGGGAAACAACTCCGACCCAGGCAACGCTGGATTTGACCGAAATTGACGAAGCGAATTTTACGACCTCCAAGCCCAAAGATTTCACGCTCTGGGAACTACAATTTGTGGAAATGTTTTTTGATGCGGAAGGCGAAGCCCGCACCAATGGCGGCTTTGATGTTCTTATTGCGAATCCGCCTTATATTCGTCAGGAAAAAATCAAGGAATACAAAGCGGCATTTGAGCGACGCTTTTCAACTTATACTGGAACCGCTGATATTCTGGTGTATTTTTACGAACAAGCAATCAACCTTCTGCGACAAGGTGGAACGCTCACCTTTATCACTTCTAACAAATATTTCCGTGCGGGTTATGGCGAAGGCTTACGTGCGTTGCTTGGTAACAACACGCAAATCAAACAAATTATTGATTTCGGTGACGCGCCTGTTTTTGAAGCTGCGGCGTATGCCAGCATCATCGTGCTGAACAAAGAGGCGATGAAAGACAACGAGACTCGCGTTTGGACGTTTCCCCAAAAAGAAAGTGTAGATGATTTTGAAGCAGCATTTCGGCGCTTTGGGTTTCGCTTACCACAACACGAATTACGAGCGGATGGTTGGCGTTTGGAAAATCAAATAGTGTTGCGTTTGCTGGAAAATATTAGATCTCAAGGCAAGTTACTTAGTAATTATTTGGCAGAAGAGAAAATCTATTTGGGAATTAAGACGGGATTAAATGACGCTTTTGTGATTCCGAGCGCGAGAAGAGATCAGTTGATTGAAAAAGACAAATCCTCCAAAGAAGTCCTCAAACCATTTTTGCGAGGGCGCGACGTAAAGCGATGGAGTGCTGAATATAGTGAGCAATATCTGATCAAAATTGAATCTTCTGGTAACAAAAAGCATCCTTGGAGTGGCAAGTCTTTAGAAGGAGCTGAAAAGATTTTCGCTGAAACTTATCCCGCAATCCATGAACATTTTCAGGCATATCGAGAAGACTTGATCAAGCGTGAGGATCAAGGCGTTTATTTTTGGGAACTACGGGCCTGCAAGTATTGGAAAGAGTTTGAGCGGCCTAAAATTCTTTATCCTGATATTTACTCCCATCAAAGTTTTGCGTGGGATGCCGATGGTTTTATCAGTGGCAATACAACTTACCTTATTCCAACAAAAGAGAAGTGGCTGACTGCAATTCTCAACTCAAATTTAATTGAATGGTTTTACTCTCAGCTTTCAAACAAACTTCGGGGCGGTTATTTGCGTGCTTTTACCGATTACATGAAACAAGTGCCAATTCCTTCAGCACAAGATTGGCAAAAAGAAATCATTGAAACGTTGGTCGAATACATTCTGTTCCTGACGAAAACGGACAGCGAAAAACTGATCGTCAATTACTTTGAATCCATCCTTAATGGGTTGGTGTATGAATTGTTTTTGCCGGATGAGTTGCACGCCGCAGGCAAAGAATTCTTCGCGCCGCTGCGGGCCGAAGCCTTGCCCACGCTCGAAGAAATTAGCGGCGATAAATTAAGCGAATTACAAAATATCCGGGCGCGATTATCGCAGCCAAACCACCACTTACAGCAAAATCTCTCCACGCTCGACCGCCTCGAAAGCGTTAGAATTATTGCCGGCAAGGCGTGAAGCCGAAAAGAAAATAGTTTACAATGTCGTCACGAAAGGAGTAGCAACAATGGCAGCAAGCGAATATCAATTAATCGTCAAACAGGTAGAAAAACTTTCGCCGCAGGAACAGCTTCGATTGATCCAACAACTGGCGGAAAAATTGTCGCAACAAGAGGCGAAACCACAAACACCTCAATATTTGGTTTATGGAGAATTTAAGGATACACCGAACCGCGAATTTTCAACGGAAGAAGATTTCAAACTCGCCGAATATCATCCGACTGAGAAACAGTTGAATGGCTACTAAATTTATTGTTCACCCCTTTACCCCAAAATAGATTTTCTTTGCGGCTCCGCCGCCCAGATGTGCGGAAAGGCTGTGCCTTTCCGGGACTGGAACTCTCTTCCGGGCTACGCCTGAATTGTTGTTACAAATCACCTCCACCGCTGGCAGCAACATTAACAAAACGGGCATAGCCCCCCTTACTCCTTAACCTACCAGAAAGGCATAGCCTTTCCGCACATCAGGCGGCGGAGCCGCAAATTTGGAACTACTGAGCCTATTTCTTCCCCTTGTACTTACATTTCGTATTATCAGCTTTCACAAAATACGATTTATAATTTATCGCTTTCGTATCCATACAGCCGCACAGATTCAGCAATTCGACTTTACGAAATTCGACGGGGTGGCTTTCGCTTTGTAATGAAATGTAGCCTTCGCTCAACATTTTTCCATCTTCTTTGACTTTCGGATCGTGACCGCTGACATTGCCTGCGCCGATTTGTGGCTTCTCGTAAGACAACACGACTTGTCCGTCAATAATATGTTTGATGGATTCGTTGCCGCGCACTTCGACTTCGGCGCGTACCCATTGATCACCATCATACGTTTTAGATTTGGAGTTGATGCAATGTGGCGTGAACAACTTGCCGTCCATTTCTACGTTCGTGCCAGGAGTGCATAAATTCAAAGTTGTGCGCGGGCCTTTGCTTAACCCGCCGAGTAATTGCGCTTCGATGGAAATTGGAAAATCCTGATTCTTGCCCATTGTTTTCGGGTCCTGGCAATGCAGCATGATTCCGCTGTTGCGCGTCGCCCAGTTTGGGCCTTCATTCGCTTGAGGGCCGAAGAAACGATATTCCACGACGATGATGTAATACGAAAATTTATCCTTGTAAAAAATATGCCCGAAACGATTATCGAATTTGTCGTACTTTTCGTAGCCGACCTGCATCACGCCGTTGGCGACACGAAAGGTGTTGCCGAAGTTGTCATTCAAATCATAGCCGGTAATTTTCGGCAACCAGTCCTTCAAATCTTTGCCGTTAAAAAGCTGTTGCCATTCTTTTTTGTCGGGATCATTTTTAGTTTTCTGAGCGGTGACTGAACTTGAGAATAAGATGCAGCAGGCAAGCATTAAAGCAATGTAGAGTTGTTTCATTGATGGGTCTCCAAACTATTGTAAAAATATTCCGGCAGATTCTTTTTCGTCGCGCACAAAATTTCAAGTATTGCTTTGCGGTCGGCCTCGTTGAGTGACGCAAAAGCTTTGTCAGTATCCTGTCCGGTCAGGATCAGCCATAACCTGCGATAAAAATAATCCAGTGCAGGTTTGGGAATATTATCAAAGGCTTCGGTATAAATCAGATAGCTGCACGGATAACGAAACAGCCGATGCTGCAAATCAAAATCGCGCAATGACCTTGCCTGCTTATCCCGGATTCCTTTTGCCGCAAATTCCCGGGCAAATTCTGACGTGCCTTTGATGGGTGAATTGAATTGCGCTTCCTCAGTAAACAATAAATATTTCAGCACTTCGTCCGCCGCATATTGCAGCTTGTGCTTTGGACTGTGCTGCCACTTGTCGGTAGAATTCTGCGCCGTTTGCGCAACCTCTTCCTGCTCGCGTTGTGCCATCCGCGCTTCCTGCCCCAGCCAGACAATCAGGTTTTGTCCCTGCGTCTGATGCGCCAGCACCATCAACGCTACGATGTCGCTGTGCGGTGAAGCATAACCACTCAGATCAAATTTTTTATCAAGGCTGGTAAGGTTGCCGCCGACCATATTTTCCGGGCTGTCCAGGTTGTTCGCAGCATCGGAAATCATATTGCCCAAATGCCGCTCGCTCCCGTGCGTCCCGGTGACATACCAGCCGCCCCAGCGTTGCATCAGCGGTGAAGTGTGATCCGTAATGTAACTGTTACCCGAAACATCCGGCGAGACCGAGCGCAACAAATGTCCCGCTACATACCGCGTGTTCGCAGAGATGTGACAACCAGTGCAGCCAGTACCACGAGCAAATCTTGGCTGGTCGGATTTCTTTTGCTCCAAAACGTACAGTTCCGCGCCAAGCTTCGGATCAATCGCCGTGATTTCAATCAATTCCGCGCCCCGAATCCAGCCGACATACACTTCGTCATTGAAAAAAATTGCGCGGGGATTGGTCGGAGAGATATGCCCTGTTTGCAGGCTCGTGCGCGAGAAAACCAATGACTGAGAAGAAATCGGCGCACCTAAATATTTCAGGACTGATTGCAGGTAGCCACTCGTGTCCGAGTATTCAAGCTTGACTTCGCCACGCTCAAGCTGTTGCTGCAAACGCACAACAACATCATTGCGCGTCGTTTGCTTAAACTGTTGCTGGGCGCTGACAGGCAAATAAAAAATCCCGTAGCCGCCAATCAGCAGCGCGAAAAAAATTAGAAATAATAAGCCGAGCCTTTTCATTAAAATCTTTATCTATGAAATTTTTATTCCTGCATAATGAAACGCCGCCTTGATGTCATCAGGTTCAAGGTCAGGTAATTCAATAAGAATTTTTTCAGTGCTGAGACCTGCCGCAAACAAATCAAGAATATCAATTACACGAATTCGCATCTCACGGATACAAGGTCGCCCGCCACATTGTTCTGGATTAATGGTGATTCGTTTCATCAAACCAGTCATAGAATTATGTCAGATGCTGTTTGAAAACTTTAGACTTCTTTGCGCTGAAAGCGCAGCAGGATGGTAGCCAGTGGCAAGACCGTTGCAAATGGTCGCCGCCTCTGGTACGAACCATTAATTTTCCGCGTCCTGAAGGGACGCGAGGATGCTGTGCGCCCCTTCAGGGCGCGTGAACTTAACGTTGCCTGGACCAGACGTCTTACGTCTGGCTACCATCTTTCTGCGGCTTCGCGGCAGAAGAGAGTTTTCAAACAGCTTCTCGACATTTCCTATACCTACAGCACCTGAAGAGCTTAAGTCTTCGGATAAATGCACGCAAGTTTCTTTTCGGTCTTACTTCACAAACCGATCCATAAAGCGGGTCGAAAGATTTCCATCTATGAAATCCTGCTCGGCGAGAATCTTCAGGTGCATGGGAATTGTAGTCTTGATGCCTTCGATGACGGTGGCTTCAAGTGCGCGTCGCATGCGCATAATGGCGCGTTCACGGGTGCGGTGATGCACGATGATTTTGGCGATCATCGAATCGTAATAGGGCGGAACGAAATATCCGGCGTAGGCGGCGGTGTCTATCCGAACGCCGGGGCCAGTGGGCAAATTGAAAGTCGTGATGCGTCCGGGACTCGGCGTAAATGTTTCCGGGTCTTCGGCGTTGATGCGGCATTCGATGGCGTGACCGACAAAGAGGATGTCTTCCTGTGAGCGGTTGAGTGGTTCGCCGAAAGCGATACGGATTTGCGCGGCGACTAAATCGGAAACGGTCACGAGTTCGGAAACCGGATGCTCGACCTGAATCCGCGTGTTCATTTCCATAAAATAGAAGTTGTTATTTTCATCCAGCAAAAACTCAATCGTGCCAGCGTTTGCATAACCAACTTCCTGACAAGCCTTCACCGCTACACGCCCCATTTCTTCGCGCAATTCTTTCGTGATCGCAGGCGAAGGAGATTCTTCGATCAGCTTTTGATGGCGGCGCTGAATCGAGCATTCGCGTTCGCCGAGGTGAATCACGTGACCGTATTCGTCAGCTAAAACCTGAATTTCAATATGGCGCGGACGCGCGATGTAACGCTCCAGATATACGCCACTATTTTTGAAGGCGGTTTCTGCTTCGGCGCGGGCGGTGTTGTAGGCATGCCGCAATTCTTCAGCATTCTGTGCCACACGCATGCCGCGTCCGCCACCTCCGGCGGTAGCTTTAATCAGGACAGGGTAGCCAATTTTTTCGGCGGCGCTCACGGCGGCTTCTTCGTCATCGAGCAAGCCTTCGCTGCCCGGAGTGACAGGAACGCCAGCGGCAACCATCGTGCGACGCGCTTCAGCCTTGTCGCCCATTTGTCGGATCACTTTAGGTGAAGGGCCGATGAATTTGATATTGCATTCGCCACAGACTTCGGCAAAGTGCGCGTTTTCGGCCAGGAAACCATAGCCTGGATGAATCGCGTCTACGTCGGTGATTTCGGCGGCGGCGATGATGGCAGGGATGTTGAGATAGCTTTGCGCCGAAGGTGGTGGGCCAATGCAAATCGCTTCGTCAGCATAACGCACGTGGAGCGCGTCGCGGTCGGCTTCGGAATGAACAGCAACAGTTTTGATGTCGAGTTCTTTACAAGCCCAGATGATGCGACAGGCAATTTCGCCGCGATTGGCAATAAGGATTTTTTTGAACATAAGATTTAGGATTCAGGATTTAGGATTTAGGATTTAGCTGGGCCAAAAAGGGTTCCGCTAAATTCTAAATCCCAGCTACTAAATCCTATAGTTTTATTCCAAACAACGGTTGTCCGTATTCGACTGGCTGACCGCTTTCGACGAAGAATTTGATAACTGTCCCGCTGACATCAGACTGGATTTCATTCATCAATTTCATCGCTTCGACAATACAGAGCGTTTGTCCCGCTTCGATCAATTCACCGTTTTTGATGAATGGTTCAGTCGTCGGTGATGAAGAGCGGTAAAAAGTGCCAACGATGGGAGAGGTGATAATATGGAGGTCTTCTGTTGTTGCAGGCGCGGGTGTTGCGGCTACCGGCTCTACGGTTGTCACAGATACAGGCATCGCCGCAAAAGGCGATGCGACAGGCACAGAAACCGGCGGTGGTATCGGCACAGTCGGTTGATTCAGTATTTCGGCTGGTGCGCCGCCGCGACGCAGGCACAGACGAAAATCACCGCGCTCAAGTTCAATCACGTCGAATTGCTTTTCAGACGCGAACTCAATTAGTTCTTTGATCTCCTGCAGGCTGCGCAATTCAGTAAAATCATTGGCACTGGAGTTCGATGATGGACTTGTTTTCCTGGGCGCTGGTCTGGATTTAGTGACGGGAGTTTTCGATGATGGGGACTTTTTCATAGTCGGGACAAGTTGGGGCAATTTCAGCAGTTGGGGGTCAAATTAGTTTTAGCGTGATGGCGCTTTCTCAAAGTTAATATCTGATGTACACAATTCAGTAAGTCGCGGCTCTTCCCAAATAAGCAAAAGCCTCAACCGCATGATTATTAGTCCGGTTGAGGCTTTAGGCAATAGCTGGAAAGAACCTCTGTCGGCTCTTCACTGAAACTTAACTAATCCATTTGGCATCTTTATTGGCTTTTAATTTTTTATCTTCGTTGCCAACAAATTCAATGATCGCCATTTCTGCGTTATCGCCTGAACGGTGTCCGAGTTTGATGATCCGCAGATACCCGCCTGGGCGCTCAGCAAAACGCTCAGCCAAATCACTCGCCAACTTCTTGAGCGCCGCGACGCCTGCGGTACGCTCTTCTTTTTGCAAATGTGGCTTGCTCCAGTCACGATTGGCATTACCAGCAAAAAAGTAACCAGACGCTAAACGAGTCGCAGTCAGTGCATCGCCAACGTTGCCGTCTTTGCGCGATTTGCTGATCCGACGACCAAGTGTTACAACTTTTTCTGCATACGGACGTAATTCTTTGGCTTTTGGCAAAGTCGTCACGATCCGTTCATGCAAAATAAGCGAAGTGCAAAGATTCCGCAGGAGTGCTTTGCGATGTGAAGAGGTACGACCTAATTTTCGATGTGCTACTAAATGTCTCATTGCTTTACTATCTTACTCCTGTCCGGCTGCATGGACGACCTGACCGGTATCATCCAGTCTGATCCCCAGTCCCAACCCCATCGAAGATAAAATATCCTTGATTTCATTGAGTGATTTGCGCCCAAAGTTTTTGGTCTTGAGCATTTCATTTTCGCTTTTTTGCACCAGTTCACGAATGGTCTTGATATTGGCGTTCTTCAAACAATTGTAGGAGCGAACGGAAAGTTCTAACTCGTCAACTGATTTATCAAGATGTTCATTCACGGGCGAAGCCAGGGGCAAAGGCGCGATTTCAACGGGTTCCTCAGCCTCTTCCTCAAAATTGATAAAGATCGCCATGTGATCCTTGATCAATTTTGCGGCCAGCCCAATCGAATGTTCGGGTGAAACACTGCCGTTTGTCCACACTTCGATGGTCAACTTGTCATAATCAGTATCCTGACCTAAACGTGCTGCCTCGACATGGAAATTCACTTTTTTGACCGGCGAGTGAACAGAGTCAACGGGGATGTAGCCAACCTGCAAGTCGTCATCGAAATTGCGCTCGGCTGAAACATAGCCACGACCACGCTTAAGGCGAAGCTCAATATTCAGATTACCGCCTTCGCTGATCGTGGCGATATGAATATTAGGGTCAAGCACTTCGACATCAGCATCACTCTCAATATCGCTTGATTTTAAGAGGCCTGGCTCAGAACGCGAAAGTCGAAGGGTTTTCGACTCGCTGGTATGAATCTTAAAGGGAACTTGCTTGAGGTTTAAAATAATATCCGTTGCATCTTCGACGATGCCCGGAATTGAAGAAAACTCATGCAAGACACCTTCAATGCGAACAGCAGTGATGGCGGCTCCTTCAATCGAAGAGAGCAGCGCCCGGCGCAAGCTGTTCCCGATAGTCGTTCCAAACCCTCGCTCAAAAGGCTGGGCATAGAACCGACCATAGCGATCTGTCAAAGTATCAAGATCACACGACAAACGCTTGGGTTTTTGAAATCCAGTCCACATGGTACGTTTTACCAATCCTCTTTAGCTGCCAGTAATTATTGCGCTTATTTTTGACTATCTCCCCAAAGCAATAACGCGTTTCGTTGCCTAACGCCAAGCTGCTTTAGCCTCAAGAATCATCAATAAGCAATGGTCAATCACTAACGAGCGTTTACTTACTGTACAACTCGACGATGAGTTGCTCATTGATATTCTGGTCAATT
>JAYSTY010000428.1:0-13798 GCA_043719385.1 Blastocatellia bacterium | reverse complement strand
GGATAAGCCGTCTCCTCCAGACGCAACGCAACCATGGCTGGTTGCGCTACGCTGGCGACGACATTTCTTTTTCTTGAATGTATAGTATCACCTTGCAGCGGTCGAATTATTTTGGCATCCGTTACTATCTCCTCTATAATCCCTCTGCCGTAAAATCAATTTTATTCGTTCGCAAAGGTTCCGAGTTGTTACCGCACTGCGGTAGTTGTATTTGCATTTGTGCGCGGCAATCGCTCAGCCTGTACCATCGTCAAAATTTGTCGTTCATCCAGGGGGATTCATGGCACGGATTTTCATCAGCTATAAACGCAATGTTTCACCAGACGCAGATGTCGCGCTGGCAGTGTTCAAATCATTGAGCGAACAACATAGCGTCTTCATTGACCAAACAATGGCAGTCGGCACTGTTTGGGCAAAGCGAATCGAAGCGGAACTTACGCAATCGGACTTTCTCATTTCGTTTCTTTCGGAGCATTCCGTCAGCAGCGAAATGGTCAAAGCGGAAATCGAAACCGCTCATCGTCTGGGCAATGAACAAGGGCATCCGCGCATCCTGCCTGTGCGCCTGGATTATCACGAACCGCTCCAATATCCGCTGAGTGCGTACCTGAACCCAATCAATTGGGCATTGTGGACAGCCGCGCAGGGGACGCCGCATCTGATTGAGGAATTACGGCGGGGGATTGCGGGCGGTGTTTTGGCAGGCACGACCGAACTTCTGCCATCGAACGAGAGCGAGGCTATTCCGTTGCCGTTTCCTTCTGCTCAGCCACTGTCACTTGATTTGCCGGAAGGGACAATTGATTCAGATTCCAATTTTTATATCAAACGCACAGATGACCAGACGGCGCTTGACGCGATCAAACGTAAGAACGGCGTCACCATCACGATTAAAGGCCCCCGGCAAATGGGTAAAAGCTCCCTGTTGATGCGCCTGATGGAAACCGCAATGAAGGAAAATAAGCGCGTTGCCTTTCTCGACTTTCAACTTTTTGACAAGCAGGCGCTCTCCAATGCCGACCTTTTCTTTCAGCAATTTTGTTCGTGGCTGAGTGATGAATTGGAGTTGGAAAATAAAGTTGCCGAATTTTGGAGTCTGCCTCTGGGCAACAGCCAGCGTTGCGAGCGATATATGAGCCGCTATTTGCTCAAGGAATTAGGCTGTCCGCTGGTGCTCGCCATGGATGAAGTGGAAAGTATTTTCGAGACGGATTTTCGCACCGATTTTTTTAGTATGTTGCGAAGCTGGCACAATGGCCGCGCCAATCCGATGACGCCGATTTGGAAACAGCTTGACCTGACGCTGGTGACTTCGACCGAGCCATATCAATTGATCGAAAACTTAAACCAGTCGCCGTTCAATGTGGGCGAAGTAATTGACCTGAATGATTTCACGCTGGCAGAAGTGGCGGAACTCAATCAGCGGCATCGTTCGCCGTTCACAACGGAAGGCGTCAATCGGTTAATGGGACTGCTCAATGGACATCCTTACCTGACGCGGCGTGCACTTTATCTGGTGGCGAGTGAGCGGCTTTCTGTGGCAGATTTGTTTGCGCAGGCAACCGACGATCACGGGCCGTTTGGCGATCACTTGCGCTATCACCTGTTCCGGCTGCACAAGCAGGACGCGCTGGTTCAGGGGTTGCGACAGGTGATTCGGAATCAAAGTTGTCAGGACGAAAAAGTTTTCTTTCGTTTACGCGGCGCTGGTCTGGTGCGTCGTGAGGGGAAAGCAGAATCACCCCGTTGCCAGCTTTATGCGGATTACTTTCAGGAGTTTTTGCATGTCTGAAACCAACACCGAGCAAGTTATTTTTACCACCGGGGGAACTGTGCAGGCGGGGAACGGCACGTATCTTTCCCGCCGCGCCGATGCGGATTTATTGGCGCTGTGCCAGGACTCCGCCTTTGCGTACATCCTGACGGCGCGACAGATGGGCAAATCCAGCCTGATGACGCGCACTGCCGAAAGCCTGATTGAGGAAGGCGTCAAACCTGTCATCATTGATTTGACTGCGATTGGCGTAAATGTTGACGCCGAGCAATGGTATCTGGGCTTACTCGCCGCCATCGAAGACCAGATCGAACTCGACACCAACGTCGTAAGCTGGTGGCAGGCTCATCAACATTTGGGCATGACGCAACGCCTGACATTATTTTTCCAGGAAATCTTACTGAAAGAAGTTCCCGCGCCGGAACGCATCGTCATCTTTGTGGATGAGATTGACACGACGCTGAGCCTGGGGTTTACCGACGATTTTTTTGCGGCGATCCGTTATTTGTATAATGCCCGCGCCAATAATGCTGATTTGCATCGTCTTTCATTTGTGCTGATTGGCGTCGCCACGCCCAGCGATCTGATCCGCGATCCGCAACGCACTCCGTTCAATATTGGGCAACGCGTTGAATTGGCTGACTTCACGATTGAAGAGGCGTTGCCGTTTGCCGCCGGGCTACAGCTTCCGCCTGACCAGGCGCGACAAGTGTTGCGCTGGGTGATGAACTGGACGAGCGGGCATCCTTACCTGACGCAGCGTCTGTGCCTGGCGTTGATTGACCAGCAGCGTCAGCACTGGACGGAGGCGGAGGTAGACCGCGTGGTCGAAAGCACGTTTTCCGGCGATATGAGCGAGCAGGATAACAACCTGCAATTTGTGCGCGATATGCTGACCAAACGCGCACCGGACAAAGACGAAGTCCTGACCACCTACAAAGAAATCCTGACGCGGCCTGTGCCGGATGAAGAACAATCGTTGATTAAATCGCACCTCAAACTCTCCGGCGTAGTGCGGCGCGAAGGCGGGCAATTACGGTTGCGCAATCGCATCTATCAAACCGTCTTTGATAAAACCTGGGTCAGCCAGCATTTGCCCGTCAATTGGACGAAGCGGTTGCAACGTGCGGCGTATTTTGCGGCTGCCACTTTGTTAATTCTGAATGTGCCGGTTGGTGTCTATGGTTGGATTCAGCGAAATGAAGCAGTTTCAAGTGCAACTGATCTTAAGAAAGCAAACAAGGAACTGGAGAAAGCAATTGAAGAAGTGAAAAAGGCAAAGCGTGAGGCGGATGAAGCCAAACAAGCGGCAGAAGAACAACGAGAAGTGGCAGAGAGCCAAACAAAAATTGCCACAGCCCAGCGCAAGCGTGCGGAAGAGCTTCAGCAGGAAGCCGAGAAATCTCGTCAAAACGCCGCCCAGCAACGCGATTTGGCAATGTCGAGTAGTCGAGATGCAAAGGAACAAGGTCAGATTGCCTACTCCCGCGAACTGGCTTCCAGTTCTATCTCGCAATTGCAGATTGATCCTGCATTGAGCCTGGCGCTCGCAGATGAATCTATTCAAGTGAAATATACCCCCCAGGCAGAAGACGCCTTACGCCAATCTTTGGTAGCGAATCCGTTACGGGCTGAATTTACGGGGCACACGGCTGCGGTCATTAGCGCGGCCTACAGCCCGGATGGGAAGTTCATCGTGACGGCGAGTGCGGACAAAACGGCGCGGGTGTGGGAGGTGGCGACAGGCAGGGAAGTGCGGCAACTACAGGGGCACACGGCTGTGGTCAACAGTGCGGCCTACAGCCCGGATGGGAAGTTCATCGTGACCGGGAGTTATGACAAAACGGCGCGGGTGTGGGACGGGGCGACAGGCAGGGAAGTGCGGCAACTGCAGGGGCACACGGCTGCGGTCATCAGCGCGGCCTACAGCCCGGATGGGAAATCCATCGTGACGGCTGGGGGCAACACGGCGCGGGTGTGGGACGTGGCGACAGGCAGGGAGGTGGGGAAATTGCAGGGGCACACGGATGTGGTCAACAGTGCGGCCTACAGCCCGGATGGGAAGTTCATCGTGACGGCGAGTGCGGACAAAACGGCGCGGGTGTGGGACGTGGCGACGGGTAGGGAGGTGCGGCAACTACAGGGGCACACGGATGTGGTCTACAGTGCGGCCTACAGCCCGGATGGGAAGTTCATCGTGACCGGGAGTTATGACAAAACGGCGCGGGTGTGGGACGCGGCGACAGGCAGGGAAGTGCGGCAACTGCAGGGGCACACGGCTGAGGTCATCAGTGCGGCCTTCAGTCCGGATGGGAAATTCATCGTGACCGGGAGTGCGGACAAAACGGCGCGGATTTATCCTGATGAGTTGTTCATGCCTTACGAACAGTTGCTGGCGCTGGCGCGCACACGGCCTGTCCGTGCTTTGACCGATGTCGAGCGGGAAAAATACCTGCACGAATCGCGGCGCGGCGCAAAATAATTTTTCTGTGCGTAATTGGGGTAGGCAGTTGGGCAGATGTCCGGCAAGGCGGTCAGCTTGGCGGCAGATTTACGAAGTTTTCATGGCAGGCTGCTGCTGTGGTAGAGAACCCGGCTCGCTACGGCTCGCGGTACTGTACCAGAGAACGCGGCTCGCTACGGCTCGCGGTACTGTACCTGGCGTAGCAGCTTTTCGTTCGCAAGCGGATGAATTTTTCCTGTCATCAAAGATGACCAACATTATAGCCTGGCGAGGATCGCCAGGAATTTGGCGGAAAAATAATCGCTCGCTGTAGGCGAGCAACAATCTGCTGTTTTTGTGCGACGCCTTCAGCGTCGGGATGCCGCTCTATTGGCAACCTGGCGATACTCGCCAGGCTATAATGTTGGTCGCCGTTGGCGACGTGAATCAGAGCTTCTAAGGCTTTCCCCAGGTCGGCTTATTTCCCCAAACGTAAACGTCCGAATGCTTCTGGTGTGTGGTAGTTGTCGCTGTTGACGGGTTGCCAGTTGATGAATTTGCGGTTCGGTGGTGCGCCCTGAATGCGATAGAAATTGATGCGCATTTCCAGGCCTGCTTTCGGTTTGCGCTGGTCGAATTTGGCAATCGGGATGCGCATTTCGCCGTACCAGATTTTCTGATTACGATCCACGCGGGCTTTGACTTCGTAACCGGAATTCCAGTCAACATTATGTTTCGCCGGCGTTGGCTTGCGATCAATATCGAGGTCTACCCATTCACCCTGCGGCGAAACCTGATACTCGGTGTAATGTTTGATGTCCTGAAAATCTGTGCCGATGAACGCCTCGGCAACATCCCATTCCCAGAGCTTGTTCGTCTCCGTCGTTGTTGATGGATTGTCTTTCAAATACAATTCTTCGTACTGACAGACGAACAGTAAGTAAAGATTTTTCGCCGTCCAGCGCGAGCGAATTTCCGTGCGATGATGCGGGACTGTTTCGCCGCGCCGCCCGGCTTCGGTGATGACGCCCGCGACATTTTTCCAGTCATTGGAATTTGGATCAGCCGTCAGAGCGGAATCCGCTTTGACGTGGGCGCTGACGATGACGCCTTTGTTTTGGCTGAACGCCGCCAGTTGCATAACAAGGAAGAAAATTGCCAGAGAGAAAACGCGATGAAGTTTCATATTCGTAAATCCTGTTGGGTAAATAATTTTGTTGCGAGGAAACGAATCATGGCGCAATTTGCCTTTCGTCGCAATCTTCTTTGCGTTCTTGCGCTCATGATTTTGTTGTCTGGCAACTTCGTTATCGCGCAAACCAAACTGATCCATTATGAAGATAGTCGCATCTCAATGGCCTGCACATATTCGCTGGTGGTTTATGGCGAAGACGAACAAAAGCTGCGCCGGATTACGAATGCGGCCTTTGATGAAGTAGACCGGATTGATCGTTTGATGAGCAATTACAAGCCCGACAGCCCGCTCTCGCAACTCAATCGTGAAGCCGCCAAACATCCGGTCAAAACTGATCCTGAGTTATTTGCTTTTCTGGCGGAGTGTGTGCGATACAGCCGAATATCAAACGGTGCGTTTGATATTACGGTTGGCCCGTTGATGAAAGCCTGGGGCTTTTTTCGTGGCGAAGGTAAAATGCCGAGCGCGGCTGAACTACAAAAAGTCCGTCAGAAAATTGGTTATCGTCATTTGGTTTTATCTGCCAAACATAAAACGATCCGCTTTGATCGTGAAGGCATTGAGCTTGATTTAGGCGGCATTGCAAAAGGCTACGCCGTTGATCGCGTCGTTGCGCTGCTCAAAAAAAACGGGATTGGACAAGCTTTGATTAGCGCGGGTGGCAGCACGATTTATGGCCTGGGCGCTCCGCCTGATAAGAAGGCCTGGGAAGTTGAAATTCAGGACCCGATAGATGCGCGAAAAATTGCGCTGACGGTGCATTTGAAAAATCAAACGCTCTCAATTTCAGGCAGTTCTGAGAAGTTTTTTGCATTGAATGGCAAGCGCTATTCACACATTATGGATCCGCGTACAGGCCAGCCTGTGATGAATATTTTGAGCGTCGCTGTACTCACGAAAACCGGAACAGACGGTGATGCGCTGGATAATGTTTTTTATGTGCAGGGTGTGGCGGAGAGTGTAAAAAGCCTGAAGCGCTTCCCGCACACGGAAGTTTTTTTCTTTCTGCCCGACGGCGCAAAGAATTGGAAATTAACTCATCTGAAAAATAAGTGAAGACGGAAAATTATGCTGAAACTGAATGCAGTGGAACTTGACGAATTTTTGAAATCTGTCTTTCCCCAAATTGACGATTATCATTTCAAGACGGAACACGTTGATGAGAAATCCCTGCGGATGCGCATGAAATATCATGATTTACAGTTGCGTCCCGGCGGCACAATTTCCGGCCCGACCCTGATGACGCTGGCGGACACGGCGATGTATTTACTCGTGATTGCGCATATCGGCCCCGTGCCATTGGCTGTGACGACGAATCTCAATATTAATTTTTTGCGGAAGCCTGCGCCGCGAGATGTGATTGCGGAAGCAAAAATGCTGAAACTTGGTGCGAGATTGGCGGTGGGCGAAGTGACATTATTTTCAGAAGGTGAAGATGCTCCGGTAGCGCATGCGACGCTGACGTATTCGATTCCGCCGCGTTAGTTTTATTGACGCTGACAGTTGCTCGCCTATAAACTAAGGTCATTCCAAGTGGAGGAAGTTATGCAGGAAATAATGATTCCGATGATGGTTGAAGTGCCGGTCTACGATTTAGACCCGGAAGATTATGACCACCTGATAACGGAGGATGACGAGCCTGTGGACAACATTCCCTCAGAGAAACAACAGCGCCTCTTGACCGAATCACTTTATAGTTCGTTAGCTGAAACAGACAGAAAATTTTTGGTTTGTTCAAATGTCGGCATTTTCGCTCTGCTCAAAGGTTCCCCGGTCGTGCCGGATGTCTTGTTAAGTATGGATGTTGAGGTTCACGAAGACTGGTGGGCAAAAGCGCATCGCACGTATTACATCTGGGAGTATGGTAAATCGCCCGATGTGGCAATTGAGATTGTCTCGAACAAAGTCGGCGATGAATTGGGCGGGAAGTTGAAAAAATATGCGCGGATGAAGGTTGGTCATTATGTGGTCTACGACCCGACCCACCAGCTTAGCGCTGAGACGCTGACGATTTTCCACCTTGATGGGCTGACCTATCGGCAGGACGAAGCACGGTACTTTCCTGACGTGAAACTGGGACTGACTTTGTGGGAAGGCGAGTATGAAGGGATTCACACCACCTGGTTACGATGGGTGGATGAGTTTGGGAATTTAATTGCTACTGGCAGGGAAGGGAAAGAGCAGGAGCGAGCCGCAAAAGAGCAGGAACGCGCTGCGAAGGAAGCCGCCTTGGAACGCACGGCAAAACTTGAAGCGCTCTTACGGCAATTGGGGCAGGACCCGAATCAGGTTTGATTTTGTGTAACTGCTGAGGTCTTTGGCTTTTGGTCTTTGGTCTTTGGCAAGGTACTGAAAATATTCACCCTGGCCAGAAGCTTAACTCTCGTGTGACTGTCGCCAGAGACAAATTATTCGGGCAGCGATTCCAAGCCCAAAAGCCCAAGACCCAAGACCTCATGCGTTACGATTTTGTTTCACTTCACCGCCGGCAATTCAATCATTGCATAAGTTCCCAGTTTGGAAATTGTGAATTCTGTTGCGCCATTGGCAACCGCAAAATCTTCCAGTGGTTCACGTCCGAAGCCAAATGCTGTCGCCACGCCGGAGCCAAATTTCCCGCGTAAACGCACCCGCAACCCTTCGATTTGCCGACCACCGTAATTCAATAAATGCAGGCGTGTTCTGGCGCTGTCGCTGACCAGTCGAGCGATCACGACTTCGCTGCCATAAATTCGGATAGACCTGTTTTCATCGCCGATTTGCCGCCGGATTTTTTGCGCAAAGGCACTTGGATCAGCGGCTTCATCCAACGGATATTCTTTTGTCCCAAGCTTGATGTTGAGCGGATAAAGTGACGAGGGCGCAGTTGCCAGGCGAAACAATAAATTGCGGCGCGTGAATAAATTTATGACTTCGCCTGTGCTAACCGAGCCATCATCAATGACCATCATATCTGCATTCGCTGGCAATTCATCCGTTGGCAATTGCCGCAGGAACGCGAGCATTTTGCCAAACTCTTCCAGGTCGGCTGGCATGATTTTCAGGACTACATCAGCATTGTAAACAGAGCTTTCGGCGGCGGCTAAGCCTGCTCTGTCCGCCGCCAGATCATACAAAAATTGTCCGGCAGGATTGCGCAACAATTTCCAGCCATTGGCATCAACCCAGGGAACTCGCGTTGGTGAGGCAACATTGGCACGGCGCTGAACGCCAGGAATGAGCAAGCGTTCGCGGCCTTCCAATTCGTTTTTTGCAAGCGCAATTACTTTAAATCCCGCGTTGCGCCATTCGTCAGCTTTTTCGGGCGGGACGGCAATTTGTTCGATGCCTGCCTGTTTGAGTTGCGGCGCAGTTTCAAGGCCTTGCTGCCAATACAGCAACGGCAGGGAAAAGAGAAGGAAAAGGAAATTCATAGATTTTGACCATACCGTAAATTGACTGGTTGACACCACGCAAACTGGAAAGTTTGCGCTACTTTTTAGATGGTCAATTCTTTGAGGCGGATTTTTTTTAAATCGCTCACGCCCAATCCCAGATGGCTCGCATAATCCACGTGTCTTGGTTCACGAATAATAATATTGACGTTCGGATCAGTATCACGATTTTTGTGGTTGATGAAATCCAGTGTGTTGCGATCACGATTCCAGATTGAAACTGCGCCGCGTGCTTTGCGTTCGTTGTCAACAATGTCGAGCAGCAAACGATCAATTGCTACGGGGTCAGTCCCGAACATGATTTGTTTTGGATAGAAGACAAATTTTTTGGTTTGCGCAAATGGCCCGCCGTGCCACACGCCGCGCAATCCATCCATAATTTGCAGCACTGTTTTTGACCGCACCGGCTCCACCGCCGCTAATGTCCCGACGAAAGAATAAGTATGCGAGACGCCGTTCTGATGCGTGCGTGCGACATTGGAAAAACTGCCGTAAGCAATATTTTTCAGGCAGCCCGTAGCCCCGACTGCTCCATGATCTTTGACGTTCGGAATGTTAATAATTTTGGTGAGTGTTTGTGAAACCAGCTTCATCAAATTCGAGCGCGTATCTTCTTCGCCAAAGAAATCGGCCTCGACATAAACGTTCGGATCGTAGTTGAGGCGGTCAGTATTCCGGTTCCCCTTTTCTGCCGCCACGATATTTACGCCTTCCGGCACATGCGGTTTGTAATTCACGTCCTGTAACTGATTTTCAAAACGTTCGTAGATGTAAATATTCGCAGGCTTCACACCGACTTCCATCAAATTACGAACACACTCAGCAACGATGGCGGGCGAAGAAACCACCCACGGATAACCACCAGCGTTGACCTTAATGCCAACGATGTCAGAGGCATTAAAAAATCGCCGCCACGCCTCCAGCGGTTTTTTCTGTCTGGTCAATTCGCACATGCCGCGACTCATCATTTCGTGTACAACTTCGGCATTGATATTGTCGCCGCTTTCATCCACGCATTTGGCGGATTTGACGGACACGACTTTGCCGGGATAAGGGCCAGGCATGCCGAGCGAGCCACTGGCTTTTTGTTTGCTGACGATACGATATTTGGGAATGCCATCGGCTTCATCAGCCAGGGCGAGTTGCGCGAAGGGAGTTGCCGCTAATAATTGTACAAACGTTCTGCGATCCAGAGCCATAATTTTGAATCTCCTCGTGATTGTTGCGAGCAGCAATGAATAATGAAATATTGCCCTTGCGAGCTACGATGTGTCAATGAAGTTGCACGGACTGCCAGTTTGCGGTAGTTCTTTACGGCATTTACAGCAATTTTGGATTGAATGTTCAGGCTTTCTCACTTGCCACTATAACTTGCCACTAGCTTCAGCTAGTGGAGGAAGAGGCGGAGAGCTTAGAGGCTTCAGCCAAAATTCTGAAAAGCTAACTTCCGAAACGCTTTAGCTAAAGCTGGTTGGCAAAGAAATTTCTTTGCCAATTCGGCTGAAGCCTGTGAGGTTAAGTCCTCTCCCCCACTAGCTGAAGCTAGTAGCAATTGATTAAACTCAGGCTGAGTACGCTGTAATTTTGTGCTCGCACAACTTTTAACCAGGAAACACTATGAAAATCACTGCCCTGACAATACTCATCATCGCGCTTACTCTTTTCGCCGTCAGCGCCCAAAAGCAGCCGAAAGAACCAAAGGAGCCAAAAGAGCAAAAAGAACTCCCCGCCGATATTCTTTTCAAAAACGGCAACATTTATACGATCAATGATGAGCAGCCGAACGCGGAAGCTATTGCTGTTCAATACGGCAGAATAATTTTTGTTGGCTCGAATCTCGATGCGAAAAAGTACGAAGTCAAAGGCGTCAAAATCGTAGACTTGAAAGGGAAAACTGTCGTGCCGGGAATGGCTGACGCGCATTATCATCTGTCTGGTGTGGGCTTTCGTGAGATGACCTTGAACCTGGAAGGCACGACCAGTCTCCAGGATTTTCTGGCCAAAGTGAAAGCTCGTACCGACAAAGCCAAACCCGGCGAATGGGTGATGGGACGCGGCTGGATCGAAACATTCTGGACGCCGCAGGCGTTTCCGACCCGCGCCGACCTGGACAAAATCGCGCCGAACAATCCGGTGTATTTGACGCGTGCGGATGGTCACGCTTCGGTGGTGAATTCCGCTGCCCTCAAAATCGCCAGCCTTGATCGCCAGACTGAAGCTCCATTCGGCGGCGAAATTATGAAGGACAAAAACGGTGAACCGAACGGCATGCTGGTTGATCGTGCGCAAGGTTTAGTAGCGAAATTTTTGCCGACTCCGACGGCGGCGGATTACGAACAAGCCCTGATTTTAGGCGCGAAACGCAGCGTCGAGCTGGGCTGGACGCAGATTCAAAATGCTGGCACGGACTGGAAAGAAATCGAGATGCTCAAAAAATTATATGAGCAGAACAAAGTCAAATTGCGGATTTATGAAGCGATTCGCGGCCCTGGCGAAGATGCCGAAAAACTTTTGCGCAAAGGCCCCGATGTCGGATTGTACGATCATCGCCTGACCATTCGCACGATCAAGGTCAGCATAGACGGCGCGCTGGGGTCGAAAGGCGCGGCGTTGCTCGAAAATTACAGCGATCACGACACTAATGGTTTGCTGACGTACAAAGAAGCGGATGTGGTGCCAATGTTAAGAGACGCGTTGCGCAAAGGTATCCAAATCGAAACGCATGCCATCGGTGACCGCGCCAATCGCACAATTCTGGACTGGTACGAACGTGCGCTGGGGCAAATTACGCCGATGGAACGATATGATCGCAATGACCCGCGCTGGCGGATTGAACACGCGCAAATTGTGAGTGCGGCAGACATTCCACGTTTCAAAAAACTCGGCATTATTCCCTCAATGCAACCGTCGCACGCGATTGGCGATTTGCATTTTGCCGCAAGTCGTTTGGGGCCGGAACGATTGCAAGGCGCGTATGCGTGGCAAACGTTTATCAAGCAGGGAAATATTATTGCGGGTGGTTCTGACGCGCCGGTCGAGCGCGGCGAACCGATGATCGAATTTTATGCTGCCGTCGCTCGCAAAGACCAGAAAGGATTTTCCGGCCCCGGCTGGCATGCCGAAGAAAAAGTCACGCGGGAACAGGCGCTGAAAATGTTTACGCTGTGGGCGGCATTTGCGGCTTTTGAAGAAAAGCTGCGCGGGACAATTGAGGTCGGCAAGCTGGCGGATTTGACTGTGTTATCTGCCGACATTATGAAAATTTCCGAAGCTGAGATTTTACAGACGAAATGCGCCATGACAGTGATTGCCGGCGAAGTCGTTTTTGAGGTGGCAGGAAAGAAATAATCACCTACGGTACTGTCCCTGAAGAACCCGGCTCGCTACGGCTCGCGGTACTGTACCCGGAGCCGTAGCGACGGGGTTGGTACGCAGTACGCATCTTTACTGCGAACTGCGAACTGTTAACTGTGAGCTATTTTTCTTTGCCTGAAAAAATATTATTCTATGGTATATTTCCCTCGGCCCAGCCTGTGACCTGCCCTGCTTAATTCCCCGAAAGTTTGTCTTAATCGCTCTTTTCTTACCTCCCGAAACCCGCTTGTTGCCGCAAAGCAATGTGCGGCAGAACTGCCCCAACCGTGAATTGCCATGTTATCGTTATTAATCTTCAGTGCCATCATCATTTTAGTTTTGCTGGCGCTGCTGTTTGCCATGAAGCGGCTGGAAAAACAACAACAAACGCTTGGTCTGGCGCGGCGGGAACTCGAAGAGAAAGAACGATTTCAGCAACTGGCGGAAGCCACGTTTGAGGGCATTCTCGTCCACGAAAATAATCGCATCATCAATGCTAATCAGGCGCTGGTTGCGTTGTCTGGTTATTCGCTCAAGGAATTATCGCAGCTTAAGACGCTGAAATTAATTGCGCCGGAAATGCGCCGCTTTGCGCGGCAAAATGATGTATCCGAACTCAGTGTCTCTTACGAAGTAATCGCGGTCAGAAAAGATAGCACACGGATTCCGGTCGAAATTTACAACAAAAATGTCTGGTGGGAAGGACGGCAGGTCAAAGTGACCGCTGTCCGCGATATTTCCGAACGCAAACAGGTCGAGGAAGCCTTGCGCGAATCCGAGCGCCGCTTTCGGATGGCCTTCGATTCTGCCGCTCTGGGGGTCTTAATTATTTCTCCTGACGGACATTGCCTGGAGGTCAATCCCGCTTTTTGCGAGCTGCTTGGCTATTCTGAGCGCGAGTTACTGGGGAGCAATATGCGCCAGCTTACGAATCCTGACGATTGGGAATGGGAAGCGGCGTATGCAGCGCAGCAATTCGATAGTCAGAAGGTTTCTTATCAAATAGAAAAACGCTACCTCCACAAATCCGGGCGGCAGATCTGGGCTAACACCAGCGTCGCCAGAGTGCGGGATGAAAATGGTTCGCCGCTTTATTTTGTCAGTCAGGTGCAGGACATAACCCGACAAAAACTTCAGGATGAGCAATTACAGGAATACACGCGGGAAATCGAAGGCAAAAATATCGAACTGGATCAGGCGCTGATCTCAACCCGTGATGCGGTGCTGGCCAAAAGCGAGTTTCTGGCGAATATGAGCCACGAAATTCGGACGCCGCTGAATGGTATTATTGGCATGGGCGATTTATTGCGCGAAACGAAGCTGGATCAGGAGCAGGGTGAATATGTGGCGACCGTCCAGAATTGTGCTGACTCGTTACTTTTTCTCATCAATGACATCCTTGATTTTTCCAAAATCGAGGCCCGCAAACTCAATCTGGAAATTATTAATTTCGATTTGCAAGCCGTCATTGAAGGCGTCGCCGATATGTTTGCACATCGTGCGACCGAGAAAAATGTTGAGCTGATTTGTTATCTCGAAAATGTCGGAGCAGAAAATAAGTTGCCTGAGTTGCGGGGCGATCCGCATCGCCTGCGCCA
>JAYSTY010000427.1:0-13857 GCA_043719385.1 Blastocatellia bacterium | reverse complement strand
GCAATCAGTAATTTCGCCTTGTCGCATAACCAGAAGGCGATCACACATGCCGATTAATTCTTCAATTTCAGACGAGATCAGCAGCACACTTGCCCCGCGTTCTGCGAGTTCATTGATGAGCCGATAAATTTCGTATTTCGCGCCCACATCAATGCCACGTGTTGGTTCATCAAGAATAAAAATTTGTGGCGCTGTTAACAACCATTTTGCCAGCACGGCTTTCTGTTGATTGCCACCACTTAATTGTTTGACGCGCTGTTGCTGCATGTTGGCGCTTCGTAATTGCACCGTTTCCGCGATGTTTGTCAGCGCGGTTTGCAGGCGTGTACGATCAATCATTGTGCCCGTACTAAGAAATGACGGCAGTGCCGCGAGCGCGATGTTATCAGCAATGCTTGCTTCCATCATTAAACCTTCGGTGCGCCGATCTTCGGTGAGAAATGCCAGCCCGTGATTGATGCGTTGTTGAATGTTTTGACGCGCAGAAGCGGCTGAGAGTTTTTCCCCATGAATGACAATTTCGCCTTGCGAAAATGGATCAAGGCCAAACAGGATGCGCCCTAATTCAGTCCGCCCTGACCCCATCAAACCAGAAACGCCTAAGACTTCGCCTTTGTGCAATGTAAAGCTGATGTCTTTGACAATGCCCGGTTGCGAAAGGTCACGGACTGCTAAAGCGATTTCTGCGGAAGGCTGCGCGGTGCGGACAGGAAAAAGCTGATTGAGTTTGCGCCCCACCATCAACGTAATCATTTGGTCAATCGTGAAATCAGTTTTTGCGCCTGTGCCGACGACCACACCATCACGCAACACGACAACGCGATCACATAATTGCATCACCTCACTGAGCGCGTGGGAAATATAAATCATCGCAATGCCAGCGGTGCGCAATCGTTCGATCAACGCAAAAAGTTTGGCTGTTTCGCGTGCGGTGAGCGAAGTTGTCGGCTCATCGAAAATAATGATTTGTGCTGCCGCGCTTAAGGCTTTGGCAATTTCGATCATTTGCCGTTCACCCGGAGCCAGATTTTCAACTATCGTATCCGGCGAAAAATCAAGCTCCAGTGTCGCCAGCAAAGCGCTGGCCTTTTTTCGCATCGTCCGCCGATCAATGACTGAAAATCCGGCCCAACGCCGCTGCGGAAAATCGTTGATAAAAAGATTTTCCGCGACGCTTAAGTTGGCGAACAGGTTTAATTCCTGATGAATAAAAGCAATGCCGTGACGCATCGCATCCGCCGGATTTTTTGGTTTAAATACATTGCCATTTAATCGCATTGTTCCAGCTTCAGCACGCAACACACCGCCCAGAATATTCATCAGCGTAGATTTACCTGCACCATTTTCGCCGACCAGTCCCAGCACTTGTCCACGCTCCACGGTGAAGCTGATGCCACGCAACACCGACACGCCGAAGAAGCTTTTTTCAATGCCGTCAAATTGTAAAAATGAATGCGTCATTTTGTTTGGAGTCGGTCGAGTAAAGCGGAAAGTAAAATCACGCCGCCCTTCACCATCATAATAGTGAAGTATGAGAGACCAAGCATGTTCAGACTGTTATCAATCAACGTGATGAACAGCACGCCGAAAAACGTCCAGAGAATTTTGCCGTGTCCGCCAAATAAACTTGTGCCGCCAATCACCGCTGCGCCGATGACATCCAGCAGGATTTTTTGCCCCATCACGGGCGAACCTGTTTCCATTCTTCCGGTGTATAAAATTGCCGCCACTGCCGCGCAAAATCCACAGACCACATACGCCAGCGTCACGGTCACATTCACGCGCACACCGGAAACCTGCGCCGCTTTGACATTATGTCCAACCGCATAAATCCAGCGCCCGTGCAGCGTGCGGCTAAGCAAAATGTGCGCGACAAACGCCAACGCTATCGTGACCAGCAAGGCATTGGGAATCACCAACAGCGAACCTTTACCAATGGCATTGAAAGCAGACGGAAGGTTGTAAATTGTTTTTGATTTTGTCAGCCAGATGGCGAGTCCGCTGAAAAACATCATCGTTGTCAGGGTGACAATAAATGCTGGCATTTTTAGCCAGGTGATTGCTAATCCATTGAAGCAACCAACCAGTGCGCCAATTGCTAACATTGTCATCACCCCGACAATCATCGCGCCCGGCTTTCCGGCTAACCATCCACCATCGCTGCTCATCACTAACGCACCGCTGACGCTGCTTAAGCCAATGATCGAAGTCACGGATAAATCTATGCCGCCTGCGATCAACACAAAAGTTTGCCCAATCGCTACGACGAGTAACGGCAGCAAATTGGCAAAGATATTGCCGATGTTTTCCGGTGCAGCAAAACCCGGCGTGAAAGAAGCAAAGATCAGAAAATAGACAACGCTCAGCAACAGCACCCAGTATTGGGAAAATTGCGACTGCCGCATGAGGGAGGGTAAATCGCTCAGCCAGGTCGCAGCTTTAGTTTTCTGGAGCGGCTCTTCCATTACTTTTTCACTTGTGCGCCCCACATTTTGGCGGAGGCTTCTTTCAGGTTGCCTTGATGAATCACAAAGCCCGGATCAAGAATTTTTGGCGCGACACTTTTTCCGGCTTTCAAATCAAGTATTGCCTGCACGGCAGCCTCGCTTTCAAAATAAACATCCTGCACGCCGTCTGCATCAAGATAGCCATCCACGAGCATTTGATACGCCGTGGCATCGCCATCAAAGCCGCCCAACAGGACGTGGCCGGCAGCGCCAATCTTGTGATATTTGTCGGCGGCTTTCAGCGCCTGCACAATTTGCGGAAACATAAAATCCGAAGACGTGAAAATAAAATTAATTTCAGGATGCGCCTGCAAAGCATTCGTCATCCCGGCGCGCGCTTTTTCGCCGTTCCATTCGGTCGGGATGCGTGCGACAACTTCGATGACATCGCTGTATGATTTAATCGCGGCTTCAAATCCATCACGTCGCCCTACGGCGTTTGTGTCGCCCAGGTCACCAATCAAAATTGCGGCTTTGTATTTCTTGCCGGATTTTTTAGCCTGCTCTGCCATGTACTCAACCGTAGCTTTTGTGATGGCAAAATTATCAGCGACGACGGCGACAGATTTTGCTTCGGTCTGATCGGCAGGGCGGTTGTACAGTACGATAGGAATGTTGGCCTGATTGGCGGCTTTGATCATCGGGATAATTGTTTTGGCGTCTTTGGGAACCGCGATGATACCATCCACTTTGCGCGTGATGAAATTGTTGACCTGTTCCAATTGACGATTCGCATCGCCGTCGGCAATCGCTTCAAGGACGGTCGCGTCACGTTTTTTGAGTTCGGCTTTGATGGCTTCAAAACCCGCTACCCAGTATTCCGTTTGCAACGTCTCAAACGAAACACCAATCGTTATTTTTTTCGCACCTGTATCCGGTGTGCTGGTTTGATTACAGGAAAGGAGTGAACCTGTCGCCAGCAATAATGTGACAAGAATTATGAGACTTTTTATTTGAAATTTTCGGTTGTTCATATTGATTTTACTACTCAAATCTACACAGGAGCTTTGGTGATTTCTTCTAAACTTTCACGGATTGCTTCCGGCTCAAAAACTTTTTTCCAGTCAGGTTTGATAATTTGATCGCGGGCGCGATTCATCGCTTTATTTGCGCCATCAGAAAATTGCACGTTAATTTCGCCAAAGAAAATTGCGAGTTGAATGTTGATGTGACCGAGGATGAAATCACGCGCGGCTTCAGCAGGAACGCCGCGCCGAATCACTTCATCCATGGCTTCCCGCACAACCTGCAAACAAGTCTGCGAAGTTGTTTCCGACAGGCCTGGTTCCAGCAACGCCATTTGTTCGACAGTCACACGATGCGAACGAATCACGGGGCCGTACATTTGTTTGGCAATGGTTTCGCCGCGCCAATAATCTTCGCCGCTGCCCTGCATTAACGCGCACACAATATTTTGCCGGGCTTTGATGCCGCCAAAAAAATCACGTCGTGCTTGCGGATCGTCTTCAATACTGAAAACTGACGGATGACAGGGATGCGTTACAAAATACGCGAGATCGTCACGCGCCATAACTTTGCCTGCGAGTGGCGCTGCCGGGTCAAGACAGATCACCATCGCGCCCGGTTTGATTTGCGGCACAAGCTGGTTGGAAATGCGCGCAATCAAATTATCCGGCACGGCCAGAATGACGACATCCGCTTGCAGCAACGCTTCGGACTGTGCCGTAGGCGCGAGTCCACGTTGTTGCAAATTGGCAATCCCGGTTTCGCTGACTTCGAGATACAGCATGTTGTATTCCGAATCTTTCAGGCGATCTGTGATGCGGCAACCCATTTTTCCGCCTGCGCCGACAAGAGCAATTGTGTTCATTCGTTCCTTCCTTTCATTCGTAGACGCCACGCAACACACAACCAAAATAATCTGCGCGTCCGTGCTGACCGCCTTTCATCGCAATTTCCAAGCCATCAAGGGTAGGTTCGTGCGAATGTGCGCGGCAGAGCGGAGAGCCGGGAGCCATTGTCGCCACCAACTCCAACGCGTAAATCCCCAGTTGTCGAATCACGTGACTGGACGTGTCGCCTCCGGCCACGCACACGCGGCGAATGTTTGATGACACTAACAAATCATTCAGGATCAATCCCTGTTGTACGCCCAGCCGCACGCGCATTTGTGTTACAGACGATTCATCTGTTGTCGTAATGTTTGGATCATCCGGCCCCAGCGCCGAATAAATCACAATACTGTGACCTGAATTCAATGCGCGCAATGCCGTTTGCTTGATTCTTTCACGTTCAGATGCGGCTTGATCGTAGCTCACTAATTTTGCCGCCTCAATTTCGATGCTCGTAAAATTATTAGCGCAAGCCCATTCGATTTGTGTTTTCGTAGCCGTCGAGCAACTGCCGGAAATCACGATGATTTGTTCGGCTGCGCCTGCCGATGAATACGCCGCGCGTGTCTCAGCTTTTTGCCAATGTGCTGCCAACGCGTACTCAATTCCAGACGACCCAACGGTAAATAGTATTTGTTCGTCGCACGATTGCCAGATTAGTTTTCCCGCTGTCTGTAATCGCGCTTCGTCCAGCACATCGAATAAAATTATCGCTGCATCACTTGCCAGCAATTGCTGGAAATTTTGCGCTACGGCTTCAGATGTCCCCGTGAGATTGAATAAATCAAAGAGCGCAATTTTTTTTGCTGTCTGTTGCGCGAGATGCAGCCGCAAATCACTTTCCTGCATTGGTGTGACCGGATGCCGACGCATCATCGGATGCCGATCCAACCGGAATGTTTCAGCGCCAACGCTGGCGAATAAATTTCCGAACAAACAATACCGTTTCAGCACAGGCGCACCGACCAGCAAGGGAACAAACGGCGAATGAAAGATTTGCTGCCCGATGTCAATCGCTTTACCGATGCTGCCAATTTTTGGCGAAGAGTCAAATGTCGAACAGATTTTGTAATGAAAAATCCTGGCATTCAGGGCAGCAATTTGCGTAAAGATTTTCGTGAGCTCGCTTTCCATTTGCGGAGCATTCATGGTGCGGCTTGCACCCGCGACTCCGATTGCTTCGACCTCTGGAAATTTTTCGCACAACAATTCCGGCGTCGGCGGTGACAAAAATAAAAGACACCGGACACCGTTCAGCGCTAACGCTTCCATCGCGTCGGCGGAGCCAGTGAAATCATCGCCATAAAATGTCAGTAGCAAGCGGCGCATTTTTATTTTACGACTCCCGGCGCACTGAAATTTTTCTTCGCGTCATCCAACACCAAAATCCAGTCCAGATATTCGCCAGCATCAGGCGGCGTGAATTCGCGGGTTCCAGTATTCGAAAATTCGCCAATCAAAGTGGCCTTACCATCACGCGGATTGAACCACCACGCTTTGACTGTCCCGCTGATTTTATCCATGTGTACACTGAACGCACGACTGGCGGGAACATACACGAAAGCATAGCTGCCATCAGCACCGCGCGTAGCTGAAATTCGTTTCAAGCCACCGCCTGGCACTGTGCCTGTGACTTTGGCGGGAACAATCACCGCTTGATCGGGAATGCGGATCAGAAATGGTCTGGATTCAAGCAGCGCACGCGCGTATTGCATTTGTGCTGCGCCGGGACGATCAATCGCTTCATGCCACGGATGCAGAGGCCCGTTGATCGGTTTGCTTTCGGGCTTCCACATTTGCCACACCGCGTGATTCCCATACGTGTGCCCGAACGCTCCGGCAAATAATTCCCAGTATAAATGGCGACGGACATCTGCTGCGTTGGAATAACCGCGATTGTTCGGATCAAAGCAAACGGGATGGTCTTCATAAATCGGCTCACCATCGAGCACAGGCTTGACCGGAGTCAATTCATAATCTTTATCAATCGTGTCCCATACATTTTTTTCAGCGCAATGTCCATTCTGGTGCATGTTGAAATCAAGCCACGTGTCGTGATGAAAAAATTGCGAAGATGAGCCGAGATCAAAGGGCTGTGGGTGAAACGTCATCAAAACATTTTCAGGCTTTCCATCGCCCGCACCTTGCGTGATGCCATCGGCCATTGCACGCCAGATGGCGGTTTGCGTAGCCTTGAGCGGGTTGCGGTCTCCGCCCAAAATCCAAATGATTGGTTTACCTTTGTAACGCTTGCCCAAAAACTCGCCGTAAACATGCGCAGTTTCCGGGGTAAAAATATTGGATTCGTTCACCCATCTGCCCCACGTTGGCAACATTCCGATGTACAGCCCTAACTCTTCTGCTTTATTAACGATCCAATCAACATGCTGAAAATATGCTTCGACAGGTTTGGCAGGATTTTTGTCAACCAGCGGTAGATGCCCATAAACATTGGGTTCGGTGAGTCCGTCCAGCTCCGCCAGGACTACGGCTTGGATCACGGTAAATTTTTTATCAGCGCGATTTTTTAGATAACGTTCCGCTTCTTCGCGTCCCAGGCGATGAAAAAGCTCCCACGCTGTATCGCCCAACCAGAAAAAAGGCGAACCATCATTTTTTACCAGAAATCGCTGGTTGTCACTCACGCGCAAACGCGGCAACGTTTGCCCAAAAATATTCGTCAACAAGCAGCTTGAGAAAAATAAAATGAGGGAAAGGGAAGTAATTTTTTTCAGTTTTAGTTTCATAAATTCACGCGCCAAATTTTTCGATTGCCTGTCGTAATTCGAGATGATCTTTGGCGTACTCTTCCAACGACACGCCCGTTATTGCTGCTTCCCAGCCTTGTTGGATGCTGATGACGCCTGCCGCAATCCCGCCCGGATGCGCCACGATGCCACCGCCACAAACATACATTAGATCAACGCTGCCGAGTCGTTGATAAGTAGCAACCGTTTGCCCTGCCCATTGCGCCGAAGCCAGCACGGGCATCGTCAGATAAGGCTTATTTTCGGATAGCGGCGTCAGGCAGGCGTGCGCGGAAGCCATCACGGAATCATCCGGTTCCCAGAATTTATTACGCAGCCCATTGCAATGCAGATGGTCTACGCCAGCAAGCCGCCACACTTTTTGATACGCCAAAAATTCAATGCCGAGATAAGGCGAACGCGTCAGCATTCCCCATCCGTTACGATGCCCATGAATTGGCAATTGCGAATGTCGGCGCAAATGTGTAATCGCCGGATATCCCGTGTGATTCAGGCTTGCCATCACACACGTTCCTCCCGCTTGCAAAACTGTGTCGTGATGCAGCAGCATGGCATCAATTTCATCTGTAACGTTGAAAGCATACATCGCTTTTTTTCCCGTGCGATCTGCGTGTTCATTGATGACACGCATCACGGCTTTGACACGTTCGTTGAAGGGAGAGTGGGGTGGATTCGCCATCAATTCATCGTCTTTAATGAAATCAAGCCCGGCTTCAATTAATGTTTTTACAAGCTCTGCTGTTTGGGCTGGAGCAAGCCCGACGCTGGGTTTGACAATTGTGCCGATGATCGGACGATCAAAAACTCCGGTCAATTGCCGCGTCCCGGCAACGCCAAATTGCGGACCTTGATATTTTTCGGCGAAGGCTTCCGGCAATTCCAGGTCAAGCAATTTCAGTCCCGAAAATTCGCGCAACTCAAACAAATTTCCCGTGACCGTCGCCATCAGGTTTGGCAGCGATGCGCCCATATTTGCGAGCGGAAATGACAACACAATTTCTGCGCGTTTGACTGTCTGCGTTCCCTTCGGTGGCTTGGAAAAAGGAAGTGCTGGCTCCGCGACAATTTCAATTTCGGTGATACGTTCGACGCGCGCACTGTGATTGGCGCGTAACTCGTCTGTCTCGCCCGGCACGCGCACAAACGTTCCGCATGATTGTTCCCCGGCGATCACAGAGGCTGCAAATTCCAACGGGTGCGCGGTTTCGATGCGATAGGTGGCAATGATGCGATCATTCGGCATAAAAATCACTCTTACTGTAAATAAATTACCTGTTGCTTTGCGGCAGAATCATACGCCGCAAAAACAAGCTGCATCGTTTTCAAATTATCTTCGCCGGTCGTTTCTGCCACGCCATTCCCTTGCAACGCCGCCAGCAAATTTTCATGACAAGGAACAATGCTGGAATGCACCAGATCATACGCCGGATCAGCCCAGGCATAACGCGGCGGCGGATAGCGTTTGGCATGCGTGCCGGAGTTTGTCGTGATGCGAATCCAAAAATCCGGGCCAAGTTCAATTGAGCCGGCCTCACCTTCAATAAAAATATACGTTTCAGGAAATCGTTCGTGTTCGGTGCGGCTGGCATAACTTATTTCGGCGACTACGGTCATCTCGTTACACATTTGCATCATTACGGTGGCGACATCTTCGCCGACAATTTCCTTATGGATGCGATGTGTCTGACAGTACAACGTCCGCGCCTCGCCAAACAAAAATCGGGTTACGTCCAGAATATGACTGCCCATATCAGTCAAAATAAATTGTTTCATGTCTTTGAGAAACGGCTGATTATCAAAGACCGGAAAACTTGAACAGAAATGTACGCGCGCGCGAAACGGTTTGCCGATGCTACCGCTCAATAATTCGCGTTGCAATTGGCGGATGGGCGTTTGCCAGCGCCAGTTTTCATGGATCAGAAAAGGAAGATTGGCCGTGCGACATGCCGCCACCATTTCTGTGGCTTCCGCCAGAGATGTCGCCATTGGCTTCTGACAAATCACCGGGATTCGATGCTCAGCGGCAAGATGAACAAATTGCGAATGTGAGCTTACGTCTGTGATGATGTCGAGAAAATCCAACGGTTCACATCTGAGCAATTCCTGCGCGTCGTCATAAACTGCCGGAATCCCAAATTCCTGCGCCAGCGTTTCCACCTTGCTATACGTGCGATTGTAAAGCGCGACACATTCGACGCCCGCCAATTCACGCCAAGCCGCAAGTTGGTAACGTGCCCAAAATCCTGTTCCTGAAATTGCGAATCGCAGTGGTTTCATTGGCTGTTTTTCTCAAAGTCAAGCCGCTGACTGGACGTCACCTTCGCAGCTTTTATTTCTTACGATTCTGACTGCTTTAAATTTGTAATGAAACGCGATGCTTCATCATATATTCTTTAATTTACTATCCCTGAGTGCAAATCGCTATAACAATGACGGCAAATTTTCCAAGTATTCTATCATTTGAAAACTACTGTAATTTTCGATACGATTACCAGTAACTCTTATGGAAACGTCAAAATTACACTGGGAAAATGCTTTTTCAATCATTGAGCCGCAAATCAACGCGGAGGGCGTCCACGTGTGGTCATTCGATCCTGCCTGCCTCGTTGATGTACGCTTTTATGCGTATGACAAACGCCATAAGATTCGTTCTAATCGCCATGATTATTTTGAGGTTTTTTATTTATACGCAGGTGAATTGGAATGCCAGATTCAGGATCGTGTGTTTTCCATGCAACGCGGTGATTTAGTTCTAATCAACAGCACGCAATATCACACGATGCATTTACCGCTACGGCGCAGAAGCACCGAGCAAGTACGAGCGGCAGCGCTTTATTTTCTGCCGGAAGTGATCTACGCCACGGAAACAATCGGAGAAGATGTAGAGTATCTGCTTCCATTCCTAATGCAGGATGCTGCTTTTCCGCATGTGATTGCGGCCAGCACGGGATTGCCTGCACAAATTTATGAGTTGATGAAATGTATCCAGGCAGAGTTACCAGCGGAAACGAAGCGCGCCCGACTGACCATCAAAACATCCTTAAAAATGCTGCTTATCTTGCTTGGTAATTATTACGCCAGCCGTCCTGGTACGGTCGCAACTTTCCAGCGCAAACAGCATGCCATCGAGCAATTACAGCCCCTTTTTGAATTTCTGGAAGCTCATTATCACGAGCCAATATCCATCACGGTTGCGGCTGAAATCATGCGGCTGAGCGAATCGCACTTCATGCGATTTTTCAAGCAGGTGACAGGGCAATCTTTCATTACCTATCTCAATCATTTTCGCGTTGCGAAGGCTGAAGAATTGCTTGTCCGAACTACGTTAACGGTAGCGGAGGTTAGTCAGGCAGTGGGGTTTTCCGATCAAAGTTACTTTGGCTTAGTCTTTCGCAATTTTGTGCACCTGGCACCGTTACAATTTAGGCAACAGTATCAGCGACTCACATCTACCGGAGACGTTAATCTTTAATTTTTGTACCAGTCATTGGTTCCTCAATTTGTAAAATTTTATCTGCCATCACATTGCGCAAAATTTGTTTTGCACCATTCGGCCAAATAATTTCGACGGCGTTGATTACGCTTTCATTACCTAACCCAAAATGTGCGCGAAGGTCGCTGGAAGACATAAAGCCTGCACTCGTCGTGACGTGATTAAATAAAGTGCGACCGGATGCGGTTGTGACTTTAATTTTTGCGCCAATGCTGTCGCAGTTGCTTTGTTTGCCAATTAATTTTACTAACAGCCAGTGTGCTTTGTTGTTAGCTGCATTCAACATTGCATCCAATGAAGTTACGACCAAATCCAGCCAGCCATCGTTATTCAAATCGCTAAACGCAGAGCCGCGCTGATAACCACTGTGCATAAAATCTGCGCCAAGTTTGACCGAAACATCCGTGAACATTTTGCCACCCTGATTTTCAAACATGGAATCGTACTGTTTGGCATTAGGCGACGAATGTTCCAAATCACCATTCGCCGAATAAAAATCTTTCCAGCCATCGTTGTTGTAATCAAACACCGCTACGCCGCCGCACATCGGTTGCGGAAAATATTTTTTGCCGACGTAATTGTTGTTGGTGCGGTAAGCAAAATTTGATTTTGGGGCAATGTCTGTAAAGATGATGGACGGAGCTTTGGGGGCTGGCGTGAGCGGTTTGTTTTTTTGCGCGTACAACGTCACACAAAATAAGCACAGCAACGTGATGACAGCTTTTGCGCGGGGTAACTCTTGCAGGATAAAAATCATAACTGAAATCACAAAAGGGGAAGCCACTGGTTTTAGCAGTGAGACCCGAAGAGCTTTGAGCGCTGCGGGAGTCCGGTAGCGCCCCTCCTTTGGAGGCTTGATGCGCTGGACCAGAGAAGAGTAAAGCATGGAAACAACACGCCAAAGCTTGTCCCACGCGAAGTGGGATTGCAAGTACCACGTCGTGTTTGTCTCCAAATATCGCCGCAAGGTGTTGTCAGAGAAATTCGTCGGCAGCCTGGACTGATTTTGCCTGAGTTGGCGAAAACATGCCCGTACCGCTGTCAGGTCACCACCGCCCTCTATTATTAATTTGTTGCGTAAATCTTCGCAACGATTATGGGCAATTTTCCCCACTGCTTCAGGAACAGGCCAAATGTGCCAAAGAGTTTGGCGAAATTCTGGTGGTATCATACTTGCTGAATCAGAGTCAGAGCGAGAAATCGAATCTGTCAAAACAACGCTGGTCGAAATTATGCACAAGCAAAGGTGGAATAAAATTTGGTGGTTTGTTTGTTTGGGAATCGTCGTGGGAATTGGCGTTTCTATGCTGTTGCCTGTCAAAGCAATGCAGTCGGGGCAAGCCATTCCGGCACAAAATCATGCGCGTGCCGGGCTGTTCCATTATCCGGCTGTCAGCCAGACACAAATTGCTTTTATGTTTGCCAATGACATCTGGCTTGTGCCGCGTGCTGGCGGTAATGCGCAACGGCTCTTGCATCGTCCCGGTCAGGAATCTTTTCCGAAATTCAGCCTGGACGGACGGACGCTGGCGTTGATGGGCAGCTTCGATGGAAACAGCGATCTTTATACGATTGCAGTGGCTGGCGGGGAGCCTGTTCGCATCACGCATCATCCGGCGACAGAGTGGCTTTGCAGTTGGACGCCGGATGGAAAGTTACTGTTTTATTCCGATGGCCTGGCCGGGTTGAGCGAACAAAAACAATTATTCACGGTTGACGCCCAGGGCGGATTGCCCACTAAATTGCCGATTCCCTATGGCCTTGATGGGGCCATCAGCCCCGATGGACAGTGGCTGGCGTATGTCCCTTACGGAAGTAATTTCAATCACTGGAAACGCTACAGCGGTGGCGAAGCCTCGGACATCTGGATTTTCAATCTGGCCCAACACACGGCGCAACAAATAACAGATTGGGAGGGCACGGATACGCTTCCGATGTGGCACGACCAGACAATTTATTATCTGTCTGATGCCGGAGCCGAGCACCGACTTAATCTTTGGTCTTATGACCTTGCGACCAGTCGCCGCACGCAAATCACACGGTTTACAGAGTTCGATGTGAAGTGGCCTTCGATTGGGCCTGGCGCGGAAGGAAAAGGCGAAATTGTTTTTCAGTATCAGGCCGGACTGCAATTGCTTGATCTCGCCACTGGTAAAACTCGCGCGGTCGAAATTAATTTCCCTGACGACCAAGCGACCATCGCTCCACGTACCATTGAAGCCGGGAAATTCATCACTTCGGTTAGCCTTGCGCCGACGGGTGACAAGGCTGTGATTGAAGCGCGTGGCGATATTTGGACAATGCCGTTTGAGAATGGCGTACCGAAAAATCTTACGCAGTCTGGCGGCGTCGCCGAACGATTTCCAACCATTAGCCCCGACGGAAAATGGATTGCATATTTTGCCGATACAACGGGTGAATATGAGTTGTATCTGCTGCCTGCGGATGGGAGCGGCGCAGCAAAACGGCTGACGCACAATGGTTTGATTTTTAGTTCCAGTCTGAGCTGGTCGCCCGATTCTCAAGCCCTGGTTTTTACCAATCGTGCCGGACAAATCTATTTACACAATTTATTGAGCGGGACAACAAAGCTGATCGAAACGGATCCGTTCAGTGCGGCCTGGAATCGCGTGCCGGAAGTGAGTTGGTCACGCAACAATCGCTGGCTGGCGTATGCCAAAGGAAACGGCAAAACGCCTATCAGCGCCATCTGGCTTTATGACGTTGAGCGCGACCAAAAATATCAGGTGACAAGTGGTCAGTACAATGATGCAGCGCCTGTGTTTGATCGGGCGGGAGATTTTCTTTATTACAAAAGCAGCCGTACCTTTCGCCCGACCTTCGGCGATGAAATCAACACATTTATTTATGCCGGAGCACAAGCCCTGATGGCTGTCCCGTTGCGCAATGAGCCAAAATTAACAGGCGCCGCGTTGGCCCTGGCAAACCGGAAAATCGAAGTCATCCGCAATGGTAATGAAGCTGCGAAATCGCCCTTAAGTATTCCGTCACAGGCTGACAGCCCAACTGATTTCTGGACGAGCTTCGTGAATGACAAAACGATTAGCCGCACCGAAACGCCTATCTTCACAGTGAACCCAAAGCTTGAGAAAAATACCGCGCCAGTAAAATCTGCATTGAAATCACCTTCCCAGGATTTAATTGACATTGCAGGTTTTGAGCGCCGAGCCGTGATGTTGCCAATTCCCAGCGGTCGCTTTGGTGCGCTGGCGGTC
>JAYSTY010000426.1:0-13914 GCA_043719385.1 Blastocatellia bacterium | reverse complement strand
GAGACTCCGTACCCGTGCGAAGAAGAACCGGAACGGTGATTCCTTTTTTTGTCGTTTCGTAATTGTGGGTTTGAGAAAACGAAAGTTTTTCTGCCATTATTCCCATCCCGCAAAAAAAGGTTCATCTTCTTCTACGATATGTTCGAGAAAGGGGGCTTCAATTCCAGCCGCTTTTCCTTGTGCGTGTACTTGAAGCGCGTCTGTTCCATGAGCAATTAGCCGATCTCCATCCAGGCAAACCCATTGCCCCATATATTGTTCACGATTTTGATTTAACCATTCTTGCATTTTTTTGTATCGGGCAAGATCGTCTTCCAAAGATGTACGTTTTGTCTGTGCGTTAGACTTGATTTGCTCGTCCATCCAATTGCGTAATCGTTGACGATCTTTTGAAGGTAATGCGCGTACAACTTCGACTGCCTGTTCAAATGTAGCGTGTTCCATATTTCTTTCTCTAAGCTGCGGCGAATTCTGTGTATTGCCGTTTGTAAGGCGCGTGAAAACCCAGCACGATATTTTCTTTCGAAATGCCTTTCTCGACCAGTATTTCCGCACTTAGCAAATCGGTAGCGTCGCGTTGAATCCACACTTTGCCGTCTTTGATGTCAAGGTGAATTGACACGCCATACGTTCGCTTTAAGCCGCGCCCGCCAGTTTTCAAGATTTGATAGTGGTCACGCGTCGTATCAAAAAGTAGCTGTGTTTCGATTTCAGGTGAGTGATTTTTGTAGCTGCCGATTTCTGACAACAAAGCCTGTACGATTTCACGATATAGTATTATTTGATCCATTCGACAATTACCTCGCTGGTGGAATTATAAACAAGGCGTGTTTGACTGCATCGTGAAATTTATCTTTGGCTGGCATTGAACCTACTCCCTAAAAAAGAAAGACGCGAAATCCAAAATCATTGTGATTCTAGATTTCGCGTTTGGCAATGGGGGGAAGATGAAATTACGCAGTCGTCTTCGCCATAGCTGCACCGCTCTCATCCATCAGCGCGGCTTGTGCTGCGGCTAATAATGCAATCGGTACGCGGTATGGTGAACAGCTCACGTAGTTCATTCCGACGCGATGACAGAAGACTACGGATTCGGGTTCGCCGCCGTGTTCGCCGCAAATTCCGATTTTCAAATTTGGCTTCGTGGCGCGACCTTTTTGAATGCCGATTTCGACCAGTTGTCCCACGCCTTCCTGATCCAGAACCTGGAATGGATCGTCGCCGTAAATTTTCTTTTCGACATAGGCAGGCAGGAATTTTCCGGCGTCGTCGCGGCTCAGCCCCATTGTCATCTGCGTCAAATCGTTCGTGCCGAAGCTGAAAAATTCAGCGACTTCGGCGATCCGATCTGCGGTCAGTGCGGCGCGGGGAACTTCGATCATCGTGCCGAGCAGGTAATCCACCGTGACGCCTTCTTTGGCGAAGACTTCGGCGGCGACGGCACGGACTACATCAGCCTGCAATTTCAATTCGACGACATTACCAACCAACGGAATCATGATTTCCGGTTTGACGGTTTTGCCTTCGCGCTGGACGATCACCGCTGCCTCGAAAATCGCGCGGGCCTGCATCTGCGTAATTTCGGGATAGATGATTCCCAAACGGCAGCCACGATGTCCGAGCATGGGATTGAATTCGTGCAATTGTTCGACGCGAGCCTTGGCTTCCTTGAAGTTCATCTTGATCTTCTTCGCCAATTCTTTCAGCGTTGCGTCATCGTGCGGAACGAATTCATGCAAGGGTGGATCAAGGGTACGAATCGTGACCGGGAAGCCGTCCATCGCACGGAAAATTCCGGCGAAATCTCCGCGTTGCAATTCCAGCAATTCGGCTAAAGCTCCGTTGTAAAGTTCACTCGGACGCTTGAATTTTTTCTGAATATCTTTGACGCGTTTTTTGGCTTCGGCTTTTTTCTCGCCGGTCGCTTTTGCGACGTCAGCTTGCGCGGAAAGCAGTTGTGATTCAATGGCTTTGTATTCGGTCGAAGACAAAATCATCTGACGCACGCTGTCAATGCGGTCGCCTTCAAAGAACATGTGTTCGGTGCGGCAGAGTCCAATGCCTTCGGCTCCGAAGCCACGCGCGACTTCGGCATCGTGCGGTGTATCGGCGTTGGCGCGAACGTCCAATTTGCGGTACTCGTGAACGTATTCCATCAACGTTTTGAAATTGCCACTGACTTCAGGATTGATGAGCGGAACTTCGCCGAGAATCACTTCTCCGGTGGAACCGTTGAGCGTGATCGAATCGCCTTTTTTGATCGTGTTGCCGTTGAGTTCAGCCGTTTGATTGGCGTAGTCAACTTTGAGTTCGCCAAGTCCCGCGACGCAGCATTTACCCATTCCACGCGCCACGACTGCGGCGTGCGAAGTCATTCCGCCACGAGCAGTCAGAATTGCCTGCGCGGCGACCATGCCGTGAAAATCTTCGGGTGAAGTTTCGATGCGGAGGAGGATCACTTTTTCGCCGGTCTTCGCCATTTCTTCGGCTTCGTCTGGATCAAAAACTACTTTGCCGGTTGCGGCTCCGGGTGAAGCGGGCAAGCCTGTTCCAATAACATTGACGCTGGCTTTCGGATCAATCATCGGATGCAATAATTGATCTAGCTGCGCGGGTTCAACCCGTGAAATCGCGGTCTTCTTATCAATCACGCCTTCGTTCACCATGTCTACGGCGATCTTCACTGCGGCTGCGCCAGTGCGCTTCGCATTGCGTGTTTGCAGCATGTAAAGCTTGCCCCGTTCGATGGTGAATTCGAGGTCCTGCACATCTTTGTAATGTGTTTCGAGCTTCTGCGCAAGTTCCGCAAACTGGCGGTACATCTCCGGCATTTCTTCGTTGAGCTGCGCAATTTTCTTTGGTGTGCGGATGCCTGCGACGACATCTTCGCCCTGCGCATTTTGCAGATATTCGCCGTAGATCACACGTTCGCCAGTGGCTACGTCACGGGTGAAGGCAACGCCTGTACCGGAATCTTCGCCGAGGTTTCCATAAACCATTGTCTGCACGTTGACAGCGGTTCCGAGCTTGTCATCAATTTTGTTGATGCGGCGATAATCTTTGGCGCGGCGCCCATTCCACGAAGCAAAAACAGCGATGACCGCTAATTCTAACTGCGTTTGCGGATCGGTCGGAAAATCTTTGCCCGTTTCTTTTTTGACGAGGACTTTGTAATCGCTGACAACTTTGGCAAGCGTTTCTGCGCTGACCAGCGTGTCTTCGTGAATCCCTAATTCGTGTTTGTAGCCTTCAAAAATATGCTCGAATTTTTCGGATTCAATGCCCAGCACGATCTTGCCGAACAGTTGAATGAAGCGGCGATGCGCGTCCCACGCAAAGCGTTCGTTGCCGGAAATTTTGGCGAGTGCGTCACGGGTATCATCGTTCAAGCCCAGATTCAAAACGGTATCCATCATCCCAGGCATTGAAAATTTCGCGCCGGAGCGAACGGAAACTAATAGTGGATTTTCTGTGCCGCCGAATTGTTTGCCCGTCGCGGCTTCGACATCTTTGATGCCTTGCAGCACTTCTTCCAGCATTCCTGCCGGGAATTTTTCACCTTCGTCATAATAGGAATTACAGGCTTCGGTGGTGATCGTAAAACCCGCCGGGACGGGCAATCCGGCGTTGGTCATTTCCGCCAGATTCGCGCCTTTGCCTCCCAGCAAATCTTTCATCGTGGTGTTGCCTTCGGCTTTTCCGTTGGCAAAAATATAAATGTATTTTTTCGACATTATTTCTCCTAAAAACTAGATGTTTGGGCTTTGGTCTTTGGTCTTTGTTAATTGGCGGAAAACTACAGCTTTGCGTTATGAACCAAAGGCCAAAAAACAAAGACCAAAGCCCAATAAATAAACTTATATCGCTCTAAGACGATTCAGCATTTCATAAGATTTCAATTCACGTTCGAGCGTATTTTTGATGAGTCGCGCTACGACCGACTCGAGCTTGTGCAGGGCGCGCGGATCGCGTTCTTCCGCGACAAATTTTTCGGGCGGCTGGCGCAAAATATCATTCACCAGCATTTGCGTCGCCGCATTCAATTCTTCGCCCTGCTGATGCGAACAATTTGCACAAAGCGGCGCTGCCTCCGGCGAAAGCCAGGCCGCCGCATTCAGCGGCAATTCCCGCTCGCATTGGGCACAACGTCGCCAATCGGGAAAAAAACCCGCGAGCTTCAAAATCCAGACTTCGCAGTAACGCAATAACAACGTCGGATCGTCAGTCGGCATTGTCTTCAGCGCCTTCAACGCCGCGCCAACCAGACGATAAATTGTTTCATTAGGTTCGTGATCAGGCAGAAACTCCATCAGCAATTCGCTTAAATAATGCAGCGCCGTCAATTTTTCACTGCTGAAGTTATCCCCAAATTGTGACCGGATAATTTCGCAATTATTAATCGAAACCAGTTCGCGGTTTTCCTGTTCAAAATATGAAAGAGCGACTTCGGTAAACGGTTCAAGGCTGGAGCCAAATTTACTTTTGAGTTTGCGCGCCCCGTGTGCAACGCCACGAATCTTGCCGGCGTCACGCGTCAGAAAGACGCAAATCTTGTCAGCTTCTTTCAGCGTGTAGCTTCTCAGTACAAAGGCATCTGTATCGCGCAAAGGCATAAACTGCAATCGTAACGGTTATGACGCATTTAGTAAAGTTGTGTGTAAAAGCCGGAAATAGCTGGGGAATCATGGTTGATTATTTCGAGGGCGCGGTCTTCATCAATTCAACCCAGTGTGTTAACGCATTGCCGACGCGTTTTTCTGAAGTAGAGATTGCCGTAATCCCGCCATTTAAAATTTCGCCGCGCAGCTTCAGCGACAGACTCAAAATATATTTTGTGCGATTTGCATCTTCAGTTCCAATGTCGCCATTCATTACGCCTGTGAGGTAGCCATCTTTGAATGCGGCGCGATTGAGCAAGGTTGTCAGTTGTGAACCAAGTTGGGCGTGCACATCACCATCGGTTTTGATTTCGAGCGTGAAGGAAAGATCGGATGGCCACGAATGAACGATGCCTTTCCACGTGCCGAACAAAGTCGAAACAGGAGTTGTGGAGGATGGCGCAGCAGTTGTCGCAGTTCGCGGTAAGGCCGTTACTAACGATGAAATAATTTCATCTCGAATTACATTTGGTAGAGGGGGAAACCCTGCGAGATCGTTGCTGGCATTTGCCAGTACTGCGAAGGCGATTTTATCATCTTGCAGCATACATAAAATTGTACTGACGCCGCCCATTCCGCCCGTATGAAACAATACCCGATGCCCTGATGAATGTTGACCGGAACGCCATCCGATGCCATAGCTCCATGCTTCTTCCGCTTTCATGGTCGGACGTTGCATTTCGTCAATACTCGCATCACTTAAAATTGCTTTTTGATCTGATAAATGTGACTTCAAATGAAACATGCCAAAGCGTACTAAATCGTGAGCGCTCGCGTAAACCGCCGAAGCGCCCGGATGATCGAATTCATAAAACGGTATCGGCAAGCCATCTGTGCCGTAACGAATCGCATGAAATTTTTCGAGTCCGGGAGCGATGTTCGGTTGCAACGCAATTGCTGCGTGCGTCATACCAAGTGGCGCAAATACTTCTGTTCGCATGAATTCGGCATAATCCTTTCCCGACACGCGGGTGATGACATAATCCAAAATTCCATAGCCAAGATTTGAGTACTGATATTTTTCGCCAGGCGCGGTCACTGTATTGCCATACCGCAAAATTGTTTCATCACGCGAAGGTGCGCGGAACGGTTCATCGGCGTAAAAGAATTGGTAGTGCAGCGGCAACCCTGAAGAATGATTCGCCACGCGACGGACTGTGACGTCGTTCGGATTTCCAACGCGCACTTTGATTTTCGCGTCGCCAAGGTAATCGTTAATTGGACGATCAAGATCAACCAGCCCGCGTTGTTTGAGAATCATCAATGCAGTGGCTGTGAACGGCTTTGAAATCGAAGCGAGCGAGTACATCGTGTGTGGCGTAGCTTCGATGCGGTTCTCACGATCCGCCCAACCGAATGCTTCTTCCCAAATAATTTTTCCATCACGCGCTACGGCAACAGAAACAGAAGGCACATTGCGTTTCTGCATCTGTTCACGAATGGCGGCACGCACTCGCTCAAACTGATCCGGCTGCGCGAAACCAGGAAGAACCAATAAAATCAGGCATACGATGGTTATCGAACGAAACTTCATCACAAACCCTCATAAATAATTTCAGCCAATTTGCCGAGCACTGCGCCGTGTTTGTTGGTGTCGGCAGGCACTTTCATCGGTACGTTGTTAAGAAAAATTGCGACGACGAGTTTACGTCCACTGGCCGCTGTGAGGTAACCACCAAATCCTTTGCCGCGCAGTAACGGTCGTCCATTCATCGCATCGCTCCAAACATACGTCCCGGTTTTAGCGTAGGCTTTGCCACGCGCCGGACTGGTTGGTGGCACGGCATCCGCGAGCGTTCCGTCTACGCCAAGTGTCGGCAGCGCATCATGAAAAATTTGATAGTCGGGACGCTTCGCCATCGCACGCAACAATTGAATTGTGCCGCGTGGTGAAACCTGATCGCCCTGCTCGCCGCCTTCACCATCACCGAGCGAAAAAGCGCTGATGTCTACGCCAATACTTTTCAAAGCTTCGCCCTCGGCACGCATTCCGGCGGCGTGTGTGCGCTTTCCATTTTTCGCGGCGATCAGCAACGGCAGCATGTGCGCGTGGTTGTTGTGACTAACTTTCAAAATAACTTTGAGGCTTTCAGCAAAGGGCGATGATGTATGCTTCGCTACGATGGGCAATTTTTCGTATTCGCTTTCGGCGGGTAATCCGTCATTCTTCGGAGTACTGTAAATACTGGCTTCGACGCGCACGCCGCGAGCCTGTAATCGTTCGATCAAGACTGCGCGTGCGAATTCGGCGGCATTCTCGACTTCAACGGTTCGCACGGTTGGCGGTTTATCTTTGGCAATTTGTCCGCGTAGTGCGAAGCGGTTTGGGGCAACTTTTTGCACGGTAAGGTAACTGCCTCCGCCAGCAGCAGCGGTATTCACAGCAACGTCAAATTGGACGTAATTTGTGTTTGGACGAAGCTCAATTTTGGCAGGCATTCCGGCTTCCTTGTTCGGCGCAATCGTAATATCAATCAGGTGATCGTTGACGACAATCGGAGTCACTTGAAAAGGCGGAGAGCCTCCGCTTTCATGCCGTTCAAATAGTCGCTCATCAATCAGCACATCATTGATTTGTTTGATTCCCGCCGCAGAAATTTGCCGGGCAAAATCATCAATGCCTGCCAGCGCATCGGTCTTTGTCAATTCTGCTGAAGCGCCTTGCGACACGTACATTCCCGAATAGGTGTGATCGTGATTGGTGAATTCCAACTGACCCTGCGCGTTGGTGCGGCCACTTAAATCAGGATCACCGGAAGCCCGTAAAATAAGGTCGCCGTGCAAAACTCCGTTCGCATCAATCTCTCCGCGCCGATGAATTGGCGTCACGAAATGATGATCAGCGCCGAAGGTAATCAAAGCTGCCGCGCCGGAGAAAAGTTTGGTCACGGAACCCGGTACAAACAGTTTGTCGGAGTTGAGTTCGTAAATCATTTCGCCTGTCGCGGCATCGGCTACGGCAATGCCCCACGAAGAAATGCGGTACTCATCGGCATTGATCACACGGGCGATTTTTTCGTTCAGTGGCGCGGGTTGTGAGAAGACTGGCTGCAATCCAATCAGGAACAGCGAGCAGATCAGCAGCCTGGAAATAAAAAGATTTGAAGGGTGTTTCATATGTTGGGCAACTACTGTTTTTTCTGCCTGATAAGGGGCAATGGGTAGTGGGCAATTAGCAATGTTATTGCCTGATAAACGAGATTTTCCTGATGCGTCCGATGACGTCATTCAAAACGAAGCCATTAATATTTTGCCGTGCGTCGTGGGTGAAAACGTAATTCATGCCGCCAGCACTGAAGCTGTCTTTGACAGTGGGCAATAAATTTTTCGGCGCAGCATTACGAAATTTCAGGACAAGTTTTTCTTCCTTCACGCTAAATTCATAAGCTACATCAAGCGCCGTACTGTAATAACGACCCGCGTATTCATTGAGTTTTTTTGTATCGGGCGTGACAAGCGCGCTGCGGACAAAAGAAAAAATGGGTTGTCCAACGCCGGGGAGCAAACGGACATACAACGCGGGTTCATTGGGCTTAGGCGCGTCTGCAAAACTAAATTTAGACTTCAGCGAATTCGTCGCTTTGAAATTATTTACGCTGAGCGGTGCAAGCTGTTGATTTAAAATTCCGCCTCCGGGAATTGCCGCAATTAATTTTCCTTCATTCATTGTGACGTTGATGGTTGTGCCGCTGCTCGGATCAACGAATGTACCAACGCGATGGATTAATTCTTCAGGTGAGAGAGCGATGAAATTTGGCGACGCTTCAGCGTTTGCAGGTTTTGTATATTGATTGGCAAGATACAAATCGGCTACGTCCTGCGCGAGTTTTCCCGCGTCAATGTTGTAGAGATTGCAGAGGCACGCGACCGAAAATTTTTGTTCAGGAAAGCGAATCAAGTCTGCGCGAAAACCATTGTAAATTCCACCGTGCGCGATTTGTGATAAGCCACGATATTCTTTGAGGAAAAGCCCGAATCCATATTCAGAATTTTCGCCGTTGTTTAATTTGTAAGGCGTCAGCGCGAGATCAATCATCGCTTTGCCGCTAACTTTTGTATCGTAAAAATTCTGATCCCACTTCATTAAATCTTCAATCGTAGTCATCACTCCGCCATCGCCTACGCGGTCAAAGAGCGTTGCAAAAATTGCAAAGCCGCCAGCTTTTGGTACATAACCCGTCGCACGCTTCGGCACAATCATCGTGCGGTCATCGTGAAAATGTGTATTGCGCATTCCCAGTGGTTTGAAGAAAGCTTCTTCCGCAAATTCCCGCAAGGATTTTCCTGTCACCCGTGACACAATTTGACCAAGTAAAAAATAGCCGGAGTTGGAATATTGAAACTGATCGCCGGGTTTGAAATTCAATGATTTTTGTCGCGCCAGTAAACTGAGAATATCTTCGTCAGTCATTGTGTCTTCGAGGCGTTGCCCTGCCAAAGGAATCAGCGCAAAGAAATCAGGAATCCCGCTGGAGTGATGCACCAGATGGTCAATTGTGACCTTAGATTCATAGGCGGGAAGCTCTGGCAAAAACTTGTGAATGTCATCAGACAGCGCGAGCTTTCCCTGTGTGACAAGCAACGCAATGCTCAGCGCTGTAAATTGTTTTGAGGTTGAAGCGATGTAAAAAACGGTGTCCGAAGCGTTCGGAATTTTATGTTCTAAATTTGCTGCGCCATAGCCGCGCTGGTAAATCACCTTGCCGTCTTTGATAACTCCGAGCGCACAACCCGGCGAATCAGGCTTGTTCCAGCGCACAAAATTTTCGTCTACTTTTTCGGACTGCGCAAATACTGTCATAGCGGACAACCCCGCAAAAACTATTGGCAACAGTCTGGCAATCCAGCGTAATGACGAACGTAATTTCTCTTTCATAAAGCTCTGACCTGACAAGCGCACCGTCAATAAAATCATCTGTCTTTCAGCACTACCCGCCCTTTGGCATACTTCATTTTCAGGCCACTTTTTTCGACGATCCAGCTATTTTCCCCGTCGTCGCCAACGACGACACCGAGGAAATTGCTGGAGCTGACACCGTAGGCAAACTTGCCCATATTCGGGTTTTTAGCGGATGAAAAATTATTCCAGGGCTGATAATAAAACACGCCGATGGCGGCGGCAAGGATAGCGGCGATGATGAAATGCTTGAGCAACTTAAAGAAAAATTTGAAGATGACCCAGCCAATGATAAGCAGGACAAGCGCTCCGGCGACAAGGTAAAGAGGTGATTCCATAGGCTTATAATTCTTGAGCAGTGCCTGGATTTAGGCTAAGTATTTAATCAGCAAAGTGGCGATGCCGAGGAACGAAAGAAATCCGCCAATATCCGTACAGGTAGTAACAAATACTGTCGAAGCCAATGCCGGATCAGCTTTGAGACGCTTGAGGATTAACGGGACCGCTGTGCCCGCGACTCCTGCAATCAACATATTATTGACCATCGCCAACGCAATAATACCGCCGATCAAAGCCATTTTAGTGGTTGGGCCATACCATAGCCAAACGACCACTGCTGCTACTAATCCGGTGGCTATTCCATTGGCAAAGCCAACCAGAGATTCCTTGATAATGACGCGGCGGGCATTTTCCCAGGTCACTTCGCCCAGCGCCAGACCACGCACAATCACAGCCAGGGTCTGGGTCGCAGCATTGCCCCCCATCCCGGCAACAATTGGCATCAGCGCAGCCAGGACGGTGACTTTGGCAATCGTCCCTTCAAAAAAATGGACGACGGTCGAAGCCAGAATTGCCGTTGCCAGATTGACCAGCAACCAGGGCATGCGCAAACGCACGGAACGAATCGGCGCACTCAGCGCATTGTCATCAGAACTAACGCCTGCCAGCGCATAAATGTCTTCGGTTGCTTCTTCCCGAATCACGTCCAGCACGTCGTCAACTGTGACCACACCGACCAGCTTATTTTCTTCATCAACGACCGGAACGCCGAGCAGGTTGTAACGCGCCACAATCCGCGCCACTTCTTCCTGATCCGTTTCCGTGCGGACGCTGATGACATCCGAACTCATGATTTTTTTCAGTGGCGTAGTCGGCGGCACCAGCAATAATTGCCGCAGCGAAACCACTCCGACCAGATGGCTGCGATCATCAACAATGTACAAATAGAAAACCAGTTCAATGTCGCTGCTGGCTTTTTGAATGGCGGAAACGGCTTCGCCAACGGTCAGGTCTTCGCTCAGCGCAAACACATCAGGCGTCATGATGCGGCCTGCGGTGTATTCGGCGAAGCTCAACAACTCCTGCACATCGGTCGAAGCCTCGATTTTCATCAAATCGAGTAAGCGTTCGCGGATTTCGCCGGGGAATTTCTCAACAAATAACGCGGCGTCGTCCGAGGGCAATTCCTGCAAAACCTGCGCGATATCTTCGGGTGAAAGCGTATGCAACAGATCAATGCCTTCTTCCGCTCCAAATTCGCTTAAGCTGGCGGCGGCTAATTCGCGGTCATGTTGTGCGAGTGCGGCAAACACTGCATGCCGATCAAGTTCACTGAGTCCGTGCAGGACTTGCGCAACGTCAGCCGGACGCCCTTTGTGCAGGACGTTCATCGCCCGTGCGGTGGCGCCCCGCCGCATCAGGCGACGCACAGAATCAAGCATCAAGGTGATTTTTTGCGATTGCATTGCTTCCTGCTCAACAAACTTTCTCAGGCAAACAAAAAAATAAGGACGAAAGATTTAACTATTTTTTCTTTCGTCCCTCGTGATTCTAACCTGATTGAATTACTGCTTATCTTGGTAAAAAGTAAAGTACCCAGGCGATTCCGAATCCGATGCCGACGAAGGAGCCAAAAACTTTGAGGCCGTAAATAACCCGGTCTGACGTTTCATTATGCTCTGAGGAAAGCACCGCAAACACGATGCCGACCAGCGCGGCAAAAATCACCAGGGAAATAAAATGTGTCATTGCTTCCTCCCAATTGCGATGTCAAAAGCATCCATCGCTGCCAGCGCATTCAACGCGCCCGCCACCGCCAGAAAAGTTTTTCCGTATTCAAATGTTTGCGCCGCTGCATTGCCATCAAACCCGAATCCGGCAGCCAGGCAAGCGAAATACGGCAGCCCCAGCCCCATATTCAGCACCGTAAAAACATACGTCAGTTTATCGTCACCGGAGGGCGTAAATAAATTCCCCTTCATCCAAAATCCTAAGATCGCCATCGCTGTAATGCTGAAGGCTAATAATAATCCTCGTCCCCAGCGTCCCAGTACAACGTGTCCGAGGCCGGGAAAAACCAGCGCCGCAATACACGCCATCGCGGTACGCGCCGGAGAAGATTCAGGAGCAGATGCTATTTCACTTTGCAAAGTGTTTTCCACCAATTCTTTGAGAGTCGGTTAAATAATCTGCCATTCTAGGAATGGGTAAGAGGGCTGTCAAGAAATAGTGGTCAGCCGGAGTGGAATTACAGCGGTAGTTCCCTGGCTACTGACTGACTTGTCGGCTGATATTTCCAGTTCGTCCGGTGCTTCTTCTGGGCGCATTTACATCAAGCACGATAGTAATTTCACCGTTGGCATCAATTTTCGCCGTGACAGTTTTCGTGGTGCGAGCGTAATTCACCGTGACGTTATAATCGCCTTTGAAACCGCGTGTTTGATAGCTGCCGCTCGCATCTGAATAGCCGCTTTCATTCGTCCACCATTCCCGAAATAATAAATCATTCCACACAAGGGCGTTCGGCTTCGATGACCAGTCGGCGCGATACATTGCTCCGGCAGGGAGCCAGTGCGCTTTTTCCCAAAATCCCCACATTAGAAAATCATTGAACTTCGGATAGCTGAAAATCAACGTCGTAAAATCGCGCGTAAAATCAGCCTGCAACTGTTCATCCGTCGTATTGAAATCAAATTCCGTGATTGAGAGCGGCACGCGCAGATTTGAATATCTCTCGATAATGGATTGCAGCAAATCAATCGGCGTCGGGCCGCCGAAATGTCCCTGGATGCCTGCGCCTTCGAGCGGCGCTCCGTTATCCAGGAGCCAGTTGATAACGGCGTAATAATAATTCTGATGCTTCACATCCAATCCGCCCGCCGCCAGAATATCGTAATCATTGATGTAAAGTTTTGTCTTTGGCTCAAGCTGCCGCGCCATCTGAAACCAGCGCACAAATTCCTGATTGCCCAATACGCCGCTTGAGACAGGCACGCCATCAACGCCGGCAATCCGTCCCTGCACATCATAATTTGTGTATGGCTCGTTGACGACATCCCACTGATAAAGCTTGCCATTGACGCCGCTATCACCCAGCACATCTCCAAAGCGCGTATCAATCCTGGCTTTTAAATCAGCGGCGCTCAGCGCTTGCAACCCGCTCGGTAAATATTGCCAGCTCGGCCAAATTACGTTGTGACCGCGCGCCGAAATATTACGATCAAGTAACCATTGGATCGTTTGGCGTGTGTTCGCTTTATTGAAACTACTGCCGCAGGTTGTGCATTCCCACAGCGTCCATTTCAGATCGTTTTCAAAAACCGAAGTCGTGAAATGGCTCGACACCCGCGAACGATAAATTTCCGCGTCAGCGCTCGTCCCGGTAATCAGTGCCGCCGTGATTGCCGACCCGAATTTGAACGCGTGATTGAGTTGCTGGACATACACGTTCGCGCCGTTGATTGGATTGCCGTTGCGGTCGCGCACATTCACAAGCAAATCAGCTTTGCGATTTTGATTGATGCGGTTATTAGCTTCGGCTCGCCAGGGTGCATTGGCATCACTGCGCGTTGGGTAATAGCTCGAAGTTGGGAATTGATTAAGCTGAACATTTTGGCCGTAGTTGGTCAGCGTGACGCCGCCGATTTCAAATTTTTGGGGGCCGTAAGCAAATTGAAAAACCAGATGCGCGGCATTTGGCGCGTAAGCATCAAAAGATTTGAAGGCGACCTGAAATTGTTTCCATTCATTTGTATCAACCGGAATGCCAACGGTGGCGGATTTGTCGAAATTTGACGAAGCTTTCTCGAACACTACCTGCGCCCGAATATAGTTGCTGGTTGCCTCCAGTTTGCGTGCCCAGAACGTCAAAAACAAAACATCGTTTTTATTGATCTGCGCGTTGGTATTCCAGCCTAATCCCGCGTTGTAAATAAAGTCCGAAGTGCCGCCAACATTGATTTGCGTCGCCTGTGTAAAGCTCTGTCCGGTGACCGCAACAGAGGTTGCCGAGCCAGGATACTTGGCATCAAAGTAGCTGAAAGTATTCGCTGGAATGACTGATGTCCCACCCGCAGGCAG
>JAYSTY010000425.1:0-34507 GCA_043719385.1 Blastocatellia bacterium | reverse complement strand
GCTAATAAAATTCATGTCAGGAATGTGCCGATGTCTCACTGTTCAAGTTGCAACGGCTTTTATTTTTCGCGTGAAGTGGCATTAGCGTTGGAAGACATTAGGCAGCGCGGCAATACATCAGTCTGATGTAGGGAATCTCCGGCGACTATCGCCAGAATAAACGATGACGGCCGTTATCGCTTTTTCTGGCGAGTATTCCGGTCACACCTGCATTTTTAGCGATGCTCCAGCAACACCAGATTCAGCGATGGCCGCGCCACTCGCCAGATTCAACGATAGATGATCGGGAAGAAAAAAATATGGCTTATAGCGGAGGAAAAGGACAAGCAGGCACATATCAGAAGATCATCAACCAGATGCCGCCGCACAAAACTTATGTTGAGGCATTTGCCGGTGGTGCTTCAGTCTTGCTATGGAAGCGACCGGCAGAAACGAATTTTGCGATTGATCTTGATTATGAGCCACTTTCCAGACTCAACCTTCCGGGGCTTCAGCGACTTAACTGTGAAGCTTTGAATGATGGATTACTGATTAAAGGAGTGTGAAATTATGACCGTGAAAACCAAACCACAATTGAAAATTATCATTGCCGGAAAACAGGAACCAAAACCATTCAGACGGAAGAATCCTACGACGGTTGCGTTGACAGCAACTCCTGATGTGATGCATGGCGCATTAGTCCTGGGCGGAACGCGGATTCCTGTGACGACTTTGCTGGATGAATTAATTGCCGGAAGTACGATTGAAGATTTTGTCGAAGGTCATCCCAGCATTTCCTGCGGCGATGTGCAGGCAGCTTTACATCAACTGCGGGAATGGGTCGAAGAAACCGACTGGAAGAAGGGCCAGCGTTGATGAATGTTTTATTAGATGAACATTTAGATTGGCGATTGAAAAAGCTCTTAACCGGTCATCGCGTTCAGCACGTGGAAGACGTAGGCTGGAAAGGGAGAGTTTATTCCGCTTCAGAATAAGAAAAGGAGAAGGAGCGGCAGACCAAATCCTAAATATCAAATATGTTCTCACTGCAACGAACCAATGGCCAGGCTGGTTAAATTGCCACAGGTCTATCAACGCGGCGCACAAATGACGATCATTGAAAATGTCCCGATTATGCTTTGTGATAGTTGCGGTCAGAGCCTCGTTACGGGGAAAACCTGGAAAGCCATTGATGAAGTCTTAGCGCATCCGGCAAAGTATGGAAAAGAACAAAATATTTTTGTTGCCTCTTTGCGCGAAGATGTTTAGTTGAAAAAAAAGAGATGTAGTTAAGAATAGGTTTTTGCAGGGAAAATAGGCAGGCTTAGGGCATTAAATGAAAAAGGGAGTTGTCAGAACTCCCTTTTTCGCTTATAAGTTATTGATAATAAAGGTGGCGACCCGTACGGGATTTGAACCCGTGTTACCGCCGTGAAAGGGCGATGTCCTGGACCGGGCTAGACGAACGGGTCGCAAACTTAAAAAAATGTGTAAGAACAAAATCTCTGCTCGGCACAGGAATCCGCAATACTAAAGGTTGCTTACCGATTCGTCAAGCGGGGCTAACGAAAATATCGCCATCATTTTGCCTTCAGCACGACCAACGTCAAATCATCATCCAACGCTCGCCCGTCCGACCATTTGTCTGCATCTGCCAATAACTTCTCAATGATTTCTGTCGGAGAATTTTTCGCCGCTGCCAGAAATGACGGCTCGACGCGCTCTTCGCCAAACATTTCATTGGCGGGATTGAATAACTCTGTCAGTCCATCGCTCAGCATCAGCAACGCATCGCCTGGTTGCAACTCCGTCGTCATCTCGCGGTAGCGGTAACTGGTCACGCTGCCCAGCGGCAAGCCCGTCAGATTAATGCGCTCGACCGTTTTTAGCGCGTGGCGATAGAGCATCATTGGCGGCATTCCGGCAATGGAAATATTAATGCTGCGATCTTTATATTTAATCATCGCCAGCGCCATAAAGACGCCGCGCATTTGCATCTGTTTCAGCGTCTGGCTCATGCGCGTGAAGATGTGCGGGATGTCGGGATGATACGCGAGTGTTACAAATAAACTTTTCACTGCCGCAACCAGCGTCCCCGCTTTCAAGCCGTGTCCCGTCGCGTCGCCAATCGCAATCGTCAGCGTGCCGTCTTCGCTCGTGTGAAAGTCGTAGTAATCGCCGCCGACTTCCGAAGCAGTTTTCATATACGCGGCGATGTCGAGGTGCGGCAGGTTGGGCAGTTTCTTCGGCAGCATCGAAAGCTGCAATTGGCGGGCTTCGTCCAATTCAGCAGCGCGGCGGTCGTTCTCGGCTTTGACTTTCTCGTGTTCCAGCGCGGCGGCAGAGAGTTGTTTGACTTGTACAAGCTGATCTTCGAGGTCGAGGTTCGTGCGGGCGAATTGGCGGGCAAGGAAAATCGAAATCGAAAAGATGAGAGTTGTTGCGGCAAGCAACCCCGTGAATTCTCCAAACCGGGGATCCACCGACAGGGAGAAGCCTGCCGTAAATACGAGCATCCCGCCTCCTACAATCCAGGCGCCTGAGACTTGTTTTCTCACTGCCTCAATCAGCCCACGCGCAACCTCAATGATAGGAAATAAGAGGATCAACGCCCCCAACAGCCTAAGCAATATTACCGAGGAGAGAAATATACCGAGGAAAATAGTCAGTGCAATACCCATCAGCCAATACCAAAACCTGCTTGGAACGCGCAAGGAAAAAGCGGCATACTGAAAGGCCAGCAAGCAGGCGAATGCACTGACTAACGCCAATACATTCGTCCACCACAGAAATATTGCTCCCGCTGTACCCTGATGACTTGTACGCAGCAAAACACTACAGGCGCCTGTGATCGCACCAAGACAGGCAAATAGACCAAAGAAAAGCGCGGCTCGCTGACGCGGGTAAAACTTGAATAACAGCAAATGTAATACACCAATGGCAAAGAAAAGGCCGATCCCAAACCGCATGTCTATGAGCTTCGACCTGAGAGTTAGTGAGGACGTGACCACCTGCTTTGACTCGGCAAGCGAGATTCCAAATCCTGCGCCATAATTGACGGTGCGGTTTGTCGCAGCATTTAATCCAGGTCGGTCACTTTGTCTGGCGAGCCACCTGCCCCAACCGCCAGACAAATTCTGCATTGCCGTACACGAATGGCGTACGGCAATCACATGCTCGTTGCGCCCATCCAACGCAATGCTGAAGGGCAGCGTGTTGGGGTTGTATTCAACTTCTGTTTCAGGCGTCGCCGCAACTGTGCCGAAGCGTTGCACGAGCTTGCCATCCAGATAAATCTCCGACGCGCCGAAATGCACCATCACCAGCGCCAGCGGCTGATTGGTCAACGCCTGATCAACTTGCAAGCGCAGCCGGAACCAGCCGATGCCGTGCCAGCCGCTCTTGGGAATGCTGTCAAGCGTGATGGCTGTGCCGTGCAAGGTCTCCCACGCACGATCATCAAACTGCGGATCGGCAAACTGTAGATCATCGCCGGGGGAATATTTCCAATCCAGCTTGTCGAGTTCAAAAGATTTGCCGTTTTGTAAACTGTCGAGCGTAAGAGTGGTTTGCGCTTGCCCGCTACTCGCAAGCAGCAAGAAGAAAATAAAGCTGACGCCACAATAAAACCGATCACGCAGAGTTCCTGTCATGAAACGCTTCTCCTGAACATTGAATGTGTACTGCTATTGGCTGAAAAATATTGTAACACAGTATGGAGTGCGGCGGCTTGGCACCGCTTTGATGTTCGCTACTGTATGTTGTAATTGCCCCGTAGACTTTCCGCGACGAAAACCAAAGCTGCGTCAAGCCGCCGCACTCCATATGTCCTGATTCACATTGGATGGCTTCGGTGCTAATATTTTGTCACTATGGTTGCAAACCTGAATCCCCAAACTCACAGCCTTTGAAGCGCAAGCGGCGGTGAATGGTTTTTTGCTGGATAACTTGCCAGATCGTTATGGTGCATATGATCCGCACTTTGATCCTCGGGAACAAGTCTGGCGCGTCGCGGTTCTGCTTACCTATCCCTACATCGGCTCTGTCGGCCAGGTGGGGGAAATCTGCGTCAGCGCGTTTTCTGAACAGATCATTTCTTTTACCCCGCTCACTGAAATGCAGACACGGGGCCGTCAACTTTACGAACAAAATCATGCTGCCATCGAAACTGCCTTTTTACAGGCAAGAAACGTGTGACTCCGTGGATGCACTTCACTTAATCCAGGCTTCAGTGATTTTGGCTTCGGCTTCGACGGGGACGCGGGGTAAAAATTCTTTGCCGGCGGAAATCATGGCACGTGAAACGATAATGGCGATTTCCTCGGCTATGTCTGCCGCGCATTCGACGATGATTTCGTCGTGAATTGAATGCACGATTTGCGCGTCGAATGTTTGCAATTCGTCGTCTACCAATTTCATGGCGCGTTTGAAAAGGTCGCTGCCTGTGCCCTGGATCGGCGCATTTTTCCCGACTCGTTTGAGCGCACCAAGTTGTGAGCGATCAGTTGGATCAAGCTGGAAAATCCATAAGCGCCCGGCGGCGCTACGGCTGCGGCTGTCACGGACGGCAGCGTTGGCGGCATCTTCCAGCCAGCGCGCAACGCCCGGATAAGCGGCGAAATATTTATGAATTAATTTCTCAGCTTCTCGGTTGCTGCAACCCAGGCGATTCGCTAAACCGTCCGCTCCCATGCCATAAACCAGCCCGTAATTCAAACCTTTCGCCTGTTCGCGCTGCTGCTTTGTAATTTCTGTCAACGGCACACCAAACATTTGCGCCGCCGTAGCCCGATGCAAATCTGCGCCTGCTCTGAAGGCCGTAAGCAACGCTTCATCGCCGGAAAATTCCGCCAGAATACGCATCTCGATTTGCGAAAAATCTGCGATCACTAATTTGCGTCCAGCGGGAGCGCGAAAACATTCTCGATATTTTTGTTCGTGCGGAATTTGTTGCAGGCTTGGCGAAGTACAACCAATCCGGCCCGTGGGCGAACCGATTTGACGGAAGTTCGCGTGAATGCGTCCGGTCACCGGATTAATATATTCCAGCAGCGACAACCCATAAGCGGAAAGGCTTTTGCTCAAACCACGATATTCCAGCAACAAGGCAATGACCGGATGATCTTTGGCTAAATTGTGCAAACGCCATTCACCCGTGCTGTCTACTTTGATGCCAAGCCGCGCCAGAGCCTCGCGGATTTGCGCCGGACTGTCGAGGTTGATTTGTGAAGTCGCTTCTTCAAACAAACTCATTTGCGGCAAGCCTGCGCTTAATTCTTTGCGTAATTCTGCCGCTACTTTTTCGTACACTGCACGCGTGTCTTCGACCTGCGCACGCCAACAATCGGCTGCCAGATAAATTCCTGTCAACTGCATCGCTGCCACCGCATTCACACAATCAAATTCCAGTTGGGCCACGCGGGTGAGTTCCAATGCTTCCAGTTGTGCCTGTAATTTCTCGCGCAGGGGCAATAAAATTTCAGCATCACGGGCGGCATATTCGATTTGCGATTCATTCAACTGCCCCGTCCAGTTGCTCATTTGCTCAGTCTTATCAAGCTGAATATCGAGGTAGCGCTGGGCGACGGGTTCAAGGCCATGCCGATCTTTTTCATTGCCTGCGCTGATCAACAGACTCGCCAGATAAGTGTCAAAGACCGCACCGAGGCGGACGCCGCAATGGTGGAATAAAAACTCGGCGTCAAATTTTGCGTTATGCGCAATTTTGACTGGTTGGTTGGCGGCGAGTAAATCAAGTACCGGGCGGAGCGACCTGGCCGGGAAATGAAAAAGATCAATGATAAAGCTTTCGCTCGGCGTCGCCAGTTGCAGCAACCGTAATTTTGAACGATGCGGATCAAGCCCCGTCGTTTCAGTATCCAGTCCAATAAATTTTTCTGCCCCAAGTTTTGCAACTGCTGCTTGCAATTCATCAGGCGTGTTGATGAGTTTCATACTTCCTGCTTCCCAACAAACTAACTGCGATCAGGCTCATTACCGCACTGGTGATGAGCGCTGTTTCGGCTCCGAATTTTTGCCACAGAAAACCGAGCAACAAACTCGCGGGCAAAGCTCCGATGCCGATAATTAAATTATAAAATCCGAAGGCTGTGCCGCGCTGTTCGGGCGCGACTAAATCTGTGATGAGCGCTTTTTCGACGCCTTCGGTCAAGCCAAAATAAAGCCCATAAATCGTAAATAATATCCACATCATCGCGCTTGTGTGCGCAAAAGCAAAGGCAAAGTATATTGCTGCGTAAAGCAACCAGCCGATAATAATTAACGTGCGGCGTCCAAAACGATCTGATAAGCCGCCGCCAATTATTGAACTCAAAGTTTTGCTAACATGCAACAAAGCCCACAAAATCGGAATCATTGTCGTGCTGACACCATTCTCTTTTGCACGCAACAACAAAAAAGCATCGCTCGAATTGCTAAGCGTAAAGAGTAACAAAACGCCGAGAAAAAATTTGAATTGTGAGTTGAATCCAGCCAGGCTCAGCGAAAATGGCGCAGTTGATTTGACGGCTTGGCGCTCGTGCGGATTCTCTTTGACGACGAAAATCAAAATGAGCAAAGTGATGAAGCCGGGAATTGCCGCGACCCGGAAAATCTGACGATAATCGCTGTGATAAATCCCCACCAGCCACGCGGCGGTCAGCGAACCGACAATGGCTCCCATGTGATCCATCGCCCGATGAAAGCCAAAGGCCAGACCACGTGTGGCAGGCGGCGCCGCATCCGCGATCATCGCATCACGCGGGGCACTCCGAATCCCTTTCCCCAGGCGATCAACAAAACGTAATCCCAATACCTGCCAGGCCGCAGTAGTCAGCGCCAGTAAAGGTCGAATGATGGACGCAATGCTATAACCCGCGATGACTACGCCTTTGCGTTTTTGCAGGCGATCCGAATACCAGCCGGCGGGCAATTTCAGCAGACTGGAAAAGCTTTCGGCCAGGCCTTCGATTAAGCCAATAAATGTTTTGCTGGCACCTAATGTGTCGGCGAGAAACAGCGGGAGCAAGGGGTAAATAATTTCGCCGCTGGCATCGTTGAAAAGGCTGACGAGTCCGAGCGCGATAACAGTACGGGGAAGGTTGGTGAAACCTGGAACACGGGATGGAGCGGACGGAGTTTTATTTTGCTGCATCAATTACTTTCTGAAAAGTCTTTTACTTTACCGTGTACTTACTTCTCGAAGCATTATTTCTGACTACCGACTACCGACTACCGTATTCTTCAACCTTATCGCTCACGATAAAATTGTGTGCGATAAGCCTGGCGTTGATCGGGTACGCTGATGCTCCGATCACGGAACAGAAAACACAAAACAATGCCCGCCACGAATCCGCCCACGTGCGCCATATATGCGACGCCGCCACTTGAGCCTGCCTGCGCCAGCGAACCGAAGCCACTCCAGAATTGCATCAAGCCCCACAGCCCAATCACGATGATTGCGGGGACAGGGATGATTTGATAGAACAATAAAACGCGGACGCTGTTGTGCGGAAACATCACAAGGTATGCGCCCAGCACGCCGGCAATTGCTCCCGATGCACCGAGGCTGGGGATTTTTGATTGCGTGGCAACCATAACGTGCGCCATCGTTGCCAAAAAACCGCAGAGTAGGTAAAAAATCAGGAATTTTACTCTGCCCATGTTGTCTTCAACGTTGTCGCCGAAAATCCACAGGTAAAGCATGTTGCCGCCAATATGCGACAGCCCGCCATGCATAAACATAGAGGAAAGAATGGTGAGATAAATCGGGTACGGGCCGCGGAAGAGTTGTAACGAGCTGTTACCGATTCTTATCGTGTCAGTTAAATCTACATTGTGCGTGATTTCATAAGGAACCACTGAGTAACCATAAGTAAAAGCATTTTCACCTGTCCCGCCCTGCAACAAGAAATAAACCAGGACATTGATGGCAATTAAAATGTACGTCATTATCGGCGTATTGCGCCGCGTAGAATTATCATCACCAATCGGAAATAACATAAGCTCCTCCTCTGAAAATATAGTGCAAACTTTCGAGTTTGCGGTCGTATCGGGTGACGTTTCACTTTAGCAACAAGCCGTTCTCGCCGCAGACGCAAACTGGAAAGTTTGCGCTACTATCCTGATTCAAATACTTCCCCATTTCAGTTTAGTTCGCAACACTTCAAAATAGTTGTGTTTTGTTGGTCGCACAATATCAAACGTTGTCGCACTGCGTTTGAGTGTAACTTTGTCATCCGCCGTTAGCGGAACGCCGCGCTGCCCGTCAATCGTTAACATCACTTCGTCGGTAGCCTTTTTAAAAGTCAGATCAACGGTTGTGTCGCCCGGAATAATGACCGGACGATTGGAAAGAGTATGCGGACAAATGGGCGTAATCACTATTGCATCCATGGAGGGAAAAACTATCGGCCCGCCTGCCGAAAGCGAATACGCCGTCGAACCCGTCGGCGTCGAGACAATCATTCCATCGGCGCGAAAACTATTCACAAAATCGCCGTTCACAAAACATTCAATTTCAATCATGCGAGCCAGCGCCCCCTGATTGATAACCGCGTCATTTAAGGCGCGATGCTGCGCGATAATTTGCCCGGCACGCTCGACGCTGACATCAAACATCATGCGGGCCTCGGCCTGAAAATTTCCGGCGCGTAATTCCTCCAGCGCACTGAATAATTCTTCCAGCGTAAATTCTGTCAAATAACCAAGATGCCCAAAATTGATGCCTAAAACCGGAACCTTGCGCACACCAATAAACCGCGATGCGCCAATCATCGTGCCATCTCCACCCAGCACAACCAGCAAATCAACCTGTTCGGCAAGTTCTTCCCCTGCGATCAAGAAAGGCGCACAGCCAACCTGTTCGGCTACTTCCGGGATGGCGCACAATTTGATTTGACGCTCGGCGCACCACGTTGTGAGCGACCGCACCACCGCGAGCGCGTCCGGTTTTTGCGGGCCGACAACAACCCCGATCTTATTAAGTTGAACAACAGACATAAGTTGTTAGTGAATTGATTGACGAGAAACGAGCCGATTGTAGGGAATCAAAAAGCAAAAGGCAAAAGCTCGCGGCTTTATAGCTCAATCAAATAATTTTTGAATGGGGTTTTATTCCGTTATATTAGCCTAAGCAGCTTTTAAATTCTAAATAAATTTTCCGGCTCCCTCGCGTCAGAAAAGTTCCTGTGTGTATAATCCACAACTTAATTTTCGAGCTAATTTCAATCATCCGTCAGTGCCGGATGCTGGTTGCGCGTTGAGCTAAAAATCTACCGACTACCGACTACTGACTACTGACTACTTTTTAGGAGAACCAATGACCGCAAAATACAAACGCGTAGCGCTCGCTTATTCCGGCGGGCTGGACACTTCCATCATCATCCCCTGGCTGAAAGAAAATTACGGCTGCGAGATCGTCGCGATTGCCGCCGATGTTGGTCAGGAAGAAGAACTCGAAGGCTTGCGCGAAAAAGCGATTTCTACCGGAGCCGCTGAAATTTACATCGAAGATTTGCGTCACGAATTCGTCAAAGACTACATCTTCCCGACGCTGCGTGCCGGAGCCGTGTACGAACACAAATATTTGCTCGGCACCTCGTTCGCGCGCCCTGTGATTGCCAAACGTCACGTCGAGATCGCTAAACAAACTGGCTGCGACGCGCTCGCACACGGTTGCACAGGCAAGGGCAACGATCAGGTACGGTTTGAATTGACGTTCAAAGCCCTTGCGCCCGAATTGCCCGTGATCGCTCCGTGGCGTGAATGGGACATCGTATCCCGCGAAGACGCGATTGATTACGCGACCGAACGCAATATTCCGATTGCCGTGAGCCGCGAAAAAATTTACAGCCGCGACCGCAACATTTGGCACATTTCGCACGAAGGCGGAATTTTGGAAGACCCCGCGAGTGAGCCTGAAGAAGCGATGTACATGCTGAGCCGTTCGCCGGAAGACGCGGGAAATATGCCGGAATATGTTGAGATCGGATTTGACCAGGCAACTCCGGTTTCGGTCAACGGCGAACACCTTGATCCGGTTCCGTTGCTGATGAAACTCAATGAAATCGGTGCTCGCAACGGCATCGGCAGAATTGACATCGTAGAAAATCGCTTGGTCGGAATGAAATCGCGCGGCTGTTATGAAACGCCCGGCGGGACGTTGTTGCTGGCGGCATTACGCGAATTAGAATCGCTCTGCCTCGACCGCGAAACATCGCATTACAAAGAAATCATCGCGCTGAAATACGCCGACATGGTGTATTTCGGTCAATGGTTCACGCCACTGCGCGAAGCCCTTGACGCCGCCGTGACATCAATTTCTCAACGTGTCAGTGGTACGTGCAAACTGAAATTGTACAAAGGCAATGTCATCATCGCCGGACGCACATCTGAGAATACCTTGTATCGCCCTGATCTCGCTTCGTTCACGATGGGCGCCAGCTACGATCAAAAGGACGCGGCAGGATTTATCAATATTTTCGGCTTGCCGATGAAGGTGCAGGCGCTCGCGGATGCTGAGAAGAAATAAGTGTAAATTGTTGTGTTGATATTTGGAATAGCTCTGATGATTGTGTCAGAGCTATTTCCACCATGGTTGTACGCTGTTTATAGGAGTGTCTTATAACCGTTGTATGCTTCAGGAAGTGCAATACCGCCAAAAAACCTTATTGATTGCCTGTGACATTAGGCAGTAGTATTATTTAGCCATTATGGATTATCAAAAATTCATCACCATTGAACCAGATAAGCGAAGTGGTAAACCCTGCATTCGCGGGATGCGGATTACTGTGACAGACGTACTGGAATATTTGGCAGGCGGGATGAGTCCTGAACAAATCGTCGAAGAATTTCCTGAGTTAACGCTGGAAGATATTCGCGCTTGTCTGGCGTTTGCGGCTGACCGTGAACGCAAGTTAATCACTATTCCCGCATGAAGCTTCTGTTCGATCAAAATCTTTCCCATCGCTTGCCAAAGCTGTTAGCTGATCTTTACCCGGATAGCATTCATCTGGGCGATCTTGGAATGAGAGAGGCGACAGATACAATTATTTGGGAATTTGCCAAACAGAATGACTTTGTGATTGTTTCAAAAGATTCTGATTTCCAGGCGCGCAGTTTGTTATACGGGTTCCCGCCGAAATTTATCTGGCTGAGGGTTGGTAACTGCCCTGTTAAGACTGTCGAAGACTTGCTACGAAATCGTTCCATTGTCATTCATACCTTTAATCTTGATTTGAATCAGGCGCATTTAATGCTGCCATAATTAATCTGATTATCTTTCAAAACGTTTTACCGCAACTAGCCTTTTCGTGATAAGTCTGCTAATTTCCTCACGCAAAATTATCTGCAAATTTCAAGCATAAAACGCAAAGCGGAAGCATTATTCAGTCCACTTTGACGAACAAGCTTCTTTGAGGCCGACAAGGATTGGAACCGTAACAGGAAGAGGTGATAATTGGTCCCCCCGGAAGAGTGTTTCGCTCAGGCACAGCTATTGTGAAGCTAATTTGTATAAGTTGTGCTTGTCCGTGCAGCAAGCCGTATTGCTGTGTCCACACTACCTCAATTATCTGGAAACCAGACTCTCTCTCCCCGTGAATAACCGCGAAAAATAATAGCTAGCCATTATTTTTTTGGAGGGAAATTACCGATGGAATAACTCAATGAAATGCTCACACGAATTTTCGGAGACCTGAAAGAATACGCTCCGGGAATTATCAAAGCCGCCTTGCTCTTACTTTTGGCATGGATTATCGCCAGCATTGTGCGCTCAATTGTTAATAAAGTAGCAGGGAAGGCACGCCTCGACGAACGCGCGGGCAGCCCTGTCACTGCTTCACTGGCCAGCCTGGTTTACTGGCTAACATTTTTATTTTTCCTGCCCGGCATTCTGGAAGCGCTCAATCTGCGCCAGATGCTCGTCCCCGTGCAGGAAATGTTCAATAAAATTTTTGCGTTCATTCCGAATTTATTGGGCGCAGGAATCATTTTTACCGTTGGCTATTTTATTGCCAAACTGGTGCGCCAAATCATCACGAACGTTTTGTCGGCGGCGGGACTGGATGACTTCAGCCAGAAAATGGGGATTGCTTCAGGACTCGGCAAACAAACACTTTCCGGCTTGCTGGGGCTGATTTCGTTTGTGCTGATTATCGTTCCGGTGGCGCAGGCGGCGCTCAGCAAATTGCAACTTGATACGGTGACGCGTCCCGTTGAAGCGATGATTACGAAATTGATGGGCGTTGTGCCAGGCATTATTGGTGCGGCGGCGGTGTTAATTATTTCGTATTACCTCGGCAAAATTATTGGACAATTCGTAGCTAATTTATTGGAAGGCCTCGGCTTCAATGCGCTCTTGATGCGTTTAGGCTTACCGCAATCTTCAGACGAAAGCGGGCGCACTCCGGCGCAACTGGTCGGTTATTTAGTCACCGCCGCAATTTTGGTGCTGGCGATTATGCAGGCCGCTGAAGTGATGGGACTGGCTGGTTTGTCCGGGTTAGTTTCCGAATTTTCAGTGTTTGCCGGTCATATTATTTCCGGCGTCATCGTGTTTGGCGTTGGTCTGTATATCGCCAATTTAGTGGTGATGATGATCAAAGGCAGCGGCGCACAAAACGCCGATTTGCTGGCAACGGTCGCACGGACTGCGATTTCGATTCTGGCCGGAGCGATGGCGCTCCGCCAAATGGGTATTGCGCCTGAAATTATCAATACTGCCTTCACGTTGTTGCTTGGTGCAGGAGCCGTTGCCATTGCCATCGCTTTCGGTATTGGTGGACGTGAACACGCCGCCAAACTAATCGGAGAATGGCGTGAGAAGGTGAAGTAGTAAGAAGTCCTTAGCGTCTAAAGAGTCCTTAGAGTTTATAGAGTCCGTAGACTCAGGACTCTAAGGACTCTTTAGACTCGACAGACTCAATAGACTCTATTGAAATATTTTTCTCGCCTGACCCCGTTTGACTCGTTATACTGCGTATCTCAACAGCCCCGCTCCTTTTGATCTCCTTTGAGAAACTCCTGCCCAATCATTTGCGCGTGAAAATTATGAAAAAAACTACATTTACTCTCATCAGATTATGCTTACTGCTAATGCTCGTCCCTGTTTACAGCTTGGCTTTTCAGGAAGAAGAAGATGGGATTGTCAATAATTATTCGCCGTTAACCAAAGCCGAGACGGCGCGGCGTTTTCCACTGAAGTATGAAGGTACATTTACTTCCGGCGAACTTGATCCTGAAGAAAAACCAAAGCAAACGTTGTTGCCGGAAAAAGTAAACATTGGCGTCTCTGGCGCGAAGCTGACGAAACGCACGATTGGCGAAGATGACAACGAGCTTACGATTACTGGCCTGGACAAAAATAATAAGGAATGGCGCGTGATTTTAGGCGGCACTACGGTGACGCACGGCTTCCGGTTTTATACGGCTGATCTGGACAAGAACGGGATTCAGGATGGTGTGATTTTGGCGTACACAATGGGTAACGGGCTGGCTCCGACGCGTCATATCAATACGCTGACATTTGATGAAGCCGGGCGGCCTGTCCTGTTTGAAATCGAAGGATATTTTCAGGAAGCTGATAACGGAATTTTTGATGTCGTTGATCTCAACCGCGATAGTCACGCTGAGATTATTTACATGAATCACAGCGCTGGTTACTGGGTGACGAGCCTTTATGAAGTCAACAATGCGCGGTGGCAGCGCGTTGCCGGAAAGCATGCTGAGCGCAGCTATCCGCTTTACACGCGCTTTACGAATCGCCCGAATCGGGTTGCGGTCGCTCCGAAGGCAGGCAAGCATCCAACGGCGGACGATTTATCAAACGTGACGCCAAAAATTTCAGGAAAAGTAATGTCGTACAAATGGGGCAAAGTTTCAGAATCCGAAGATATTTCCTTGCACGTCAAGGGCGTGAACGGCAGGCAATTTGTCTGTCGTCCGGCTTCGTGGTACTCGTCTTTCTCGGTCGTTATTGACAATCCCGCCGGGCGCAGAATTATTTCGATGAGCGCCTCCGAAAAAACTTTTAGAGCTGGTCTTGATGAAGTCGTAAAGAATAAATACGACGTGACAATGTTTGGGCAGCGCGGCGCTGAAAAACCCAGCCCGGAAATATTATGGGCAGTAGGAAAATAAAAGAACACCTGGCGGATATAAGGTGGAAGCCCGCACGAAATAAGAGGGTACTTATTCTCTGCCTGCAGGAATTTTACTGGAACATTTTTTGTGGTATAACGTGCTTACAATGTGTGTGGTTTATGTGAGGTGGTCGGCTATTTCAAAACGAAACGATCACCTCCTTTTTATGCCGCTTTTTCAATCAGCGCCACACGCAGATCATTAAGCTATTGGCGGGACTGCTCTTTGTGCTATATTCCTCGCGCCCTGCTGCCCCCCACTTGCTAACGTTATTTCTCTAAAAGCTATTTCAAACGTAACTCTACAAAGTCATTATGAGACCTCTGATAAATTTTGCCAGTGAGCCATTCCGCAATCATCGGCTGTTGTGGCTCCTGATTGGGCTGATCATTTTTTCCGCTTCGTTAGTCGGGCTGAATATTCTCAACTCACAGGCTGCACTTGAAAAGCAGATCGCTGAGTTGGAACCGAAAGTGAAAGTGTTGGAAGTCAAAGCCAAAAATGGCGAGCCGCTGGATTTTAACGGTTCGGCGCTGACTATTGCACAAAACCAGGCACTGATCGCAGCGCAGGATTTAATCACACGTAAAGGTTTTTCGTGGTCGCAACTGCTTAATGATTTGGAGCAATATATTCCGCTCACAGTCCGGGTGACACGGATCGGGTTGGATAAAGTTGGTGGCGTAAAAAGTAAGGACAACGCTGCGCAGCCCCAGGGGAACGCGATTTTTCTTTCGTTTGATGCGGTCGGGAAAAGCTCCACCGCGATGACGCAAATGATTAGCGACCTGAATCGTTCGGCAAAATTTTCTGTGAATCCAAAATCTGTCCGACCGATTGAGGGCACGGATGATGTCGAGTTCCAGCTTCAGGTTGAATACCGCCCGACAACATTTTCTTCGTCGCAGGTAGCTGTGCAGAACACGCAAATAGCGGCGCAGGCTGTGACAGCCGGGGAGGTGCGGAAATGAAGAAATTTGATGGAGCAGCCATTAAGGAATTTTTTAGCAGTTTGCGGTTGAATCCGCTGGAATGGATTGCGTTGGGTGCGGCGCTCATATTTGCCGGGGTCGTAACATTTTTCTATTTCCAAAGCACACAACCATTGAAAGCAAAAATCGAAGACCTCCATCGTCGTGAAAAGGCTTTGCTCACGCAGGTTCGGGATGAGACCGACAAAAAGAATGGGCTGGCAGAACAACGCGCCAACGCGGAAAAAATTGTTGATAGTTTGGAGCGTTTCGAGGGGCGGCTGCGGGATCGGCGGCTGGGAATGCCGGCAATTATTGATGAAGTTACGCAAATCGCTAAAAGCAGTCGCGTCAAAGCGGGCGATATTTCTTTTCGTGTCCAGGCGCCGGAGCCACTTGCGGGAGAGGAACAACCCGGAGCCAGCCCCGCGCCTGCGGTTTTGACCAAACGCGACAAAATGCCGAATGTTTACGAAGGATTTGGCATTGATACCACGGTCGAAGGTGATTATCACGATTTGCGTCGCTTTATTTCCGCGCTGGAACGCAGCCGCAATTTCGTGATTATTAACGCCATTGCTTTGCAAAGCGTAGATGAAAAAAGAAGTGGCAATTTCAAGCCCATGATTTCAGGCGGTGGCAAAAATCCGGCGCTGCCGCAAATGCCGCCACAACCTGGTGGCGACCCTGGCATCGTGGCTGGCGGCTTACCTGAGGGGCCGACCAAAACCGTTGTTTCGCTCAAGATTGAAATGGAGACGCATTTTTCGCGGCAGGAACGGCCCGAAGTTAAGTTAACGCCGGCGAGTGCGACACCGCAAAAATAAAGATTACTTTGCCGCCTTCGAGCGGATAACCTGAGACAGTAATTATGGCTCTGACCACAGAAAAGAAAAAACAAATTGCCGCCGCTGTGCTGGCTTCGCTGGCGGTGATTACGATTGCTTACACGCTGTTTTTCCCTGATAGTTCATCGTCATCAAATTCCAAGCCTGGGGTTGCCGGGAAAAAAGTTATTCCCGGCCTTAACAGTCCGGTGAATCAGGCGGCAAGTACTGATACGAAGCCTGAAAATCAGGTCATCATGGTGACGCAGCCGCTCAACACAAATGGCATCGGCAATTCGGTTGCACCCAGTATTGGGCGAAACATCTTTGTTTATCCAACGCCGCCGCCACCACCAGCCATAAAGGCGTCGCCAACACCACCGCCACCGCCGCCACCGCCGATTACGCTGGCTGGTCTGAATCCGAATAATGTGACGGCGCAGACAGCCGATTTTTCGCTGACAGTATTTGGGGCCAAGCTTCCGGCGGATGCGCGTGTGCTGTTCAATGGCGCTCCGTATCCAACTACTTTCGTCAATGAAACGCAATTGAAAGTCAGCGTACCAGCTTCGGCGATTGCCAATCCCGGCGCGTTGCAGGTTGAGGTCAAAAGCGCGGCTGATCCGGTGAAATGGTATTCCAACAAAATGATGTTGAGCGTTTCGGCTCCGCCCAAACCGCAATATCGCTATCTGGGATTGGTCGTTAAAAATGGCGCTAGTGTGGCGATGATTCGGGAGGAAACCGAAACCGAATTACAAAGCGTGAAAAAAGGGCAAAAGCTTGGATCGCGCTGGCAGGTGACAAATATTACGCCCAATGAAATTGAAATTACTGATGTCACGATTAACATCAAACATCATATTCTTTTTTCCAACGAAGGCGGATAATGCGGGACCTGAATTTGTAGTTTACGAAATAGTTTTGAGGCGCAATAAATGAAGCAGCGATTAGTCAAAAGAGCAGGGAAGAATGAAGCGGGTTATGCCCTGTTAGCATTGCTGGCCGGGATGACGATCACCCTTGTGATGCTGGCGGCGATGGCGGCTAAGCCAACCGTTCGATTTGAAACGCAGCGCGAGAATGAAGAGGAAATGATGTTTCGCGCCGTCCAGGTGGCAAACGCGATCCAGTTATATGCGCAATTCAAAGGGGGCGGGCTCACGCCGCAAAGTTTGCCGACTAAACTTGAAGATATTGCCAAAGAAATCAATGTGAACGGACGCGAATTACATCTGGTGCGTCATTCGGCAATGATTGATCCGTTGACCAATGAGGAATGGAAACCCGTGCGTTTGGGCGACCCGATGGTGAAGGATTTTTTGCGTGCTTATATGCAGGAAATGGCGCGGCAGCAGGCGCTGGCACTGGCTTCAGGGAATCCTGGGCTGGCGGCGCAACAACAACCAACAATTCCGCCACTGCTGGCATTTGCGGCGCAGGCTTCAGGCATAGACCTCAATCGCTTAAGCTCTGGCAAAGATGATGACGATGAAAAAAGCGGTATGGCTTCGGGGTTTACACTGGGCGGCGCTGATTCAGACAGCCGACCGATTATTGGTGTGATTAGCAAAAGCAAAAAGCAGATGATCCGTAATTATTTTGGCGTTGCAAGTTACGATAAAGCTTTGTTTGTGAGCGGAATTCAACCCCCAACCATGAGTTATCAGGTTACGGTGATTGGTGGTGTCCCGGCAGCCAGCGATAACGGCAATACAAATGGCGGGCCAGGCGCAGTCTTTGGTCAAAAGCGTTGTCCGCCAGGTTCGACTGCGCAAAGTTGTCAGTAACAATAATTCCGCCCGTTTTATTTTGCGGGCTGCTGATGAATTAACTTTGCAATGAGTCCCGTCCAGCCGGTTTGATGACCGGCTCCTAACCCTTCACCTGTATCGCCATTGAAATATTCGTGGAAAAGAATCAGGTCACGCCATTGCGCATCTGTTTGAAATTTGCCATTGGCACCATCTGACAAGCCATAAATCGGCCTTGACCCGGAATTATCTCGCCCGAACAATTTTATCATTCGACCAGCTAAATCCGCGCTGATTTCTGCCAGCGTGCAGTGCTTGCCAGAGCTGCTTGGGTATTCGATTTTGAACTCATCGCCCAAATAATGGTGAAAGTTTTCCAGCGCTTCGATCAACAGGTAATTGACCGGAAACCAGATCGGACCGCGCCAGTTCGAGTTGCCGCCAAACAACGGAGTTTGCGATTCGGCAGGTTCGTATTTGACCTGATAGGTGCTTTCATCCAGTTCCAACTGATAAGGTTTTTTTTCGTGATAGCGTGAGAGTGAGCGAATGCCATAAGGCGAAAGAAATTCGTTTTCGTCCAGCATAACTTTCAGCACGCGCCGCAACCGATCACGATTCACCAGCGAGAGAAATCTTTGCAAGCCGGCATCCAGCGCCTGCGTTTCGATGTGCATGCTTAACTCAGGAAAGTTATCAATAAAATACTGCATCCGGCGTTTGAAACCGGGAAACGCATTGACTGTTGCTTCATCGAGCGTAGTCGTCGCAAACAACGGAATCAGTCCCACCATTGACCGCACACGCAAGGGCATCGCCGCACGATTCGGCAAATGCAGCACGTCGTAATAAAACCCATCGGCCTCATCCCACAAGGCCAGCCCCTTGCCTGCCATGTTGTTCATCGCCCGTGAAATATGCACAAAATGCTCAAAGAATTTTGAGGCCACATCTTCATACGCGGGATTTTCTTTGGCTAACTCCAGGGCCATCGCCATCAGGTTCAGGCAATACATTCCCATCCAGCTTGTCGCGTCGGATTGTTCCAGCGAACCACCGCCCGGCAGCACCGCGCTGCGATCAAACACACCGATGTTATCCAGACCCAGAAAGCCCCCCTGGAAAACATTATTGCCTTCCGTGTCTTTGCGATTCACCCACCACGTAAAATTCAGCAGCAGTTTGTGAAACACTTTTTCCAGAAAGGCGCGGTCTGAGCGTCCCCAGACCTGTTGCTCAATTTGGTAAACGCGCAAAGCGGCCCAGGCATGCACCGGAGGGTTCACATCCGAAAAATTCCATTCGTAAGCCGGAATTTGTCCGTTCGGATGCATGTACCATTCACGCAACATTAAAATCAGTTGCGCTTTCGCAAACTCAGGGTCAACCAGCGCGAGCGGTACACAATGAAAAGCTAAATCCCACGCCGCAAACCAGGGATATTCCCATTTGTCCGGCATCGAAATAATGTCGGCATTATTAACGTGTCGCCATTCGCTGTTGCGTCCTCGACTGCGTGCGCGCGGAGGTTCAGGCTGTGCCGGATCACCACGTAACCAACGCCGTAAATCATAAGCATAAAATTGTTTTGACCAGATCATTCCGGCTAGTGCCTGGCGCTGAATTTGTTGCAAATCCGCGCTGCAATTTTCAGGTGCGAGCGCGGTATAAAACTCTGCGGCTTCACGAATTCGCGCCGCAAAAATGTCGTCAAAGCGAAAACCCAGGGCAGGTTTTGGCGCAATGTCATTTGACAGTCGCAGCTTGATAATCTCGGTGGCTCTAGGCGCCACTTTCAGGCGATAACGCGCCGCCGCTTTCGTGCCGCTCTGACCAGGGTTGACGGCTTCTTTATTGCCATTTACGACATAATCATTAATTCCGTCTTTGACGTAAGGAGAGCCATTTGCCGTGCCATAAAGTCGTTGAAAATTAGTCTCATTTTCGGTGAATAACATCTCTGGCGGAGCCACCGTATCATCGCAAATTAATTGGGATAAGCCCGCTTCAAAATGCCGTGCCCGAATGACGCCCGGATAATCGTTGTCAATGCGTAAGCGCGGTTTGCGATCATCCGCTCCCCACGACCACGTGTTGCGAAACCAGAGCGTTGGCAGGACTTCCAGTGTTGCCAGTTCGTCGCCGTGATTGGTCACACTGATGCGAATCAAAATATCTTCCGGCGCAGCTTTCGCATATTCAACCGTCACATCGAAATAACGGTTGTCGTCAAAAACTCCTGTTTCGAGCAAATCGTATTCCGGTTCCTGGCGCGTGCGCTGGTGATTTTCTTCAATTAATTTTTCGTAAGGGAAACGCGCTTGCGGATATTTGTAAAGATATTTCAGATACGAATGCGTCGGTGTCGCGTCGAGGTAAAAATAATACTCTTTGACATCTTCGCCGTGATTACCCTCTGGTCCGGTCAACCCGAACAGGCGCTCTTTGAGGAACGGGTCCTGCCCATTCCAGAGCGCGACCGCGAAGCACATTAATTGATGACGATCCGAAATTCCCGCAATTCCATCCTCGCCCCAGCGATACGCTTTGGAACGCGCCTGCTCGTGCGTGAAATAATGCCACGCATCGCCATTGGCGGAATAATCTTCGCGGACTGTCCCCCACGAGCGTTCGCTCAGGTACGGCCCCCATTTGCGCCAGGGAGTATTGGTTGCGCGTGCTTCGTTTAATCGTTCTGCTTCAGTCGTGTGAATAATTTTTGTGGGCATCTTCGTGGATGTTGGAGGTCTCAGGTTTATCGGTAATCCATCATTTTGCGTAAGCGTGGGATTGTTTTTTGTAAGTCGAGAACAGGTGGCGTTTGAGAATTGCTCGCCAACGCGGCGCAATCATAGACCAGAAGAGTTTGTAAATCTATCTTGTTTTTTGGCGGATCAACTGAGGCTTTAGCGGAGGAAGTTTCCGAGCAGGCCGGAAGCGTTGAGGTAAAGTTTTAATTTCTGATAGCTGAAAAAATATTTGCTGCCAGGCTCTGCGGCTTTTCCTGTCAGGCGATATGACACGCTCCACAGAAATTTTTCGTGTGCTTTGAACTGATCTTCGATGATGGCAACGGAGACGCTCATAACTTATCCGACGAAGCAAACAGGCAAAAGTAAGGCGACTTAGACAGGATTAACAGGATGTACAAGATTGACCTGAAAGCTCTGTGAATATTGTGTTTTTGTAAATCCTGCTCATCTTGTACATCCTGTCTAGTCCTGCTTTATTTTGCTTACGTGATCAATTCTGCTGCAAGTTTCGCGCTGGCAAAACTCGCATCCGCCAGCATTCCTGTCTTGCCTACCCAATCGCCGGCAACAAATAAACCTTCAATATCGGGAACTGCCGGCCCTGGTCTTCCGGCGTAGCCTCCTCGCTCAGCATCAACGATGGCGTGACTCACGGTCATACCCGGCAAAAATCTTTTTTCAATGATTTGTTCACGCCAGCCGGGTTGAGTCAAATCCAGTAAATTTTCCAATTCCTGCTCAACCGCTTGCGCCGAATCTTTAGTATTGGTTGGCAGATATTTCGCTGCGTGAATCATTGCGCCGCCGTTCGGAGCCAGTTTCGCCGTCGCTGAATGCACCGATAAATAAAGGGGCGCATCAATTCCCAGCGCAAAGATTGCACGCGGTTGCGGCAAAGATTTGAGCGCGACATCAAGACACGCGGCTTTCACTGGCGTAGCGTTTTTTGCCCATTTGCCAAGTTCAGTCTGGCTCGCATTTTCAACCAGATCACAAGCTTCGTTCGGACTGACCGCCGCAATGACTGCCGGGGCTTCAAGCATTGAGCCATCCGATAACTGAACGCCTTTGACATTTTTATCGTGGACAATTTTTTCGGCTTTGGCCTGCGTTAGAATTTTGACTCCGGCTTTTTCTGCCGTGCTGCGCAGCCCGTTCACCAAAGTCTGCCAGCCTCCGTCGAGGTAGTAAACATTACTCGCCACTGCCATTTGAAATTGTGCCAGCGCCGCGCCCGCGCTCATTAAATCAGGATCGTTGGCATAAGTTGAGACGCGAAAAAGCGCACTAATTAAGAGCCGAACTTCAGGCTGGCGAATTTCTGTTTCCAGCCATTCACAAATAGAAATGTGCTGAATTGCCTGCGCATCAATTTTTCCAAGCGAACCCAATAATCGCGCCGCTTCCATTTTTGCTGCGAGTCCAAACAAGCTTGTCGTCATCAGCGAAACTCCGCCGTTTGGGAATGTATGCTTGCGTCCCTGGAACACCGCGTAAGCGCCAGAAGAACTGGGTTTTCCGCCCGTAAATTCGATCCCAAGTTCGCGCAAAATACGCGCTCCGTGACCGTCGGCATAAAGCGCGTGTGGCCCCAGGTTGAAATGAAACCCTTTCTTTTCCTCCGTCGTGGCGCGGCCTCCAACAGTTTTAGCTTTTTCACAAAGCGTGACGGATTTTCCGGCGTGCGCCAAAAATGTCGCAGCGGTCAGCCCTGCGATGCCGCCTCCGATGACAATAACGTTTTGACCTTTCATATTTTTTCCTTTCGATTTAGTTTTCATAGTCATCACGATTGAGGCGGAAAAAAGGTTACAGGCAGACGGAAACGAGAAGAAACCCCGTCGCTACGGCTCCGGGTACAGTACCACGAGCCGTAGCGAGCCGGGTCTTCCATTACAATAGCTCTTTAATGCTGGCGCGAATCACTTTAGCTTCAAGGTCGTCGCGGATAATGACCTCGCCAATTTTCGTCGGTAAAATAAAAGGTAATTTTCCCTGTGAAGCTTTTTTGTCGTGCGCCATCGCGGCGATAATTTCTGTGACATTCAACTCTTTAATGCTCGGCAAGCTGCCGAACGAATCAATCACTTCGCAAATTCGCACATAATCTTCGGTAGATAAAACCCCGATTTTATTGGCTAAATTGGCTTCGGCTTTCATCCCGTAACCAATGGCTTCGCCGTGTTTGAGGCGACGATAATTTGTGACAGCTTCCAGTGCATGACCGATGTTGTGACCGTAATTCAGGATGCGGCGCAGGCCTTTTTCGCGTTCGTCCGCAGCGACTACACTGACTTTGATTTCGCAATTTCGTTTGACGATTTCGGACATAACTTCAGGGTCGAGCGTGGCGATTTTTGTTTTGTTATTTGCGATTAATTCAAAGACTTCAAAATCACGAATGATGCCGTGTTTGATGGCTTCAAATAACCCGGCGCGTAATTCTCGCGGCGGCAAAGTCTGCAAAACACTCGGATCAATGATGACGGCTTTGGGCTGATGAAACGCGCCAATCATGTTTTTGCCGCGCGGATGATTGACAGCGGTTTTGCCTCCGACTGAACTATCAATTTGTGCGAGCAGCGTTGTCGGGATTTGGATGAATTCAATGCCACGCTGAAAACACGCGGCGACAAAGCCCGTGAGATCACCGACGACACCGCCGCCTAAAGCTACGATGGCATCACCGCGCTCGAAATGATTCGCCAGTAAGAATGACCAGGCCTGCTCAGCCGTCTTCAAAGTTTTCGCACGCTCGCCGTCATTCATTAAATGTGTGAGCGTGACGAAGCCAGCTTTTTTTAGGCTTTTTTCAATAATTTTGCCAAAGAGCGGATAGACTTTCGGGTTGGAAATCAGACACAGCTTGCGCGTTTTGGCTCCTAACGCCGCGCGGGTAATTTCTCCGGCGTTTGCGAGAATTCCATTGGCGATAGTGATGTCGTAGCTGCGGTCATCAAGTGCGACGTGAACTGTTTGAGTCATAATTGGTACAGTATGGCGAGCGGTAGCGAGTTGGCAGCGTAGAATCATGCTCACAACCGCGCTGAATTTGCTCACACTTCGGAAGGTAAAAGCGCTGACAGGCCAGTGAATCGCTTAAAGTGGTCTTTATTGAAGGTCACAAAATGATCTATTTTATGTGATAGCACTGCTGCTGCAAGGCGTGCATCATGAGAGTTCTTGCCCAGCACAGAATGCTGAGTAACCAACTGTCGCCATAAATGAAACATGGCCGGAACATCATGTTGAATAGGGAAAAAACTCTCAAACTTGGCAATGACTGCGGCGGCATCTTCTGCATTTAGCCCTAATCCATTGTCTGTTCCCGTCGGTCGAGTAGCAACAACCCAAAATTCGTAAAGAGTCTGCGGCAAAAGAACGATTTCCGCGCCTCTTCCAACTAACTTATTAATGACGCCCAGAGCTTCATTCTGGTGTGGGTGGTTGGCTTCAATACTACGAAGCAGGATATTGGAATCAAAGGCGTAGCTCAAAGGGCTTCATCCTCTCGTGTATAAATACTTTCCCGGCTATCATCCGCAATCACACCGCTAGCGGAATGGGCTTTAAGCCAGTCTACAAGGTCGGTAGCGCGCGCCTGATAAGAATTGATTGAGTCCTCAGCCAGTGGCAAAAGCAGGGAACTGAGTGACACACCCTGCGCCTCGGCCTTTATCTTGAGTATGCGCAGGATAGCAGCGGCGGTCTGGTCAACTTCAATCGTTGTCGTTTGAGAATTCATAAAATCACCTCTTACAGGCAAGCATACTGCGTTTCCCCTGAGTTCGGCAATAAAAGCCTTAATGCTTTGTTTTCCATGGCCTGCCTGGCGCCCTGGCGTTGAAAAAAATCTTTTGCGGTTTCCTAAGTTATTTTTCACCCATTCCAGTGAGTAAATCTTCTGCCAGCCAGTCAAAAGATAATTCGCCCAGATCAATCATTTTAACTAATTCTTCAGTTTTGTAGCGTCCGCCGGTATTCCACAAATCAATCAGTGTTTCTCCGGCTTTGCGTGAAGTCCACCAGCGTGAGCCATATTTGGTTTTCAACTGTTCGCGTAACTGGGCTTCAAAGGCGCAGGCACGCAAAAAATCTGCGGCGTAAAAAGCCTCGGACACATCGCGCAAATGTTCGGCGTCATCATATTTCACGCGCACAGCATCCGTCAGCAATTCCGCGTAACGCGCTCCGGCGGTGGTTGCTAATTTCCCGGCATGCAACTCGACTTCATAGTTTAGTTTTGCGGCATAACGACGCACACGCATTAATTTTTGCACTGCCAGAGCGTGACGAAAATCGCGGCTCTCATGAAAATGCAGGGTGTCGGCCAACCAGCGCTCATCGCCAACCAGCGCCTCAAACAATAAGGCAAACGCTTCTCTGGTTGCGTAGTCTCCAGTAAATTGAAATTCGGGGAAAATATGACGCGAAGTCCAGGCGAAGTGTTGTGCGTGCCCAGCTTCGTGCAGGAGTGCCTGGAATTTGCGCTGACCGTCAGCGGGCGTAAAAACGATTTGAATTTCATCCGGCACCAGCAAGGGAAAGTGGTCTGACTTAACATTTTTTCGCACACGCGATTGATCGTCAAAGACAATATTAGTTTGTTTGTAAGTCGAAATTCCCAGGCCGGAAAATGTTGCACGATAGACAGGCAGCAGTTGCCACGCGGGAAAATGCGGGGCAAATTTTTTGAGTTGCTGCATGTAACCAAGATCAGCCTGGGTCGCTTCGTCCAGTGCGATGTGCGCTGTTTGCAGCAGGTGCGCGGAAAAAGCAGAAACGTATTTGCTTTCGGTAAAGGAAAGAAATTGTTGTAATTGCCCAGCTAGTTTTATGTATTCAACGCCACGCGATTCCTGATATAGCGCCAGATAATTTTCACTGCCAGCATCACTAGCTGCCGCGTGTAGTTTTGCTAATCGTTCGGCACGTAAATCCTGTGCGCCTTTAATTATTTCGGCGCGTCGTGCGGATAATTCATGGCGTTTTTTCGGGTCAGGTTCATGCTTAAGTTTGGCTGACACGGTGTGAAAGCTGAGCGGCTCGCCCTCGTAAATTATTGTCGCGTGTGCTTCGTAGTCGTTAATCGCTTCGTCCAAATCGCGGACTTGTGCCTGAATCTTTTCGTGTCTGGCAGTGGCGAGTAATAGTTTGATGGCGGCCTGGTCAGTTTCGCGGGCAGGGGAAGTGGCGGCCAATTCTTTTTGTAAGGTGGCAATTGTTATCGCCGAAAACAAATCGCTGAATTCGGAGTAAAGATATTTGGTTTCAGGAGCTTCTTTTTGCCCAGAGTGGAAAAGGTATTGTTCGCGGTTCAGTTGCGAATTGAATTCGCAGAAGCGTTGGCGGTGTTCAGTCAGGAAGTCGCTTGGCACTGGATTTGTTGATCGTTAAGAGTTGCTGGTTAAAAAATATTTCCAATAACCGCGAATTATCAACTATTCGGGCGCAACTAACAATTGCCAAACGCAAAAGCGCGGAGGCAAATCAGATGACATGACAACTGCAACCTGCAAGCGCATCCCCTGCTGCCGTCGTTACGGATCACAGCGCATGTCATCTGATTTGCCTCCGCGCTTGGTCACGCGAATCATTGCCGGTATGAAAGATCAAAAAACTGGGGAAATAAGAGGCGCTGTAGTCGTGGGATTGTCTACAGCGCCTATTTAGTATGATTACCATCCTCACCTAAACTGGTAACCATTTGACACCGGCATAGCGTTGGCTATCGGTGTCTCTTTGCCCCACACTTACCATTGCAAACAGAGTGCCAAAGAATTCCGCCGCCGCAAAAAACGCATAAAGCCCAATAAAATCAAGGTATTTTTAAACGAAACTACAATCCGGGAAATCCAGAATATCGGCTTGACGAGTAATTCTTACTTGATAAGGTGTGAAAAAAATTCCTGCCTCAACCATGAGAATTTACGATTTTATGGTTAGCTGCTTTAAACACTAGCATTAATGAATATTTTGCAGGGTTGGGCTAAATAGCACTATTTTACGCTCGTTTGTCCGGGCAATTTCAGGAGCCATAATTTTTACTTAACTGAGTTACCGAAAGCTACGGTTTTTGCGTAGCGCCCATAATGATTTGGAGGGCTAATTTCGCACCCGGCACATTCATTTTTCGGCAACCAATGATAGGTCGTATAACCTTCGGTACGGAGGTGAATTGCCCGTGCCTGAGTTCCTGAATGGAAGTCATCGGAGTGTCAATTTTATCCAAAACCTTAAGCGCAGTTTGCGATAAAATCCGGCCTTCTTCGATAAGTTTCCCTTGATCTTTGCCACGATGATTTTTTATGCCTCGTTTCGACCTAAACTTTCTCCATAGCGCCCTGCTGAAACGCTCATTTGACGGAGCTTCGTGCAATACCTTAATCTTTACAACGGAGTTTTTCTCAAGCTTAACAGGAGCCTTTTTTATGAACGAACAAGTCCGCTTTTATGAAGCAAAGTTAGCCTTTGAAATTGACCCGTCTGATCTTTTTGCTGCTTTGAATGCGAGCGAAAAAATTATCGTGATTGATGCGCGTCAGGCGCACGGTTACGCACGAGAATACATTCCAGGCGCGATCAATTTACCGCATCGTGAAATGAACGAGGCGACCACGAAAGATTTTGCGAAGGACGTTTTATATGTGACCTATTGCGATGGCATTGGTTGCAACGCTTCGACGAAAGGCGCATTAAATCTGGCCAAACTTGGCTTCCAGGTGAAAGAACTGATCGGCGGAATTGAGTGGTGGAAAATTGACGGTTACGCCACCGAAGGAACAGCGGCAGCACAAGGCCTGGCGATTGAATGCGCCTGCTGAAAATTGATGAGGCGCAAAATGAGCGCAGAAAGAAACTGACATTGTGACGAGGCCATAACAGGTGAAGTAGTTTTTTTATCCGATAAATTTCATCAATGAAGTATTTCAAAGCGGGACAATTTTTCGGGCAAAGTAATCAAACGATTTCGTTGGACGGAGTTACTGTCACTGAAACTGTCTATGACTATGAATTTATAGACTGGCATTATCACGAAAACCCGCATTTTTCTTTTGTCCTCTTTGGCAATACGTGCGAAGGAAACAGCCGCGAAACTTACGAATGTTCCGCCGACACGCTGTTATTTCACAACTGGCAGGAGCCGCATTACAACGTCAAACCAGCGGGCCTCACACGCGGGTTTCAACTGGAAATGAACCATGCCTGGTGCAACAAATTTGAGCTGGATTGGAACCGCTTACCTGATCCTGCAAAAATTATGCATCCTAATGTCAGATTGCTTTTTTACAATATTTATAAGGAAGCAAAGCTGCGTGACGAGACAGCGACTCTGACCATTGATGCGTTGTTGAATGAAACCCTGGCGACGATGCGCGGGGTAGCGAATTTCTCGGACTCAACCACGCCGCGTTGGGTGAAAAAGATAGACGAAATTTTGCATGAGAGTTTTACGCAGCCGCTTTCGTTACTGGAATTAGCTACTGAATTAAATTTGCACTGGGCACATCTCTCACGCGATTTTCGTAAATATTTTCGTTGTAATTTCAGTGAGTATGTCAGAAAAATCAAAGTCGAAAAATCGTTGTCGCTGCTCCGCAATAAAAATCTTTCCTTAACCGACATTGCGATGAGGTGCGGATTTGCTGATCAAAGCCATTTTATTCGCTGCTTTAAAGAATTCACAGGCATTACCCCGAAAGCCTTTCGCAACGTCATCAACTAATTTGCCCTGACGTTAAATCCATTCTATTTTTTAGCAGAACATTTACTTACGATAGTCTGCACAGGCAAATCAAAATTTAATTTGTGAACGAAAAGCTGCGACTGGTCGCAGCACCCCAAATATTGAGCCGCGCCAACGATGAGTTTTTTTACCCAATACAAACCGCGCAAAGTCGAGTTTCGCCAACTGCTGACGGTCAGTGATTGGACGATCAAGGTGTATACAATTACGCACCGCGCTTCGTTTGCCGCAGAAACGATATTGGAAAATGCGCTTGCACAGCTTCCAACGTGGTTGGAAAAATCAAAGGCGCTCAAGTTTCCAACGTACAAAATCGCGTTCCTGATCGTCCACGAAGGCCGCGATGGCGTGTGGACTTTGATCAATTGGTGGCGCGGCGGCGAGATGTTGCAAAGCATAACTTTTTACACGAATTTTGCTAACCCAAACGAATTTCAGGCTCTCCCGACCGAAGGTTTTATGGCCTGTGTCTGGGAGCTGGCCGTCATCAGTTTTGAACGTGTGATGTGGGTTGAGTACATTTTGAAAAAAGCCGATAAGCCTGATTTTACGGGCTATTTACAGAAATATCTGAGCAAAGAAGTTTGACGATGAATTACTGCATCGGAGCAACTGCCAAAGAAAAGCCGCGCTTATCTGTGGACGGAAAAACGATAGCAAAATTAGCCGCATAATTTTTTATGAAACGATCAGATATCAACCAACCGCCTTGTTACTTTGACAGATATATCAATCAGGTCGAAGACATCGAACTACGCGACGCATTTGAACGATCACGGTCGGAACTTGAAGCCTTCGATCTAAAAACTATCTGTGAAATTGGTGATGCTGTTTATGCTGAAGGTAAATGGACGATCAAAGATATTTTCCAGCACCTGATTGATGTCGAATATATTTTGGCTAATCGCGCCTTGCGGATTGCTCGTAATGACAAAACGCCGCTCTCTGGTTTTGACGAAGAGTTATTAGCCAAAAACGTTGATACAGGCAAGCGGGATTTGCCAGGCCTTGTCTTTGAATTAAAGAAAGTGCGTGCGGCTACTTCGCTGCTGTTCGCGTCATTTGATGATGAATCATTGCAACGCAGCGGTTTTGCTTCGGACATCCAAATGTCGGTGCTGGCGTTTGGGTTTACGATTGTCGGTCATCAGATACATCATTGGAAAATTCTGGCGGAAAAATATTTGCCGCTGACAGGCAGATAATGCCGGGTCAGAGCTAACAGAAAAATGAGGGCAGCATTTTTTTTGCGCTCATTTTTCTGGCAGTTTCTAAGCGTGAGAGAGGCTACTTATGCGAACAAGAATTTCTACTCGACGATCCTTGACGTTTTTATGGCTGAATTTATTTACTCTTTTGAGCGTCGCCTCAGCGCACCCGTTACAATCACAGGACGACAAGAAAATTAAGAAGCTGCCGCCTGTCAACTGGATTCTTTCCCGCACAATTGACGTGAAGCACATCGCGATTGATTTGCGCTTTGACTGGCAGAAAAAACAAGCCTACGGTACAACTGCGATTACACTTGCTCCGTTCAAGGCAACGAATAAAATCACGTTGGATGCGGGAATGCTCACGATCAATTCCGTTGCTTTGGTTAATGGCACGGCGTTGAAATTTGACTACGACGGAGGCGATAAAAACGACAATCTTAAAATCACGCTTGACCGTACTTATCAACCAAACGAAGACGTGACGGTCAAAATTGCTTACCGCACAAATTGGGTAAATCAGGTTGATCCGAATAGTATTAGTGGCGGCGGCAGTCCTGGTAAAGGTCTGCGATTTTCGCAACCAACCTCAAACGATCCGATCAAACCATACGAAATCTGGTCAATGGGCGATCCCGAATCCAATCGGTATTGGTTTCCTGGCTACGATGCGCCGAATGATTTGCGGACGACGGAATTTACCGCGACGGTGGACAAAAAACTTACCGTTGTTGTCAATGGCAGATTGCTGGAAACAAAAGATAACGCTGATGGAACGCACACTTTTCATTACAAAACAGACACGCCATATCCGAATCATCTGACTTCGTTTGTCGTCGGTGAATTTGTCAATGTCCGGCAAAATTACGAAAGCATTGCGCTGAATAATTTCGGCAATCCGCGCGAAAAAGAATGGGTTACGGCAACGACTGAGCGCTTGCCTGATATGGTCAAATTCTTTTCCGAAAAGACGGGCGTGAAATATCCATATCCGAGTTATTCGCAGGTTTTTGTCCAGGATATTGGCACTTTTGCCGGGAATAACGGGGTCTCAACCATCACGGAAAATATGGTTGATGATTTCGGAACGCACGCGGATTATTTTTATCTGTGGGATATGACGGAAGCCGAGGCGCTCGCGCAACAGTGGTTCGGCAATTATCTTTCGTGCAGTGATTGGAGTGAAGTTTGGCTCACGAAATCACTTGCGCATATGCTCAACGCGCTTTACAACGAACATAAAAACGGGCGCGAAGAATTTCTGCTCTGGCAACACAATGCGATTGATCAGGCAACGTATCTGGGCGATTGGAATGCGGGAATCCGCCGCCCGATTGTTACGCGCAATTACGAAGATGTTGCGGCCTTTACGAACGCTAATTACGCAAGTATTCGCGGCGGTTTGGTTTTGCAGATGCTCCGTAAACATTTAGGCGAAGAAAATTGGTGGAAAGCCATCAGAAACTTTGTCAAAGCAAATGCTAATAAATCAGTCACAACCGAAGATTTTCGTAAGGCTATCGAGGAATCCACGGGCGCATCAATGGACTGGTTTTTCGACCAGTGGCTTTACAAAATGGGGCATCCGATTTTTGCAGTGACGAAAAATTATGACGAGGTGAAACATCAATTAACGCTCAACGTCAGGCAAACGCAAAAAATTGACCCGAACAACGAATATCCGCAAGTCGAATTTTTCCAGGGCAAAGTCGAGATCGAAATTGACGGGCGAATCGAACAAGTTTGGCTTGAACCCAAAGCCGAAAACATTTTTACTTCTGCCTCTGCCAATCAGCCGAAACTGGTCAATTTTGACTATGAAAGCACCTGGATCAAAGAGATTACGTTTGAAAAATCGTTCGATGAATTACTTTACCAACTAAACAATTCCAAAGATATTCTGGCCCGAAGTTCAGCCATGATTGAGCTGGTAAATATTGGCAAAAACGAAAAGACTGCGGCGGAAGATAAGGCGAAAATTCACGCTGCACTGCGAAACATCATCGTCGGTAATTCATACTGGCGCTTGCGAAATCGGGCAATCACACAACTCCAAATTCTGCTCGGAACAAATCCACTCGACGAAGCTACGATAGCGACTCTCCTAACTGTAATAAATAGAAAGGACAAATCGTGGACTCGCCAAGCAGCAATCGGGTTTTTGGGAACAACGAGGAACCCCAAATTTACGGACATTTATCTCAGTGCCTTGAGCGATCCTAGCGACCGCGTTATCACCACTGCGGCAGCCGCATTGGGAAAAACCAAAAGTCCGCAGGCATTTGAGGCTTTGGCAAAATTAATGCTCAAGCCTTCGATGAAAAGCCAGAGTTCACTGGCTGCTATGAACGGTTTGAAAGAGCTTGGGGATCCACGCGGGTTTGAGATTGCGTTCAAGGCATTGTCCAACCCTAATTTACCGCGCTGGAGATTGTCGAGTATTCCGCCGACCTGGGATTACCGCGACGTTGCGGTGGCTACAATTGTCTCTTTGGGCAAAGGCGAAGCCGCGTTTCCCTTAATTTTCGAGCGCTGCAAAAAATCAATGACCGAAAACGACATCAACGGCATTTTCAGTAATGTTATGCTGATTACGCTGCTCGCCGATCCACGCGGACAAGAAGCGTTTGATTTACTGAAAGCAAAATTCAAAGACGATGCGAACGCGATGATTGCCGTCAATCAATATGAAACACAATTCAAAGCGGTGATTAAGAAACCGTAAGCGGCTTTCCTGCGATAGCTTCGGGTAATGCCTTGTCAGACGCAACACTTTTTCTTATCAGTTTTGACGATTATTTTGACATAAATCGTTCTCCCAAAATGCCGCGAAATGTAAGTGAGCTAATTATTTTAATCCGCGAATCATCCGCTCCGGCTTGCCAATTACCAGAAATAAAAGACTTATGTGTTCTCTAATCAAGTGGCGCGATAGTTGCCTAGCTAAGGCTGGCTTCACATTCAAGACACGCGCCGTCGTTTAAGTACGACGGCATAACCAGTACACGAGATTATTTAGGAGACAGTATCTATGAAGAAAGAGCAAGGCTTTTCATTAATTGAGCTACTCATCGTAGTAGCCATCATCGGCATCATCGCCGCCATCGCAATTCCAAACCTGTTACAAGCCCGCAAGACGGCGAACGAAGCCTCGGCGATTGGTGCATTGCGTACTATCGGTAGTGCCCAAGTAACCTATCAGGGCAATAACCAGATTTATGGCACAATTACACAGTTGAATGCTGCGAAGCTGGTAGATGATACGGTGCTGACTGCTAGTCCTACGAACCCAAAATCTGGTTTTTACTTCCGAGAGGGTGATACACCGACTGCGACCTTATTCTCTATAAGCGCTAAACAAGCTTCTGCAAACTCTGGTGATCGTGAATTTGCTTTGACTGAGGATGGGGTAATTCGTTTTTTGACTTTTTTCTCCGCTGCAATCCCAAATCATAATAGTGTAGTAACAGGATTTGCACCTTTAGGCACCGCTGCATCAAGCTAAGCTTAGTGTAACCAGGCAAAGTAACAAATAAGGGGACAGCGTCAGATCGCTGTCCCCTTGTTTGTTATGAAAAGAATGTCCAACAAACTTTAGTTTGTTGCGGCTTCGCAAGAGAGATACAGTGACTGCGAGGGTCAACAAACTGAAGTTCGTTGGACACCAGCAAAGCTAATTTATGCTGCAATTATTTCACTACGCCGCGTTGCGAGGTAGCGATGAACTCAATCAAATAATCAATTTCGGGAATGCCTGTCATTTCAGCCTTGAGTTTTTCAAGCGCTTGTGAGGTGTTTAGTTTTGAGGTGAGCAGGACGTGAAAGGCGTGCTGGATATGGCGAATGGCTTCGTTGCTGAAACCTTTGCGGCGCAATCCCATCGCATTCGCGCCGTAACAACTGGCGTGATTACCGACGGTGCGAGCGTAAGGCAAAGCGTCTTTGACGACGACCGAAAAGCCACCGATAAAGGCGTGCTGCCCGACCCGGCAATATTGATGCACTGCGCTGTAAGCGCCAATCGTGACATGATCGCTGACTTCCACGTGTCCGGCGAGCGTGCCAGCGTTGGCGAAAACGCAATGCGAGCCGACGTGGGAATCATGCGCTATGTGCGCCTGCGCCATAAACAAATTGTCATTGCCAATGGAAGTCAATCCGCCGCCTCCGGCTGTGCCACGATTCATCGTCACATATTCCCGAATCACATTGCGTTCACCAATGACGAGCTTTGTCTCTTCGCCGCCAAATTTTAAATCCTGGGGTGGTTGTCCGATAGAGGCGAACGGGAAGATTTCTGTTTCACTGCCAATTTCGCAGGGGCCTTCGATGACGACGTGTCCGGCAATTTTCACTTTGTCGTGCAGCGTGACGTGATCGCCAATCAACGAATACGGGCCGATGGAAACGTCGTTTCCGATTTCGGCTTTGGCGCTGATGATGGCGGTGGAATGAATCATAGAAAAAGTTCGCAGTTCACAATTCGCAGGGAAGAAGTTCGCAGTTCGCAGTTCGCGGTTCACAGTTGATAGTTGATAGATACCAGTACCTACGAATTGTATTAACTGCGAACCGCGAACTGCGAACCTCTTATTTAGGTTTATCGGCGACGGCGGATTGGACAACAGCTTCGCAAACAAGCTTGCCGTCAACAAAAGCTTTGCCTTCCAGTTTGCAGAAGCCCAGCTTGTATTTGAGGACGTTAACTTCAAAGCGAATTTGATCGCCGGGCGTCACAGGTTTGCGAAAACGAGCGCTTTCAATCCCGGCGAAAAACATCAATTTATTTTCGCGGTCGGGTACTTCACGAAACAGCAGAATCGCCCCGGCCTGCGCCATCGCTTCGATAATCAGGACGCCTGGCATGATCGGAGCGCCAGGGAAATGCCCCTGGAAAAACGGTTCATTGATCGTCACGTTTTTGATGGCGACAATCCGCTTGAGCGGTTCGATTTCAAGGACGCGGTCAATCAATAAAAACGGATAGCGATGCGGAATAAGGGATTGAATTTCCAAGATGTCCATAACGTCCATAAACTATTTTTCCTCCAGCTTTTTCACGCGCTCAAATAATTCGGGTAATTTGGCGATGAAGGCCTGGAGCCGTCGCCATTTTCGATGAT
>JAYSTY010000424.1:0-13946 GCA_043719385.1 Blastocatellia bacterium | reverse complement strand
GCCATTAACATGACCGACGATACGGGTTGGGCTGGTGTCGGTTGGAATGCGCAGTCACAGATCAGCCGTAACCGTGCTCGTGCCGGTTACGATATTCCGCAAAACTTCCAGCTTGGTGTTGTCGCGGAACTTCCGTTCGGCAAAGGCAAGAGCTGGGCAAGTGAAGGCGCAGCGGCTGCCCTTCTGGGCGGTTGGCAATTGAGCAGCATCTATAGTGCTGTCGCTGGTCGTCCTTTCACAGTAGGTGCGGCGGGCGGTTCGGTAAACGCTCCCGGCAATCCACAGACCCCGGACATTATCGGTGCGACGAGCTACCCGCGCGGAACTGGCCCTGGCGATTCGTGGTTTAATCCCAATGCTTTCCGACCGGTGGAATTTTCGCCCGGTTATAACACTACGACAGGTCGTCGTTTTGGAACCGCCGGACGCAATATCTTACGCAATCCAGGGTATGCCAACATTGACATTTCCGTGGTTCGTAGCTTCCACATCACTGAACGAGTCAACATGGAACTCCGTGTAGATTCCTTCAACTTTACGAACACACCGCACTTTGGCGGTGCTGGTACCAACTCCTCAGCGCCGTCGCGTGATGCTACAACAGGAGCAATCCTGCTGGATGCTGCTGGCAAGCCGAGACTGAATGGCTTCACGGAAATTACCAGTGCGGCACAGGATCAACGGCAATTCAGATTTGGGTTACGCTTCGGCTTCTAACCTGATCTGAAAAAAATTTAAGCGAGTGTTGGAGCGAGAACTCCAACACTCGCTTTTTTATTTCTTCATGATGCCTGCGCCTTCTTTGATGGTAAGGATTTGATTGACTGATAAATTCTTAAACGTTTCCACCGCTCCACTTGGCCATTGAATTTCCAGCCTCTTCACCGTTTGTGCTTTCCCCAAACCAAAATGCATGCGCAGGTCATTTTGCGAATAATAGCTGCCGCCGCTGCGCACTTCTTCGATTTGCGGGTGATGGCCTTCGACTTCGCATTTGAGGCGAGCGCCGATGCCGCTGCGATTCGATTTTGTCCCGATCAATTTCACCGTGAGCCAGTTATTTTTGCTTGTCGAATCACACCGCAGTAATTCCGGGTAAGAGTTGATCGCGTTGATAACGATGTCAGTATCTCCATCGTTATCGAAATCACCGAAAGCGCAACCGCGACTGGCATTGGGTTCGAGGACTGCGCTACCGAGCCGTTCGCTGATGTCTTCAAAATGACCGTTGCGTTGATTGCGGTAAAAGATTTTGCGTTGGCGATAGGTGGCAAGCCCCTGCAAGGCATCCACTTCGGGGTAGACGTGACCATTCACCAGAAACAGATCGAGCCAACCATCATTGTCAGGATCGAAAAAGCCACAGCCCCACCCTAACCAACGCGTCACGGTGCCCATCCCGGCGCTGTGGGTGACATCTTCAAAAGTGTCCTTGCCCAGATTGTGATAGAGCGTCGAAGTGTCATCCGAAAAGTTCGTCTTAAAAATATCCAGCCAGCCATCGCCGTCATAATCGCCTGCGGTAACGCCCATTCCGGCCTGCGCTTTGCCATCGGCGCTGAAGGCACAACCGGCTTCGCTAGCGATGTCTGTAAACGTTCCGTTTTGGTTGTTGCGATACAGGGCCGAGGCCGCCATATCATCGGCGACATACACATCCGGCCAACTGTCATTATTGAAATCCGCGACCAGCACGCCGAGTCCATACGTCCCGCTTGTTTTGGTGATGCCGGCTTTTTCGGAAACATCGGTAAACGTGCCGTCGCCGTTGTTGTGATAGAGCAGATTCACGCCGCCAGGCATTCCCAAATGTCCGCACGAAGCCATCACCCCGCGATATGGACACAGCAACGGCTTGGCTTTTTTCAAATCGAAGTTGATGTAATTGGCAACGAACAGATCAAGGTTTCCATCTTTGTCGTAATCAAAAAATGCCGCCCCGCTGTTCCAACGATCTTTGCTGCTGAGTCCGGCTTTCCTGGTCAGATCGGTAAACGTGCCGTTGCCAAGGTTCCGATACAGCACGGCCTCGCCGTAATAGGTGACGAATAAATCATCCCAGCCGTCGTTATCATAATCGCCGACGCAAACCGCCTGCCCCCAACCTGTGCGGCGCAACCCCGCTTTGTCGGTGACATCCGTAAACGTGCCGTCGTGATTATTGCGGTATAGATGATTGGTCGGCGGGTCGGTTGTGAAGCCTTCCAGTCGTGTGCCGTTGACCTGGAAAATGTCGAGCCAGCCGTCCTGATCGAAGTCGAAAAACGCGCTGCCGCTGCCGACATTTTCGAGTTGGAATTTGTTGTTCTTCGCGCCGCCGTAAATGGTTTTGGCTGTGATGCCAGCCTGGCGTGCGACGTTGACGAATTGCAAGGCCGGGGCCGATTGGTCTGGCGCAAAGGCCAGCACAATGGCGAGGAAGCCAGGCAAACCAGCAGTCGTGATACGGTGCAGAATCATAAACACAAATTCAGTTACGAAGAGCATTGACCACTTACCATTCACCATTGCCCTGTATCGAAGGGGTTCGAGCGGAATTTTCCCAAGACAAAAGAATGGTGAAGGGTAAGTGGTTAATGAGGCCTTGCCGAAACCTGTTTCTCAAAATCAATGGATAGGAGCGCGGCCTCCCTGTTTCGATAATTCAAGGGCTTTGGCCTGCGCTGCTTTGGCTTTGAGCGCATTGCCTCGCTTGTGCCAAACCAGACTCATCTGATGATAGGCCTCGGCAAACGTGGGATCAATTTGGCTGGCCGCCTCAAATCGTTCCATCGCCTCGTTAAGCTTTCCGGCGCGCAATTGTTGCTTGCCGGTTTCGACGGCGGTGGCGGCGGCTTCCAGATCACGTTTCTTTTTCGTCAGGCGGGTGGCTTCCTGCGCTTCGGTGCGGGCGGCTTCGGCCTCGCCCTTTTGTCGCAAGGATTGACTCAAAGCCAGGCGCACTTCGGGGCTGTCGAGCGCCAGGTTCCGTGCCAATGTGAGCGCCTGAATTGCCTTGTCTGTTTCATTCTTGCGTTGCCACGCGACGCCTAAGCGATATTGCACCTCGCCATCGTTCGCGTTCAGGCGGGCGGCTTCAGTGAGTGACGCCAACGCTTCATCGGTTTTGCCTTGCTGCAAATAAATGTCGCCGCGTGTGAAATGCGCGTCGCCAAAATCTGGTTGCAGTGCGAGACATTGTTGCAAAGCCTGAATAGCGCCAGCGAAATCATCCTTGCGCCGCAGCGCCAACGCTAAGTTGTAATGCGCTGGCGGATAGTCAGGCACGAGGCCGATCAGTATTCGATAAGAAGTGATCGCCGCTTCGACATCGCCTTTTTGCATCAGGGCCAGTCCCGTATTCAAATAGCCATTCGGATTTTTCGGCGCTAATTTTTTGACCAAAGCAAACTCGGCGATGGCGGGTTCTGTTTGCTTAAGTTGCAGGAGCGTCAGGCCGTAATTGTTATGCGCTTCGACCAGTTTGGGGTTGACCAAAACGGCTTGTCGCAAGACGGTCAGCGATTCCTGCCATTGTCCGGCTTCACGCAATGCGACGCCGAGGGTGGTTTGTGCTTCCGCCGAACGTGGGGCGAGTTTGGTGGCTTGCCGCAAGGCCTTGATGGCCGCCTCAAATTCGCCTAAGCGCAGGCGTGTTGCTCCTAAGTAATAATAAGCCGCAGGCTGTGTGGGTTGCAGCTCAATCGCCTTTTCAAAAGCGCCTGCGGCATTGGCGGAATCACCTATCGCGTCCAGCAGCATGCCTAGATTCGTGTAAAGCTCGGCATTTTTCGGTTGCAGGTTGATGGCACGTTGCAGGGCTTCGACCGCGCGCGGGGCGTCTTGCGCCTGCTGAAATAAATTGGCGAGCGAGAGGTAAATGCCCAGGTCATTGGGCTGTAAGCTCGCCGCTTTTTGCAGCGCCCTGATCGCCCCCGCCAAATCACCTTTTTGTTGTAACGCTAAGCCGAGATGAAGCCACGCTGTGGTGAAATCATTATTGAGGATCACGGCTTGCCGCAATGCGGCGATGGCTTCATCCAATTGTCCCGCACGGGCGAGCGCCAAGCCTAACGCATGATGACTTGGCGGGTCTTTCGGCGCACGTTGCACCGCTGCCCGTAAGGCTGGCAAGGATTGTGCGCGGGGCGCAGATTTGGGTTGTGCCGGTAGTGGCAGCGCCAGAAATAAAAGCAAGGCAAAGGTCAAAGTCCATCGCATGACTTGTAATCTCCGTCTTCGAGATTGAAAATTGGGATCGTTTCTAAACTCGACTATAGTTGAAGGATCATCATGAGGCAACTCTTCTGCTGGGCGCTGATTTGCATTGCGTGGGGGTGGCAGGGAAAACTCACTACCAGCGCGCAGGCACAAATGCCAACGCTCCAACTTGACTACTATCCACCAACCGTGCGCGCGCAAATTACGGCGGCCAACGAGGAAGCCAAAGCGCGTCCTGATCATGCGACAGCGCAGGGCAAGTTGGGGATGGTGTTGCAGGCATATAAGGAATATCAAGCGGCGGCAGATTGTTTTGCCCGTGCCCGCGCGCTGGCTCCGAAGGAATTGCGCTGGACGTATTTCGCCGGGCTGGCACAAGCAGCACTTGGCAATACGGCGCAGGCATTGATGCTGTTGCGACAAGTGCCTGATTACTTGCCCGCGCAAATCACAGGGGCCGATTTGCTTTTTGCACAAAACAAACCGGACGAAGCCGAGGTCATGTACCGCGCCGCGACGAAAAAGAATCCTGCGTCGCAAGGGGCGTGGTATGGGCTGGGACGGGCGCAGGCGGCGCGGCAAGATTTCACTGCGGCAATCAATTCATTCGAGCGCGCGCTTGAGTTATCGCCACACTTTGGCGCGGCGCATTATGCGCTGGCGATGGTCTTGCGCGAGGCCGGGCGGATCGGCAAAGCCAAAGAGCAGCTCGCGCTTTATCAGCAATACAAACTGATTCGCCCGGCCTCGGATGACGCGTGGCTGGACGAAATCGCGGCCTTGAAATTAAGCGCGCAAGACCATCTGAATCGTGGTCTTGCGTTGGAGGCAGAAGGCGACCTGAAAGGCTCGGTGTCGGAGCATGAAAAGGCGTTGGAGGTTGATCCAATGATGGTGCAGGCGCACCTCAACTTGATTCAGCTTTATGGCCGACTGGTGCAAACCGAGCAGGCCGCAAAGCATTATCAGCGCGTACTGCTCAGCAATCCGAATTTGGCCGAAGCGCATTACAACTTTGGCGTTGTGTTATTCGCCGCGCAAAAAGTGACCGAAGCCAAAACCGCTTTCACGCGCACGCTGGCCAGCAATCCGCAGCACGCCGAAGCGCATTTCAATTTGGGCGTGCTGTCATTGCAGGAAACCAAATTGGAAGAGGCCGCGCAACATTTTCGCGCGGCCCTGGAGGCGAATCCGAATTTCCGTCCCGCGCATTTTGAATGGGGGCGCATTCTTGTCTATCAAAATCAGCTTGACGCAGCGATTCAACATTTCGAGCAAACGCTCAGTCCCGAAGACAGCGAAACCCCAAGATTTATGTACGCGCTGGCGGCGACTTATGCGCGCGCCGGGAAGCCGGAGAAAGCCCTGACGATTTTACGCCGGGCGCGGGCGCGGGCAATGGCCTTTGACCAAAAAGAATTACTGATCAGCATTGACCGCGATCTGAAAATTCTGGAAGGAAAGCAATGAGCCTGCGCCCCGCTGTCGTTTTATTTTTCTCACTCTGTCTCTCAATCCCTGCCCAGCCTCCGATCTTTCGTGAAGCTGCCGCGACGACCGGGCTGATCTTTCAGCATTTCAATGGCGCGACCGGAAATTATTATTTACCCGAAATTATGGGCGCGGGCGTCGCATTATTCGATTATGACAATGACGGCGATCTGGATATTTATTTTGTGCAGGGACTGGCACTTGATCAGCAAAAGCCCTTGTTTCCGTTGCCTGCTACGCAAAAGCCGGGGAATCGTCTCTTTCGCAATGAACTGATGCCGGCGGGCAAATTGCGCTTCAGCGATGTCACCGAAAAATCCGGGCTGGACTTTGTCGGCTATGGCATGGGCGTGGCGACGGGCGATTATGACAACGACGGTTTCATCGATTTGTACCTCACCAATTTTGGCCCGAATGTGCTCTTTCATAACAACGGTAACGGCACCTTCACTGATGTGACGAAACAAGCTGGCGTTGAAGATCCGCGTTGGAGTACGAGCACGGCGTTTGTGGATTATGACCGCGATGGCAAGCTGGATTTGTTCGTCTGCAATTACGTTGATTTCACCGTCGCGGGCAATAAGCCTTGCCAGGCTTCATCTGGCGAGCGCGATTATTGCGGCCCGCAACAATATCGCGGCGTGCCGAATCGCTTGTTCCACAACGAAGGCAACGGCAAATTTTCAGATGCTAGTTCGAGCGTTAGCACCAGCTACGGCGCAGGCTTGGGCGTGACCTGTGCCGATTTTAACCGCGATGGCTGGCTGGATATTTATGTAGCGAACGACGGATCAGCCAATTTGCTCTGGATCAATCAAGGTAACGGCAAATTTGAAGAAGAAGGCTTGCTCGCGGGCGCAGCCTATTCGATGGACGGCGTGCCGCGTGCAGGCATGGGCGTGGCTGCCGATGATTTTGATAACGATGGCGATGAGGATTTGCTCGTCACCAATCTCACCAAAGAAGGCAGCACACTCTATCGCAACGATGGCAAAGGCTTGTTTACCGATGTGACGATAGCCTTTAATCTGGCGCAGCCCAGCGCAATGTTTACGGGCTTTGGCGTGTCGTGGTTCGATTATGACAACGATGGTTGGTTGGATTTATTTGCCGCCAATGGCGCGGTCACGCGGTTGCCCTCTTTGCGTGGTCATCCCTTTCCGTATGCGCAACGCAACCAGCTTTTTCACAATGCAGCCGGGAAGCGTTTTCAGGAAATCAACGCAGCAACGATTCCCGCCTTACAACTCACCGAAGTCAGTCGCGGGGTCGCCTGCGGTGACATAGATAATGACGGCGACATTGATCTTGTCGTCAGTAACAATAATGGCCTCGCCCGCTTGTTGCTCAATGAAAATGCGCCACGCAATCATTGGCTGCAATGCCAACTAATTGGCCAGCAGGACAATCGCCGGGCGCTTGGCGCGAAAGTGATCGTGCAAGCCAAAAGCCAGCCCCCGCTGCAACGCCACGTGCACACGGATGGCAGCTATTTGAGCGCCAATGACCCGCGCGTCCACTTTGGCCTGGGCACAGCAATGGTCATTGAAAGTGTCGTGGTGGAATGGCCGAACGGAGGCCGCGAAAGCTTTCCCACCGTGAAGCTGGATGCGCTGAATGTGCTGCAACAGGGAACGGGTGTGGGTCGAAAATGAATTGGTGGATTACAGACAACTACACCAACCTGAGCTTCAACGCCTGGCAGATCGTCTGCACCTTCGATGTAAATCGCTGCTGATGTGCACAAAAAACAGGAACTGTAATTTTCTTTACCGTTACAATTTCTGATACAAATCTTCCGCCGTTTGTTTGAGCGTCGCGTCTTTCACATTCATCGGCGTAATCACCAGGTGAAACGGCGCAATCATAATGGGGGAAATAATGCCTTTTTCGTCGTTGTGGCGTTCAATCGCTGCCGCGAGAATGCGCTCTACACCAATGCCGTAACAGCCCATAATGATTGGTTGCGGTTTGCTATTCGCATTCAAAACAGGCGCGCCCATCGCCGCGCTGTATTTTGTGCCGCGCTTGAAAATATGTCCGACTTCGAGCGCTTTACCGGTAAAAATACGCTGGCAAATTCCTTTTCGTCGCACGCAGAATTTCCAGAATTGCTTTGCGGTCGGCAGCACTGCTCGCCGCATATTCTTTCGCCTGCGCTTGCCCTGTCAAAATCGTCCACAATTTTTGCCAGACTAAATCCAGTGCCATTTTCGGCAACGCGTCAAACGACTCAGAGTAAATCAAATAGCTGCACGGATAACGAAACATTCGTTTTTCCAAATCGAAATCGCGCAGCGAACGCCCCTGCTTATCCTTTAATCCTTGCGCCGCGAATTCCGCCGCAAAGCCGGACGTGCCAGCAATCGGTGCTTGTAATTTCGCCTCATCCACGAACAACAAATATTTCACGACCTCGTCCGCAGCGTTATTGATCCGGCGTTTCGTGCTGTCTGAGATTTCATCTTTAGGGCGATTGAGCGCTTCATTCATTGCGTCGTTCTGGTTCAGCGCAATTCTCGTTTCATAATTCAGGCGCGTCAAAGCATTGTGCATTTGCGTCTGATGTTCCAAAACCATTAACGCTACGATGTCACTATGCGGCGCAAGATAGCCCACCAGGTTTACTTTCTTAGCCAGACTTTTTAGATTCGCGCCTACGCTTAAATCAATTTTTTCCAGCACGTCGCGTTCACTGAATATTTGATTGCCGAGATGTTGCGCACTGCCGTGTGTGCCCGTGACAAACCATCCGCCCCAGCGTTCTTTCAACGGGTTACTGTGTCCGATCACGCGTGAACCAAGCTGGGCAATCGGATAACCGCGCTCATCAGGAAACACCGAACGCACAATATGCCCCGGCACATTGCGTGTAGCCCCCGACGAATGACATTGCAGGCATTCGTTATTGCGGATGATTTTCGGCTGGTCGGTTTTCGTTTGCTCCAGCATATAGAATACGCCGCCAAGCTTTGGGTCGGCAGTCGAAAGTTCAACAAAATCTCCGCCGCGCACCCAACCGACATACACGTCGTCATTGAAATAAATCGCACGCGGATTTTTGGGCGAGATGCGAAAAAGCTGAAAACTCGTTTTGGAAAAAACCAGTCCCTGCGAAGAGACAGGAATATTAAGCAGCCTCAGCACGGAACTCAAATATCCATCAACTTCTGAGTATTCAAGCTTTGCTTCGCCGCGTGCCAATTTTTGTTGCAGCCGCGCCACCGGATCGTTATTCCCGGCGTTTTCATAACCAATCACAGGATTATCGTATAGTTGTTCCTGACTGCTGGCGGCAATTTTTGGTGCATTGGGGCGCAGCAAAATCCAGCCTGCGATAGTCAGGATGATAAAACCAACCAGGACAATTTTTCTCGTTACAGCGCGGCTCTCATTCATTTTTTCCAATTCTTTCATGGCAATAAAATTGAATCAGGTACTTGCGATAACGTAGCGTAACCAGTCATGGTTGCGAATTCAACTCAATTGCGCGTACACGCCCTCACTTCATGTGGACTTCTACTCACACGCCCTTACTTCGTGCGGGCTTCTGCATCTCGAAGTGTGGCGCGCTCTTTGCACTAAGCCAAAACATAATTGTGGTGTGGGAAATTTTCCTCACTGCCTCCATTTAGGAGACTGAAAAACTATGTTGTTGGTTGACACCGCCGAGCAGGCACAAGTTGTTTGTTTTCATTGCGGAGAAAAATGTGATGAAGTTTTGCAGGCCGATGGCAAAGCATTTTGTTGCGCCGGCTGCCAGACAGTCTATGAATTATTACGCACCAGAGATTTATGCGGCTATTACGATTTTGCCGAGCGCGGCGCGATTTCGTTCAAGCAAACTCGTCATTCTCGCTTTGAGTTTTTGGATGACGAAACTGTGCGCTCGCAATTGCTTCAGTTCAGCGATGGCACGATTACCAAAACGACTTTGCGGCTGCCAGCGATTCATTGCGCTTCGTGCATTTGGCTGCTCGAAAATCTTTTCAAAATTAATCCCGCGATTTTGCGCTCTGAAGTCAATTTCCTCAAAAAAGAAATCGCGCTCACTTTCCGCGAACAGGAAATCAAACTTAGCGCAGTCGTCAGCCTGCTTGCCAAACTTGGCTACGAGCCGGATATTCGTCTCGACAGCAACACACCCACGTCGCAAACACAGGAAAAAACGCGCCGGAAATTATTTTTAAAAGTCGGATTGGCGGGTTTTGTGTTCGGGAATGTGATGTTGTTCAGCTTCCCTGATTATTTGGACAATACTGGAACTTTAAGTACTCAGTTCAAATTTTTATTTGGCTGGCTGAGTATCGCGTTTTCTACGCCGGTGCTGCTTTACAGTGCTTCGGATTATTTTGTTTCTGCCTGGTACGCCTTCAGGCAGCGCAAAATCTCGCTGGAGGTACCCGTAGCGTTAGGCATCAGCGCACTCTATTTTCGCAGCGTATACGACATTATCAGCGGCGCCGGAACAGGCTACCTTGATTCATTTAATGGTCTGGTGTTTTTCCTGTTGATCGGCAAAATTTTTCAGCAAAAAACATTTGACTCGCTTTCATTTGAGCGCAATTACGCGGCGTATTTTCCGCTCTCTGTCGCGTTGCTCACAGGCGAAAAAGAAACGTATGTGCCTGTTTCCAGATTGCAAAAAGGCAACGAAATTTTTGTGCGTAACTGCGAACTTGTGCCTGCTGACAGCCGTTTGCTGAGCGCCCAGGCCGCAGTGGATTACAGTTTTGTGACAGGTGAATCAGAACCTGTCGCGGTCATAAGCGGTGATCTCGTCTATGCGGGTGGACGCGTTATTGGCGCGGGCGCGAAGCTGTCTGTCGTGAAAGAAGTTTCACACAGTTATTTGACGCAGCTTTGGAATAACGAGGCATTCCACAAAGAAAAACATTCGACGCTGCTCGATATTTCTGATGCGTTCGGCAAGTATTTCACGCTCTGTGTAATGGCGATTGCGGGCAGCGCCGCGTGGTACTGGCTGCCGAACGTGGATAAGGCCATCAACGTGTTTACAGCAGTGCTGATTATCGCCTGCCCGTGCGCGTTGACCCTGGCTGCGCCGTTCACGCTGGGCGCGGCAGTAGCGATTTTCGGCAAAGCAAAATTCTATTTGAAAAACATCTCCGTCGTACCGGATTTGGCAGCATTGAATACGATTGTTTTTGATAAAACCGGCACGCTCACACATGCCGGAATTGCGCAGGTTGAGTTTATTGGCGAGCCACTGAGCGCAGATGAACAAGCGATGCTTGCCGAATGTTTGCAACATTCGACGCATCCATTAAGTCGGCAAATCCTGGGAGCGCAGGCGGCTCGCCTGCATGCGGCGAGCGCAGCAATGCTGCTGAGGCTTACGCAGGATACGCTTAACGACTCAAATAATTTCTCCCGCGAGCAGAACAGCGACACTTCGTGCGCTGAGCGCAGGCGAGCCGCCCGCGCTCCCAGAGCGTTCCGTGAAATTACCCATTGCGGCATTGAAGGCAATATTGACGGGCATCGCATTGTGCTTGGCTCAGCCGCGTGGATCGCCACACAAACAAATTCAATGACACAAAATAATTCTTCGTCGGTTCACGTTGCGATTGACAACATCTATCGTGGTTATTTTCGCGTTGATAATTCATATCGTGCCGGGTTGACTACTTTATTAAAAAACCTCCAGCCTGCCCACGAACTCTATTTGCTTTCCGGTGACAATGACAACGAGCGAGCCAACCTGCAACCACTCTTTCCTGATCAACATCTCGCGTTTTATCAATCGCCTGCAGACAAATTACGGTTTGTGCAAACGCTGCAACGCGAGGGCAAAATCGTCGCGATGATTGGCGATGGATTGAATGATGCAGGCGCACTGCAACAAAGTAATGTCGGGATCGCATTGACTGAAGACACGAGCGCTTTCACACCCGCCTGCGATGCAATTTTAGCCGCTGAAAACCTCAACCGTTTGCCTGCGTATATTGATTTTGCGCGGTACGCATTGCGTGTATTAGTCGCCTGTTTTTTATTATCCCTGGCTTACAATACTATTGGCTTGACTCTTGCAGTCACAGGGAAATTATCGCCACTGGTCACGGCAATTCTCATGCCAATCAGTTCCCTGTCAGTGATTGCCATCGCGTGGGGTACGCTGAAAATCCGCGAACGACAAGTAATCGGCTGATCCTGATCCTCGTTGATTTTTGCTATCCCCTAAATGTTCGCTGCGATATTGACTCAGATAAGTTAGCTCGGCATAATGTGCGCTGAGCCGCCTAAATAAACTGATACGCTTTACACTTAGATATTATGCAGATTTCTTGTCCGCTGGCGACTTGAGTTATACAAGAATAATTTATTCATTAATCAAGCAACCGCAAAAGCTACAAACCATTTCGAGGGTGGGGAAAGAAGCCAATTATGCCCTGGGTGGTTTCATATTTATTTTTAATCAAGATTTCCCGGTAATAAACAACTATGGGGAATAGCCTATGGCGAGCAACGAACAAACGCTTGACCTTATTGCAGAGTTAAGCGAGATACCGTCAAAATATAAAGATCGTAACGAAGTGTTACAACGAATTACCGAGCTGGGGCAGCGAGCCATGGGGTCACTAGCCTGTACACTGGCGTCTGTAGATTTGAAATCCAAACAAATGAAACATATTGCTTGTGCCAGTACGAATAAGGAATTTGAGCGATACATGACGGGGCATGAGTTTGATATAGGTACTGGTACCTGGGTTCAATTTGATTTGATTGAAAAAGGAGACGTGGTCGAAAGGCATGAATTGCAGGATGACGGGCAAGGAGTCGCAGACCCGAAAGTTGCGCGTAAATATGGCTTAACTTCCTTGGTGGGTTATCCACTTCACTTTGATGAAGAGCTATTCGGGTATATCAATTTTTTCTCTAATGATGTGAGACAATTTAGTTCAGCCGAAAAACAACTGATGATGATCTTAGCGCGTCAGGCTGGAATTGCGATTGAGAAATTCCATAGTCAAAAAATAGTAGCCGTCCTCAAAGATTTGTCACGTCGACTGGTGCTTAAGTCGCCGCAAGACTTCCTTCGGGAAGTATGCGAAAAAGTCTGTGAACTTTTTTCTGTGCCTGTTTGTATCATCTGGCGGCTTGATGCTCGTACCGAACAGCTTGCTATTGAGGCTGCCAGCAGCGGCGTGGATGATGACTATCGAAAATTAACCCTGGCGCAGGCTGATAAGCGGGTCAGTAATCACCTTAACCGCAAGGGGCTGTCTTACCTGCCTAATGTTACTGAGGCACGTTCAAAATACGTGCACTCTGAAGCTGCTCAAATGCGAGGATGGAAGTCGTTGCTTAGCGCTCCAATGTGGGCAGAAAATAGGAAGTTCGGCTTTTTAGACATTTATGCACGGGAAAAACGACACTACACGGCTCTTGAAAAGAAACAGTTTCAGTATTTTGCAGACCACGTTGCACTATCATTTCAAAAATCTGAGTTACTTAAAGAAGCAGAATATGGCAAGCGACTAGGGAAGCTGATGGAAATAATGCTACAGATAGCAGAAGCTACTAACAAAAAAGAGGTACTTAGATTATTACTGCGTGGGAGCCTTGAGTTAGTGGAGAAAAAAGACGGTTTAATCAGACTATTAAACTATCAAACTGGTATTTTAGAGATTGAACAGCTTGAAGAAGATGAGGTCTTACAAACCCCTGAAGTCGGTATCAGTCAGGGAATTACCGGATTAGCCCTTAGCAAAGAAGCGCCAATCAAAGTAGATGACATAACGGGTGCTGAGTGGAAAGATGTATATATAAAACACTTTAAAAATATGAGATCAGAATTGGCAATTCCAATCCTGATTCGGAAAGCCTCAATAAGAGTAGGGAAAGAAGTTAAGTTTGGGACGAAACCCATTGGAGTACTCAATATTGAAAGCCCTGAAATCGGTGCTTTTAGTGAAGCTGATAAGAAATGTCTATGGTCACTTGCACGTTATGCCGCAATCATAGTTGAAACCCTTGAATATGACGATAAACTGGCTAAGCTGCGCAAACTTGGCGAAAAGCTGACCAAAATAGAAGATTACGGTGGAGCGATCAAGGTCATTTTGGAAGCAATTAAGTCCATTCTAGCCTTTGAATATATTAATGTTTCGGTAATTGTACCAGAGCGAAACTGGGCGTTGTTGCACGAATCAGAAAGGGTAGCTGCGGCAGCGGAAACGTGGTAGATATTTTCTGCGATGAAAAAGAAAACCACGTACCGCCTTCGCAAC
>JAYSTY010000423.1:0-13956 GCA_043719385.1 Blastocatellia bacterium | reverse complement strand
TTTTCTCGAAGATATTTATCTTACAAAAGATTTTCGCGGGAAAGGCGTTGGCGAAATGATGCTCAAATATATCGCCAAATTGGGCAAATCACGCGGTTTTGAGCGGATTGATTTTCAGGTCTTGGAATGGAACGCGCCGGCTATCGAGTTTTACGAAAAACTCGGTGCCGAACGCAATGATGAAGACAGACATTTCAAATTTTCCGACAAAGCGTTTGAAAAATTGGCTTCCTGAAATTTATTTGTAAGCAGGTGAACATAAGTTTTGCGACATTATGCTCTTCGTTCAGAGTCCGCGCTTTAGCGTGTTTCCGCCAGCGAAGCGCGGCGGAAATTCAAACTAAAGTTTGGACTCTGAACGAAGCAAAATACTTGATTACTTATGCTCACCTGCTTAGTTCTACTTTGTCAGATTAAAATTTCATCTTAATCTTTGACAGTATTTGGCTTATTCAATTTAACCCGCGAAGCGGGCGTTAGCATAAAGCCCCGTGCATGAGCGCGGGGACGGGCATTGCAGAAACGCATAAGCCCGTGAATACGGGCGACAGCCGATGTCAGTTAAGAACTGTCGCTATCTTCGATAGCTTTGCCAATGGTGGTGGATTTTACCCCGCGCTCACGCACGGGGCTTTATGCTAACGCCCGTTTTACGGGCTGGAAATTCTAATATGCTCAACAATCCTTTACATATTCGCCAGGTTCATCACATCGAACTGTACGTCGGCAACGCCAAGCAAGCCGATTATTTTTATCGCAATGCGTTTGGCTTTGAGCGCATCGCTTACACCGGACTCGAAACCGGGAATCGTGAGCAATGCTCCTACGCGCTGCAACAGGGGACGTTCAAGTTGTTGCTGACTACGCCTTACGATCCGATGGATAAGGCCAGTGCGCACATTCTCAAACACGGCGACGGTGTGCGTGATGTGGCGCTGGAAGTTGCCGACGCGGATTTTGCTTTTGAAGAAGCTGTGCGGCGTGGCGCGGAACCGGCGGCGGCTCCGTACACAATCAAAGGCGCACAAGGTGAAGCGCGGCGGTCGGCGGTGAAAGTTTACGGCGATACGATTCATTCGTTTTTTTCAAAGCACAGTTACGAAGGCCCGTTCATGCCTGATTTCATTGAATCAAAAGCTCCGGGGCATAATGCCGGGTTGTTGCGTCTGGATCATTTTGTCGCCAATGTTGAATTTGGGAAAATGCTGTTTTGGGAAGACTGGTACAAACGCGTGTTCGGGCTTGAACGCTATATGACGTTCGATGACAAAGATATTTCGACTGACTTTACCAGCCTGAACAGCGTCGTCATGGCGAATCATTCGCGGAGCATTAAGTTTCCCATTAACGAGCCCGCTCCCGGAATGCGCAAAAGTCAGATCGAAGAGTACACGGATTTTTACCAGGACCCCGGCGTCCAGCATATCGCGTTGCTGACCACTGACATCATCGCTACGATTCGCCAGTTGCGTACGAATGGCGTAGATTTTCTGGAAGTGCCGGACACTTATTATGAACTGTTAAGTGAGCGCGTCGGCGAAATTGATGAAGACATCGAAATACTGCGGGAACAACGGATTCTGGTTGATCGTGACGACGAAGGCTATTTGTTGCAACTTTTCACCAAGCCGGTCGAAGACCGCCCAACGCTATTTTTTGAGATCATCCAGCGCAAAGGCGCCCAGGGTTTTGGGAAAGGAAATTTCAAGGCTTTGTTTGAAGCAATTGAGCGCGAACAGGCGCGGCGTGGGAATTTGGTATGAAAGATTCAGTCTCTATAAATCAAACTCCGAATTTTCTTTGCGGCTGTGCCGCAAATTTGGAACGACGGAGACTGATTGCTTCAAGCACAATATCACCTGCGGCACTACCCTGGTCACACACCACAGCAAACTGTTATATTAGCGCGAACGATTTTATCAACTACGGAGAAAGCAAAGCATGAAAAAGATATTACTTTTGGCTGCGATCCTGTTGCCGCTGCTTGTGATTGGTGGATTTGCGGCGTATGCCTGGGGCGCGTTGCATATCAGTTATTCCAGCGGCGAGCGTTCGGGCTATGTGCAAAAATTGTCGCATAAAGGCTGGGTGTGCAAAACGTGGGAAGGTGAACTGGCAATGGTTTCGATGCCGGGCACAGCGCCGGAAATTTTTTATTTCAGCGTTCGTAACGATGCCGTAGCGGAAAAAATTAATCGCAGCCTGGGCAAGCGCGTAGCCGTGAGTTATGAGCAGCATAAAGGCGTCCCGACAAAATGTTTCGGCGAAACTGAATATTACGTTACCGATGTCAAGCCAGTCGAATGATGTCGCCATTTCAATATTTCCGCAATTCATAATACAATTTGCCCAATCCCCTGGTTGGCATATTGATAATTTCAAGCTGCCATTAATGCTGCTCAATTTTATGAAGCAGGAATGGCACGAAATTTTTGTACCGCAGCCACAGTTGCACTGCGGATGGTCACAGCATCAATTTTGAACTTAAGGCTAAAACCCTTTGGTATAAAGCTATGAATTCAATTCAGATTCTGCTGGATGGGGTGATTGATTACGCGGGTTTATTTCCGCCCTCAACCTTAGATATACAAACTGTCGTAAATAATTATGCGAGTTACCTGAAGGGTGACAAAGCGCAAATGCTGGGGCGGCTGGTTGTCCCGGTTTCCAGATTGCGCGATTTTGAAGATGCCGCCGCTGCATTATTACCCCGAGGCAATCCGGTTTATCCGTGGAAGCTCAGCGTGATTGGCAGTGGGGACATCATAGCCGATCTCGAAGAACTGGTTGATTTCAATGTCTTCCACGCCAGAGATGAAAATGTTGGAGCGGTGGTCATTGACACGATTGAACTCAAGGCCGAGAGTGTCGAAGATGTTTACCGCGCAATGTATTTGATTCCACGTTCCCTCATCGCCTATTTTGAAATTCCGATTGAAAAAGACCCGACGACGATTCTGGAAGCGATTATGGCGTCCAAAGCGCGGGCCAAAGTTCGCACGGGCGGGATCACCAACCAGGCCTTTCCTTCCGCCCAAAACCTGGCGCAATTTATTTGTCGTTGCGCCGATCAGCGCGTCCAGTTTAAAGCGACTGCCGGATTGCATCATCCGGTGCGCGGCAATTACAAACTCACTTACGCGCCTGACAGCGAATTATCCATGATGTACGGCTTCCTTAATATTTTGCTGGCCACCGCCTTCGCGCGCTTTGATTTCAGCGAAGCCGACACCAGCGAAATATTGAACGAAAAAGACCCGGCGGCATTTAGCTTTGACGAAGAGGGTGTGCAATGGCGACGACATCGCCTGACGCTCCATCAGCTTGGCCTGGCGCGTAAACAAATCGTGATGGCGGTGGGTGCGTGTTCGTTTGAAGAACCAATGAATGATTTGACAGCGATGAAATTGATTTAGCGCGAGTTGGTTTACCTGTGTGCCAAAATCTTAATAAAAAAATGCGGTGAACCGATTTGTAGTTGTTCGTCTTTTACCGCTCCACAAACTTTTACCACGCGAAATTCTTCATCCAGGGATTGACCAAATGCCTGGTAATAATCCCGCCCAAAAGCTTCCAGGCCAAATTCCCGCATGGGACGATTGATGACCAGGACATATTTCACTGTGGCAAGTTGCGCAATCGCGTCGCGTTCGCCCTGCGCATCCATAAAATCAGGAATCATAATTTGCTGGCGCAACGGCATTTTGCGCCCCGCCAAAAATGCTAACGAACTGCCTTCAGGCACAACGGCAACTGCATCTTCCGGCGCAGAACTTTGGGCGATAAATTCCAGCATTTCCTGCGTCGCCTGGGCGGTTGCCTGGGTCACATACAAACTGCCGTGCGGAGCCGTAATCAACACCGGAAAAGTTTTGCGATAGCGATACCCGAACACTGCAATTGTAATCAGCAACCAGAAACTCAACAGCGCAATTCCGGTGAAGCGCAGACGCGGCTTGATGAAAATAGTCCTGAGCGCAGGCGGAACATTATCCGTCGCGTATTCATCGTAAAATTGTTCAATAAAACGCGGCAGAGAAACCGTCGTCAAATATACAATCAGAATGAGCGAGGTCGGCAAAAAATAGCCGCCAAACGCGCCGCCGCTCGGTACACGCAACACGACGCGAATCAAGGCCATCAGGCTGTAAACAGCGATCACAAACAAAGCGAATTGTGGTTTGGTTTCATCACGACGAAAAAAATTCCAGAGCATCAAACCAATTAACGCCAATGGCAAAGCGCGTAACGGGCTGCCATCCCAGCGCCCGTGTGACAGCCACAAAATAATTACCGCCAGGCTTAACGCGCTAAAAAATATTGTCAGGAGCAAGCGCACGGAAAGATTTTTTGTGGCGAGCCCCGCCTGATAATTTTCCCTGCCAGCCATTTGCGTCAGTTGTTTTTTGCGGCCTGCTAAGCTGAACAATGTAATCAAACTGGCAAGCGCAATCGCTACGGCTGCGCCACCGATCATTTGCAAAATCGAAGCAAAGGGATGATCCAGTCCGGTGCGCGCCGAGTTATAAAACAGCAGCGATTTTGGAATGCTCGTGTACAACAAATGACAATCGTCAATCAGCGAATGCCAGCCAACGCGTGATAAAAAATATCCAAAGACAGGCAAAACAATAGCTAACGAAATCAGCGCCGGGACAAGCAAGCGCAAGAATAATTGTTGCCAGGTTTTGTGATGAATAAATAGAGCTCCGGCGCTCCATGTCACCGCCGCAGTCAGGGCGAATTCCTGCTTTGTGATGCCAGCCAAACCAATCATAACGCCAGCCCCAAACACTTCGCGCCAGGTTCTTTTTTCGCCATATCGTAACGTCACTACCAGCGTTCCCAGCGCCAGCATCATGCCGTGCAAAGCTGAAAACGAATACGGTGAAATCAAATTTCCTTCCGGCTTAAAAATGCACCAAACGATGACGGCAATCGTTGCTAATATCGCTTCTCTTTCGCTTAAAATTCTCCTTGCAATGAGATAACACAACCAGACGATGATGGCTGAACAAATAATTCCCGCGACATTCAGCACTTCCAGGTGAATGCCGAAAATTCGATAAAGCAGGGAGTTAAAATATGGCGAGAGCGGCGGGTACAAATAATGAATGTCGCGGTACAACAATTCGCCCCGTAACAAGCGCAACGGCAAATCCATCTCGCGTCCGGTGTCTACAATTAATGAAGTCCACCGCCGCCACGAAATCAGGAGCAGGAGAAGGAAAAATACAGGCGGAAGTAGTCGGTAGTCGGTAGTCGGTAGTCGGTAGAAAAAACCTGATTTTGTCGGGGTAGAATTTTCCTGGGGCATTTCTTTTGGCTCAATTCCGCATTCCACAATCTGCAATCTTCATGCATTTGGATTTTTTTTCGCTCGTAATGTACTATTCTTTTTTAGAAACTCAAATTGCCTCAATTCTTAGAAAAGCATGAAAATAGCTATCGCCAGCGATCACGCCGGATTCCCTGCTAAAGAAGCCATCAAAATGCAACTCGACCAAATGGGCATCGAGTATGAAGACCTGGGAACGAATTCCGCCACAGTTTCGGTTGATTACCCTGATTTTGCCGCGCGCGTCGGACACGCTGTAATGAATGGCGAAGTCGAACGCGGAATTTTAATTTGCGGCAGTGGCATCGGGATTTCGATTGCCGCCAACAAAATTCACGGTATCCGCGCGGCGCTGGCCTGGAATGAGGAAACCGCCCGTTTGGCGCGTCACCACAATGACGCAAATATTGTCGCTATCGGAGGCCGCACGACTCCGCCAGAGACAGTGAAAGAAATCGTGCAGGCATTTTTAACGAATAATTTTGACGGCGGACGACACGAAATCCGCGTCGAAAAAATCGCTGAACTGGAGAATTAGTTTCGAGTTTCGGGTTTTGAGTTTCGAGGGCAAGGTAATAAGGCACAACCCTCGAACCGCGAAACCCGAAACGCAAAACTCGAAACTGATTGCGCGAAACTCGAAACCCAAAACTCGAAACTATCTTATGAATAATTATCGCAATTTATCCGCCTCCGATCCTGACATCTATCAGACCATTCAAAACGAAACACGCCGTCAACACGAAGGCCTGGAGCTAATCGCATCCGAAAACTTCACGTCCGAAGCCGTGCTCGAAGCGGCTGGTTCAGTCTTCACCAACAAATATGCGGAAGGCTATCCGGGCAAGCGCTATTACGGCGGCTGTGAATACGCCGATGTCGTTGAAAACCTGGCCATCGCCCGCGCCAAAGAATTATTTGGCGCCGAACATGTCAACGTGCAACCGCATTCCGGCTCCCAGGCAAATATGGCGGTGTATCTTGCCGTCCTGAATTACGGCGATACGGTGATGGGCTTCAACCTGTCACACGGCGGACATCTGACGCACGGGCATCCGCTGAATTTTTCGGGCAAGAGTTATAAAATCGTCCCTTATGGCGTCACCAAAGAAGACGAAACAATTGATTACGAAGAGATGGAACGACTCGCGCACGAAAACAAACCCAAATTGATTTTGTGCGGCGCTTCGGCCTATTCACGCGTGATTGATTTCGAGCGCATTTCCGCGATTGCCAAATCGGTCGGCGCAATGCTGATGGCGGACATAGCCCACATCGCCGGACTGGTCGCCACCGGAGTTCACTCTTCGCCGATTCCGCATTGCGATTTTGTGACGACGACAACGCATAAAACTTTGCGCGGCCCGCGTTCGGGAATCATTATGTGCAAAGAGCAATACGCCAAAGATATTGATCGTTCGGTGTTCCCTGGTGTCCAGGGTGGCCCGCTCGTTCACATCATGGCCGCCAAAGCTGTCGCCTTTAAAGAAGCCCTGCAACCAGAATTCAAAACCTATCAGCAACAGGTCGTGAAAAATGCGCAGGCGCTGTGCGATGGAATTGCCGAAGCTGGCTTCCGTGTAGTTTCGGGCGGCACTGACAATCACGTATTTTTGGTTGATGTTTTCAGCAAAGGAGTCGGCGGCAAAGAAGCAGAAAAATCCCTGGACGCCGCGCACATCACCGTCAACAAAAATTCGATTCCTTTCGACACCAATCCACCGATGAAGCCAAGCGGCATTCGGATCGGGACGCCAGCCGTAACAACGCGTGGCATGCAGGAAGCCGAGATGAAAGAAATCGCCGCCTGCATCGTCGAAGTGCTGAACGCGCCCGAAGACGAAAATGTCCGCCAGCAGGTCTCAACTCGCGTGAAAGAATTGACGGCGAAATTTCCGCTCTATCCGAATCTGTTGGATAAAGTCGAAAGCGCGAGCGGGGATTAAAAGGGTAGGATAGGCGTCCCGCCTGTCCAGCGAGATTAACGCTACACAATTGCCTGCAAGAACTTGTGGCGTCAGCCTCTCTTCAGCAGGCGGGACGCCTACTGTACCTGTGATTGACTTGCCCAAAGTGCGGCTGTCTGCTGATTCATCCGTTCTCGCAAAGCAAACCATTCAGTGCTGAAAATTTGTTTTTCCTCATCGGTTAGTGATTTCGTCCCGGCACAAACCTCACTGTTCGTGATCACGCCATCAAGCTCCAACGCATATTTCAAACACCCCAGCATTTTGCCAACATATTGTCCACTCGGTTGACCAAATTCGGTGAGTTTTTCAAAGGCCTGACACAACGAATAATATTCATCCATCAATGTTTCATCGCCAGCCCAGCACACGCGCCACGCCTTTTGCCATTCGCGGGGCAACACATTCGCAGGGCCAGCGACGACACCAATTGGCAGGGCGTCATTGAGCAACCAGTCATTCACACCAGCCTGCAAGCGCCCGACCAGTCCGCGCTTGGGCCGGAACCAGTCAAAGATCAACATTGCATTGCCGATATAAATTCCGAACTCGCCGGGCTGCTTAAAGTGCAACGCCGCTTTGGTGTAGTTGCCAAGCACACGACGCGAAGCCGAAACTTTAAGTCCGCAAATCCAGGGCAAACGGCTGAGCGCTTTGACGACATGCGTGCGAATGTGTGCGGAGTTTCCCTGTCTGAATTGTGGCGCATTGATGTCGGCATTGTCGTAAAGCAAAATCGGAATTTCGCGGCGCGTGGATTCGAGCAAATCATTCACATCGCGTAAAAAAAATCGCACGATTTCAGTTTCCTGCAAATCGTTAATCGCCAATGGCGCAATCACGGCGGCATCGGCTCCCAATTGAATTGCCGCATCTAAATTGGTCAAAACCTCAGCCTGCGTTACGCCGTTCACGCCAATCCATGCTTCAACCTTCTGCCGCTCATCAGCCACTTCCCTCCGCCCGCTTTTTCTGACTTCATCAATCGTGATTTCGATGAGCCGCAGGCGCTCTGCATTGCTTAAGCGGTTCCATTCTCCCGTTGTGCCGTTACCAAAAATAATGTCGGCGCCGTTACCATCCTGAATGACGTGACGGATAACTTGTCGTTGCTCATCGGCAATAACTTTGCCTGTATCATCAACAATTGTGACCGTCGGAACATTCAGACCTTTGCGCGGAAAATAGTGCATGCAGTTGGACTCCATCGGGAATTGAAATAGAATGATGTAGCTCTCACGAATCAAATTGGCTGTCAAGATCACTGCTAACCAAATAAGAGGAACGCCATGAATTTTCGGAAATTGTTTTTAATTATTATTTTGGCAATTGCCACTTCAGTGTCGGCTGACGCGCAACCTAAACCTGCGCCAATCGCGCAACAAAACTTACCAGAAAAACTTTCACTCACGGAATTCACGCGTCTGATTCATGACTTCTCTGAAGAGGGTGGCGAGTTTCACTCGGACAATTTGGTTTCCAACGAAACATCCTATTTGCACATTGTTGATAAGCTCAAAGAATTGGATGAACCAGGTGGCGCATATCTCGGCGTCGGGCCGGAACAGAATTTCACCTACATCGCCAAAACGCGGCCACGCATCGCATTCATTATTGATATTCGTCGCCTGGCCGTCGTGCATCATCTAATGTACAAAGCGATTTTCCAGCTCTCACCAACACGCGCAGAATTCCTGTCACGCCTGTTGAGCAGACCAATCGTCAAAGGCAAAGCACCGGCGGCAAATGCTGCGATCAATGACCTGACACAATACTTCAGTGCGACTCCGGTGGATGAAAAATTGTATGCGGCGAACCTCGCTGAAATTCGTAAAATGATCCAGAAAGATTTTCAGTTCCAGTTTACCGACGAAGAAAATAAGGGGCTTGATTATGTGCTGACCAGCTTCAAAGAAACTGGTTTGGAGCTTGCCTACCAATTAAGAACCGGCTATCGCGGCATGTATTTTCCAACCTTGAAAGATATCATTACGCAAACGGATTTGAACGGCAAGCAGGGGAATTTTCTGGCAACGGATGAGGACTATAATTTCCTGCGTAACCTGCACAGCAAAAATCTCATCATCCCGATCACAGGAAACTTTGCGGGGACAAAAGCCTTTGCCGCCGTCGGTGATTACCTGCGCAAAAATAATGTGACCGTCTCGACGCTTTACACTTCCAATGTCGAGCAATATTTATTTCAATATCAGGTCTTTGATGGCTTCGTTAGTAACGTCAAAAAATTGCCGATTAATGAGAAGAGCCTGTTCATTCGCTCGGTCAGTTCGCGGGGCCGACATCCGGCGCGCCTGCCTGGCCATATGTTCACTTCAATTTTACAAAGCATCCCGGTTTTCTTGAAAGATTACAGCGCCGGCAAATACACCGATTACCAGAGTCTGGTGAATACCAACTTTATTGCGCCGGATCAGAAGTAACATAAACTTTAGTTGGGCGTCTTCGAGTCAACACTACAACTCATTTCAGTGTTTATATAAACTATAGGACTTATGAAAGAGTACGACCTGTTTATCAGCTATTCATCTAAAGATAGAGATTTTGTCTCGCAGCTTGCCAAAGATCTGAAAGCAAGAGGGATCGAAATCTGGTTCGATTCATGGGAGATGAAGCCTGGTGACAGAATTCGAGATCGGATAAATGATGCTATTGCCCGCTGTCATTATCTTGTTGTTGTATTCAGCCCTAATTCTATCAACTCATCTTGGGTTAAACTTGAGCTAGACTCAGCCTTGATTAGAGAGTTGGAGAGCAAGCAAGTCGTAGTCATTCCCGCGTTATTCGGACACATTGCTGACACAGAAATCCCGCAAGACTTAAAAGGAAAGAAGTACTTAGATTTCAGAGATAGAAAAAAGTATGCCGGTAACTTAGAAGATATTGAGAAGCTATTTGAACTTAACATTGGGGAAAACCAGAAGTCTTTGAGAAAGCTTGCTAAAAAAGACATGGAATTCATATTCAAGCCTTGGAGAATTCTTTGGTCAGAAGAAGAGAAGCCTGAGCTTTTTGCGTATAAATCTCCAAATCGCTTCGATGGAGTCTGTCGGATTGAGAGAATAAACCTACCTGATGGCAGAATAGTGATAATGTGCGAGGAGGTAAATGAGAATCCCGGTAAAAGCATAACAAACTGCATAGAGTATCTAGCTCTACAAGTCTGCGAGCAGTATGACATAGACCCCAAGCAGCTAGTACTTCTAACGCATCATGACACTTGGTACTCTGCCGATAACGAATGGATGCTGGTAAACTTTGCGAGAATTCCACCAGAAAATAGTTTTCAAGAACCATCTTGGCAAGAAATGACAGAAGCTGATTGGCGCTCATTAGGTTTTCGACCACGCAAACGTCGAGTAAAGAATAGGCCAGTTTCTGGTGTGATTTGGTATAGGCGCGAGCCTGATTACGAATAGAGGCTTATGTGGTCCAGACGCCCAACAAACGCATCCAGCGGAGGCCGCGAAGCCAATTTCTCATCGTTATCAGTGCCGTTCGCGGCCCCGCTGAGGCGAAGCGTTAGGCGCCGATACTGGTTAGGGAAAATATAAGTGATCAATAAATAGAAAACATGTCTATTCATTTAGCAAAACCAAACTTAGCAAAGACGAAGTTGGAGTATTTCACTGATCAGGAAATTGCAATTGCTGCGTCTATTGCTGTAATTGCTAAAGAAAACTCTATGCTTTTGCCGGAAACCCGCATTGTCCAAAAGGCATAAACTAAAAGTTTATGCCACGTTGCAAAACACAAACAAAAAAACTCTCACACCCATGTAAATGTGTGAAGGTTCGAGCGCCAAAATTTGTACCTGTCAAACCCGGATTACTAACTTTTATCTCAGCTATTCTTTCCTTCGTCACATCGTGGAATTCTGCATTTTGAGTGAGCAGCCACGCAATGATTTCTTCTCCTTCGGCTGGTTCCGTAGAGCAAACGGAGTAGGTCAAAATCCCTCCGGCTTTCACTTGCGAAGCAGCATTTAAAATCAACTTTTTTTGCAATTCAGATAATTCTTTGATCTTACCTTCGTTCACCTTCCATTTAATTTCAGGATGCCGTTGGAGCGTCCCCAACCCTGAACATGGAGCATCCAGCAAGACCGTATCAAATTGCGTTTCAGCCGCGAATGGCAATGGTTTCGTCGCATCAAGCTGAAACACATTCAAATTTTCAACCCCCGATTTCGCCGCCAGGTCACGCAAGGTCAACAAGCGATGCGCGTATAAATCACAAGCTACAAGCAAAGAATTTTCAGGCAGTAACGAAGCCATCAATGAAGTCTTGCTGCCAGGCGCGGCGCATAAATCAAGGGATGAGGGATGAGGGATGAGGGATGAAGTTGCGGCTAAATGTGCGACCAGTTGCGAGGCTTCATCCTGCAAATAAAGCCAGCTATTTTCGACCGCTTCGGATTGCGCTGAAAATTTCCCAGCTTCAATCACAAAAGCGTCCGGGCAAATTTTTGAAGGGCGAAATTGCACGTTGTTGGCGCTCAGCCATTCGCGTGTATTCGCTTCGGGTTGCACTTTGCGATTGAAGCGAAAAGCCGTGTTTGGCGCTTCGTTATTGGCTATTGCTAACGCTTGTGCTTGCTCAAATCCAACTCGTGCAATCCAATTTTCCAACAACCAACGCGGATGCGAAGCCGCTACACTTAATTTTTCAAGTGGGTCTTTGATGGCTTCGATGAGCTTAGGAATTTCGCCTGCGCCTGCGCGTTGCACTGATCGTAACACTGCATTCACCATCGGTGCGGCGCTCTTTTTTTTATGCAGCTTCACCAAATTCACTGCATCATTAATTGCCGCATGCGCAGGAACGCGATCCAGAAATAGTAGCTGATAAATTCCGAGTCGGACCACAATGACGACTTCATTATCAAGTTTGGCAATTTTGCGTTTGGTGAAATGTTCGATGAGAAAATCGAGCCGTGCCTGCCATCGCAGGACGCCGAGCGTCAATTCATGCGCCAGCCCGTGATCGGCTGAAGACAAATTTTCATAGCGCGAAGCCACCAATAAATTGCTGGCATAAGCATCTTCCGTAATGACACGCAAAAGTATTCCAAAAGCAGTAATTCGAGCCGGAGAAATATTCATCCGAGCTTCACTCCAACTTGCAATTTTGCGCCATTCAACCAATCACGCGCAGGCATCGGCCTTTTGCCTGCGGGTTGGACTTCCGTAATTTTTAGTTTTGAATTTTTACCGCACGCGATGGCGAAGTCAGTTTTGTTCACTTCACAGATTGTGCCTGATTCTATTGGCTGATCGTGCGCTTCGGCCTGAGCATTGATGATTTCAATTTTTTGTTCGTTGATAAAAGTGTAACAGCCCGGAAACGGAGTGAAGCCGCGCATGCGATTGCGAATGTTCGTCGCTGTTTGCGCCCAATCAACTAATCCGTCTTCACGTTTCAAAATCGGCGCGTAAGTTGATGCAGCATTATTTTGCGAGATCGCATGAAGTTCACTGCGTTCAAGTTTTGCAATCGTTTCAACCAATAAATTCGCGCCTAACTCCGCGAGTCGCGCCGTCAATGCAGGAGTCCGTTCATCTGCGCCAATCGCCAGTTTCCCCTGTAACAAAATATCGCCCGTATCCAATCCCTCATCCATCTGCATAATCGTCACACCGGTTTCCGTTTCGCCATGAACAATCGCCCAATTGATCGGAGCCGCGCCGCGATATTTTGGCAGTAACGATGAATGTACATTGACGCAACCAAGCCTCGGAGCCGCCAGCATCCACCCCGGCAAAATGCGTCCATACGCCGCCACAACTCCAACATCCGCAGCTTTGAAAATCGGCTCCAATTCCGCCCGAGCATTTTCCGTTCTAATGACTGTCGGCTGATGGACAGTAAGTTGATGATGCTCAGCAACAACTTTGATCGGCGGCGCAGTGATGATTTGCTTGCGCCCGACAGGTTTGTCCGGCTGCGTGAAGACCGCATGAATATTGTGTCCGGCGGCGATCAATGCTTTAAGTGAAGGCACGGCGAATTCGGGCGTACCCATAAAGATTAGGTTCATAAGTTATCGCCCAATGATTCAAGTTTGGTCAGCCATTCGTTGAAATGCGGGCATTCAGCGCGGATTACATTAAGTCCAACTTTCTCCAGAATGGAAAGACCGTGCGCAGTTTTTCGATAGCTGGGAATAAGCACTTTAATTCGTCTGGATGGAGCAGTATCTGGATGATCATTAATTTCTTCTGGCGAGGAACATTGTAATTTAATTTCATGCAGCGTTGATAAAATCTTTTCACTGCCTGTTTGTTCCGCCAGTTCTTCAGGGCGAACAAACATCATTGCCTCAAACTCCTGCAGAAAAAAATATGGGTGGAGTCTGGCATCATTAAATTGCTGTCTCACCCAGGCTTCGAGTTCAGCAACTTTTTCAAAACAATTTCCCCGTTCAGATTTTGGAAAATCTTTACGCAACCCATAAAAATCAAAACAGGTCGTAATCAAAGCTGCGTCACGATCATGCAGTAACCGTTTGAGCAAAGGACTTACTTTCCCAAAACTAACACTACCGCCTTTGAAATTTTCGCCGTCTGATACCTGCTTCCTCGAAATGTATTTCCGCGAGCTACAATAATTCCCACGCGCAAGGTATCAGAC
>JAYSTY010000422.1:0-5732 GCA_043719385.1 Blastocatellia bacterium | reverse complement strand
GAAACTCTCCTCCACACGGACCCTTATAGCTCCAAGACTAATGGTCGGAATGCTTATCGAACCTGAGAGGAATTGAAACACCATAACACCGTTTTGGCGCAACTCTTCACACAACTGTCGGAATGCTTATCGAACCTGAGAGGAATTGAAACAATGCACAACCGGTCTTGAGGACCAAGTTGCCCAACGAGTCGGAATGCTTATCGAACCTGAGAGGAATTGAAACGCACTAATTAATCTAATTGCAAACCTACCGGGAGTTGCGTCGGAATGCTTATCGAACCTGAGAGGAATTGAAACATTTTCATCCAACATTGTCTATAAAATGCTGCGGTAACGTCGGAATGCTTATCGAACCTGAGAGGAATTGAAACTTTTAGACCTCCGGCCCTCACAACAAGGGTCTAAACGTCGGAATGCTTATCGAACCTGAGAGGAATTGAAACAACAAAATACGCGGCGCCGGCTTTTGATGGCGAAGGCGCGTATCGCTTCGGCGGACGTTGGAATACACGAGGAACGCGCATCATTTACACGGCGGGTTCGCTGGCGCTGGCGGCTTTGGAAATGCTGGTGCATCTGGACAATGATGAATTACTCTCAGCGTATTCGTATGTTGCGGCAAATATTCCAGCCGACTTAATTTTGCCCGTCAGAGAATGGAGTCTTTTACCTGCTGACTGGAACACGTCACCTGCGCCGTTGTCGTTACAACAAATTGGAGATGAGGGGGTTAGCGCCAATGCGTCGGCAGCGCTCGAAGTGCCAACTGCCATTGTGCCAGGGGAAAACAATTATCTGCTTAATCCGACGCATCCCGACTTCGCACAAATCAGGCTGGAAGCACCACAACGATTTGTCTTTGATGAACGTCTCAAGAAATCGTGATGAGGAAGTTCGCAGTTGCGAGTTTGCGGTCTTGCTGCGAACTCTCTTCACTGCGAACCGCGAACTATTCCTGCTGCGAACTGCACCGATATGAGAATAAGACTTACACTCACCCCACTGACCTATCCCGCCTTTTTTCCCGCGAATCAGCATCAGGTCGCCTCGTTCATTTATGAAACGGTCGCCACGGTCGCGCCTGATTTCGCAGGCTTCCTGCACGATCAGGGCTTTGCGGCGGAGGCTTCGCGCAAGCGGTTCAAGTTTTTTGTGTATTCGTTGCCAAAGCTGCCGCGCTACCATTTTGAAAATGATGGTTACTGCTTTTCCGACGGGGACGTGCAATTCCAAATTGCTTCGCCCTTGCCCAACTTTATCGAAGCGTTTGTCAGCGGCTTGAATCGGCAAACGGAGCTTCGTTTGTCCGGTCAGGTGTATGCCCTGCGCGAAATTGAAATTCTGGAACCACCGGAATTTTCGGAAGAAATGCGGTTCGTGGCGTTGTCTCCATTGACCGTCGGCATTCAGATGGAGGGGATGGCGACGAAGCATTACGTCCGCGCCGATGATGATCGTTTCGGCCCGCTGGTCGGCTCGAATTTATGTGAAAAATACCGGGTGTTATGCGGGGCGGAAATTGACAAAGAGGAGTTGGAGTTTTCCTTTGACTGGGACTACATTCGGCAGCGCGGCGGCCCGGAGCGTGTCTCAAAGCTGATTGCCTATAAGAACATCAGGATCAAAGGCTATCTGGCGCCATTCTGGGTGCGTGGGAATCCGGCGTTAATTGCCCTGGGCTGGGAATGCGGCTTCGGCAGCGCGAATTCACAAGGGTTTGGGATGGTCGAGGCCGCGCCATTACAACGTTAAGAGGAATGAAGGTGGCACACGACACACGCTGGAAAATTCTCAAACCAGAGTTGCTGCGCACCTTAGCGGGGAAGCTGGTTTATGAGCGGGGGGCAGCGTACAGTCAGGGCGGGCAGGTGCTTTCGTGGGCGGAGGCAGCGGAGACAATTACGGCCCAGGTGCAGGGGACACAACGCTACGAGGTCAGGTTGTGGCTCCGCACGGGGCAATTACAATATAGCTGTACGTGCCTGTTTGCCGCAGAGGGGGCATTCTGTAAACACCTTGTGGCGGTTGGATTGCAAGGGTTGGCTCGTTCCTGAAGAAAATCGCCGGGGATTTTGTGAGGGGCGGTTGCGGAAGCCGCTATGCCCACAAGCGCCCCTCAAAATTGAACGGTTTGGGTGGATTAATTTTTAAGCGTGCAAAATCAGGATGGCGTGGATTGATGAGATAGTTGAATTCGGTTTCGATCAAATGACAGGCAAAGGCCAGCACTCGCCAGCCGCCAGCCTGGTGTCATCACACAGATGTAATTGCAGCCGCGCCGCACTGCCGGAATTGAAGAACACAACATTAAAAACTATTGCTGCGATCATTGCCTTATTTCGCGCAATCAAGCCCCGCCTCACTTGAGGCTATCTTCCACCCCGCAACGACGGTTCGTGAACTTCACGCGTGCTAATGCCAGACCAAACATTGTGCCGATTGCGAAGCCAATGCCCAACGTCAGACCAACGGATTGCAACGGATGTCGTTTGACGGAGTGCGTGGCTTCATCCACCAAATCTTCGACTGCATAACGACCTTGTTTGGCGGCGCGTTTGGCAGCGTTGACGGTATCTTCTACGGCATGCGTCACGGTCTCTTTCAATCGTTCGGCTTCGATGCCAACTTGTGCAACTTTCGCGCCCATTTTGACTGCTTCTTTTACTGCACTTGCTTGCATAGTCGTAACTCCTTTAGTTGAAAATCTTCTGCCCTGGTAGCTGCAAACTGAGTGCCAGACCGAAGTAGCGAATTTTCCCCCAAAGCTGAGTGAATTGCCGCAGCCAGCGTTCGCTCACGGCGGGAGTATTCACAATTCAAAGCCTCAATCACACGGCATAAAGCTTGCTCTATCGAGGCAGGGAGCAATGGTAATTTTTTAACTTGAGAACAATCTGTAACCAAAACGAGGTAAACTATGAGAAGCAGATCCACAATAATTTTTCTGGCACTATTACTGGGATTGATAACTATAAGCGCCAAAATGGTGTCTGCCCAAACACCACCTGACAAACCAATCGCAGCCACTCGACCAAAAACTAAAAAAGCGCCGGCGGTAAGCATGCAAACGGAAATGACCAGAATGAAACAGGAGCCACATCACATTCTGGCGATGAGCTATTTAGAAAATATGGCGATTTTTGTCGAAGCCTTACGCGCTCAGGTTGAACGGACAAAAACTGTAGATGTTGAATTCAGCCGTGCGGCAGGAGCGGAAATCAATCGCAGCTATATGCGCATGGATGAACATCACCGTGACCATTTGGCGACTTTGTCTGAAGCCACACGCACGCGGCTCAAAGCGCACATCGAACAGGAAAATAAACAGCACGCGCAACTCAAAGAACAAATTGCCGCGTTGGAAAAAGATGTTGAAGCTGACAAACCCGACGCGCAGGAAGTGATTGCTCATACTGCTGATTTACTGCTGCGGCTGGATACGATTGCGAAATTACACGGCGGGATGCTGAAGAGAAATTGAGGCAATGGAAATGATGGCACTTGCCTCTGCGCAACACAATGTTGTGTCAACTGAAGCTGAACTACAAGTCGTTTTTCACGCGCGCGGACTCTCAAAGATGTATCGCATGGGCGAGGTTGAGGTTCACGCGTTGCGCGATGTTGACCTTGATTTGTACGAAGGCGAATTGGTCGTAATTTTAGGACCATCGGGCGGCGGCAAATCTACGTTGCTTAATATTCTCGGTGGTCTTGATGTTCCAACCAGTGGCGAAGTCAATTTCCGCGATCACATGTTGACCAACGCGAATGACCGTGAATTGACGCGCTTTCGCCGTGAACACGTGGGATTTGTGTTTCAGTTTTACAACCTGATTCCGAGCTTGACTGCACTGGAAAATGTCGAGTTGGTAACGGACATTGCTGAACATCCGATGGCGGCGGAAGAGGCTTTGCGATTAGTCGGACTGGAAGCCCGCATGCACCATTTTCCGGCGCAGCTTTCCGGTGGCGAGCAACAACGCGTAGCGATTGCACGTGCGATTGCGAAGCGCCCTGATGTGTTGCTCTGTGATGAACCAACCGGAGCGCTGGATTATGCGACTGGTAAATTAGTGCTGGAAGTGCTGGAGCACGTCAATCAGAAGTTACAAACAACTACAGTCGTAATTACGCATAACGCGGCAATTGCCGCCATGGCGGATCGGGTGATTCGCTTAGGCAGCGGGCAGATTTTAGCAGTGCAGCGTAACGCAACCAAAGCGAAACCTTCCGAATTGGTTTGGTAACAATGACTCCACTCAATCGCAAATTGATTCGTGATGTGTGGCACCTGCGCGGGCAGGTCATCGCGGTGATGCTTGTGGTTGCCTGTGGTGTCGCGGCGTTCGTGGCGATGCGCAGCACGTATCAATCATTGCTAACTTCGCAGGCGGCGTATTATGCAAACTATCGGTTTGCTGATGTTTTTGCGCAACTCAAACGTGCGCCCGAAACGCTTGCCACACGCATCGGTGAAATTCCTGGCGTCGCTGCGGTGCAAACGCGAGTCATCGCAGGCGTCACGGTTGATGTCCCCGGCTTGAACGAACCCGCACGCGGCAGAATCATTTCGATTCCCGAACGACAGATGCCGATGCTGAATGATTTGCATTTGTTGGAAGGTCGTTACGTGGAAGCCGGAAAACACGATGAACTCATCATCAGCGGGGCATTTTCCAGCGCCAATAATTTGCATCCCGGCGACACGCTCAGCGCAATTATCAATGGACGCTGGCAGCAATTGAAAATCGTTGGCGTCGCTCTCACGCCCGAATATGTGTACGAAATCAGAGGCGGCGAAATGTTTCCCGACAGCAAACGTTTCGGCGTGATGTGGATGAGCCGTGCCGCGCTCGGCCCTTTATTTAATATGGATGGTGCGTTCAACGACGTAACGATTGCGCTGGCTCCGAATGCAAAAGAATCGGATGTGATTGAGCGGCTTGATAACTTGCTGGAGAGTTACGGTGGTCTGGGTGCATACAACCGTGATGACCAAACTTCCAATCGGTTTATCTCGAACGAAATTGCCGAACTGAAAACGAATGGCACGATTCTTCCGGCAATCTTTTTAGGAGTGACTGCGTTTCTTTTGCATTTGGTGCTGTCCCGCTTAGTCGCCACACAGCGCGATCAAATTGCGGTGCTGAAAGCCTTTGGCTACGGCAATCTCACGATTGGGTTTCATTACCTGCAACTCGCGTTCGTCGCGATTCTCGGCGGCGTGGCGCTGGGCATTGGCGTGGGCTGGTATTTTGGGTACAGCATCACGGCGTTGTACACAGATTTTTTTCGCTTTCCGCTGTTGCGCTACGAAGTCGGTGCCAACGTCATCGCCATCACAATTTTTATTAGTTTTGTTTCGTCCAGTTTGGGCGCAATGATGGCGGTGTGGCGGGCGGTAAACCTGCCTCCGGCAGAAGCGATGCGTCCCGAACCTCCGGCACGATTTCGGGCGGGGTTTATTGAGCGATTAGGCTTGCAGCGCGTGTTGTCACCCGCGACGCGCATCATCGTGCGGAACCTCGCGCGGCGTCCGGTGAAAGCATTGCTGACGACAGTTGGCATTTCGCTGTCCGTCGCGTTGTTGGTGACAGGGTTTTATTTGTACAACGACGCCATCGCGCGCGTGATCGAAGTGGAATTTCATACAGTCATGCGACAAGACGTGACGGTCACGTTGAGTGAACCGGGCGCAGCCAGAACGCGCTACGACCTGACGCATTTGC
>JAYSTY010000421.1:0-2388 GCA_043719385.1 Blastocatellia bacterium | reverse complement strand
TCAGGTCAACATGTTTGCCATTGACCGTGACTTCACGACGACCGGGTAAAATTCTTAATGAACCCCTGACAATCGGCGCTTGATCGCCCTCTTCGGCGTCTTTAGATTTGGCGCGCATCCGGCGTAATACGCTTTTCAATCTGGCTTCGAGTTCGCGCAGGCTGAATGGTTTAGTGATGTAATCGTCCGCCCCCATTTCCAGACCAAGTACTTTGTCCACGACATCATCTTTGGCGGTCAGGATTAGAATTGGCAGGGAAGGGTTGCGTTCCCGAATGTGGCGGCACACGCTGAAGCCATCAGTTTTTGGCAGCATGACATCAAGGATCAGCGCATCGGGACGTTCTTCCAACGCTGCTTTGATACCAGCTTCGCCATCGCTGGCAGTGATCACTTCAAATCCGACATGCTTGAAATAATCAACAATCATGCGTTGAATATTCAGATCGTCTTCGACAACTAATAATTTGCCTTGTGCGATGGGCGACACTAAAGATGAAGGCGTTGGTGAAATCAATGGTTCTGGCATTTGCTCTCTTGAAAGTTCTGTTTGTGGCATAATTCCTCGTGGAGTGAGCAGCTATTTTTTTCTGCTCCTGGGATGACTTCTCCGAGCCAAAGAAGTCAGTTAACTTCCGGTATCATAATTGATTAACCCGTCTTCGGGCAAGCAGTATCTTTTTTCCGGCCTGAGCGAGTCTTGACAACGACCGCAACCATCCGAATAATGCCTTTCACCTCACAGTTTGCCACAGCTTTTCAGATCAGTTTTATTGCGTGCTAATTTGAGGTTTTGCTTCCCAGGTGCGGTCGTCAATAGAAAAGAGGTTAATTTGTTTTCTTTGTACCCTGCCATTTCGGTTTCTGAAGTGCCTGAGCTTGTGCTTGTGCGGCGCGGTAAAGTGCGCGACGTTTATCAGGTGGACGATGAAAAATTATTGATCGTCGCCACAGATCGCATTTCGGCGTTTGACTGCATCCTGCCCAATGCGATTCCTGATAAAGGTGCGGTGCTGACCCAAATCTCAAAATTCTGGTTTACCAGATTCAACGATCTTGTACCAAATCATCTGCTCGCAAGTCAGGTGCAGGATTTCCCCCAATCTTTACTTGATAAACTTTCCCCCACCTCGCAGGCCATGCTTGCCGGTCGTTCGATGTTAACCGAAGCCGCCAGTGTCATTCCTTTTGAATGTGTCGTGCGTGGTTATCTGGCCGGCTCAGGCTGGAAGGATTATCAACGGACAGGCGAAGTTTGTGGGCATAAATTGCCGGGTGATTTAGTCGAAGCAGCGCAGTTGCCCGCACCGATTTTTACGCCGGCAACGAAATCTGAAGCAGGCCATGACATCAACGTTTCGAGCGCTGAAATGGCGGCAGCGATGGGCGCGGAATTGACCGCACAGTTGGAAGCCCTGAGCCTTAGAATTTATCGTGAAGCGGCGGAGTATGCCGAACAACGCGGCATTATCCTGTGCGATACAAAATTCGAGTTCGGCTTGCAGCAGGACAAATTAATTTGGATTGATGAAGCACTGACGCCTGATTCATCGCGGTTTTGGCCGCTGGAGTCATATCAGCCGGGACGGGCACAGCCTTCCTTCGACAAACAATTTGTCCGGGATTATTTGGAAACTCTGACTTGGGATAAAACTCCACCGGCCCCGGAACTCCCACCGGAAATTGTCGCCGCGACCAGTGAAAAATATCTGGAAGCCTATCGTTTGTTGACCGGGCGCGAGCTAAGCGAAGCATTAAATTAGGAGGGTGAAAGAAATGAGAAATCAAATCGAACAAATTATTGAGCAGATGATCGGTGGCGGGATTCTCTTTGAAGAGGCCTTACAGGAATTCGAGAAACTATTTATTCAAAACATGCTGACCCGGCATAACAATAATCTTTCCAAAGCCGCAGTCGCCCTCGGCATCCATCGCAATACACTGAGCAAACGTCTGGCTGAATATCAAAATGGCAATGGAACCGGCGTCCAGAAAAATCACAAATCATCCAAACCGCGCAAACAAATTTCCCCCAGACTGAAAGTTCGCAAATCCTAAGCCAGGATTGGCTGGATGACATTGCCGCCAAAATCCGTCAAGCGTTCATCGCGTCCGTTGTGCTTGAACGTCAGCTTCCATTGATCCAGTCCCATCAGATGTAAAATTGTCGCGTTGATGTCGCGGGGATGATAACGCTCGCCGACAGTTTTGAAGCCAAGCTCGTCAGTTTGTCCAATCGTAGTGCCGCCTTTAATGCCTCCGCCTGCCATCCAGATCGTAAAGCCTTCGGGGTTATGATCGCGGCCTTTGCCATTTTCGCTGACGGGAGTTCGTCCGAATTCCTAAGCCCAGACAACTAACGTTGAATCCAGCATCCCGTGCGATTTC
>JAYSTY010000043.1:0-1780 GCA_043719385.1 Blastocatellia bacterium | reverse complement strand
AAGATGAACCTATGATAAATATTGCGTCTGCATAAATCCTGTCTATTTTGTCAATCCTGTCTATCCCTGCTTACGAATTCTATTTTTCCCGGGGTCTTTCTTTTCCTCGCATTCCTTCGCCACCTTTGCCAGGAAATCCACGTCCTTCGGTGATTGTATAGTCTGCCGGAACTTCAAAGAGTGAGTGCGCGGGTTCAGTTCGAGTAATTTTTGTCAGTTTATAAGTATCCTCACCCCAGCGCGGATCGTTATGTTTGCTCAGCACAACCAGTTGCAAAGTGGATGAGTACCAGCGCTCACTGATAATATCAAGCGGTCGGTCATTACCAATTTTGCCAGCGGGAATCGTCATCGTGGTGCGCGTTCCCTCGGCTTCTACACCTTCAATAATTTGTTTGCCGAGCGACTCTGTTTTGGATTCCGGCGGAGTCGGGGCAGATGAATTCTGATCTGCCGAATCCGGGCGATGTGACGGTCTGGGAGCTGCTGACGAAGAGGACGGAACCGATCTGTTCTGGATTGATAATTTACTCGCCTTACGATCCTGCGCAAACAACGAATAGCGCACACCCGCCACCGGATCATTAATAAAGACAACTTTCGGCGCATCTCCGGCACTGGCAAACGGCCCCGCGTTAGAGAACGACTGCTCTTTCCGCGTGCGCCCTTCGCTGTCACGATATTGCAGCGTCACCGATTTCCTGGTCAGCTTTGTTCCATCCGCCAACGTATGCGTGCTTTCCATGACGGCCTCGGCAGCATAGGGAGCGCCTTTCACAACTTTGCCGCCACGCATTTCAGCAGACAGAAGTCTGTACTCACCACCGGGGCCACCTGGCCCGCGCCCTCCGCCACCTGACCCGTGCCCCTTACGCTCCGGCCCCTGGGCGAAAGCTAAAACGCCACCCGCTAATAAAATCAATATTCCTATTGTGACAAACTTCATTCTTTTTCTCATTCTGTTTCCCTGCCCTGCACAAGTTAATTTCCAAAAAATATTGTGATTGAGCGGGGATAAAATTCCGCGCGGCCTCAATCCTGTCAGCCCAAATCTCAGCATAATTATTTCCTCATTTATGTAAGCATTTATTATTCCAGATAAAGGTAAAGTCCCATCCCCAGACAAAAACTGATGACGCTAAATAAGACCAGCAGATATTCAATTGTTTCGTAGTTGGAATTTTCAGTTTCGGGGCTTCGATTACTCATTATTGCTCCTGACAAAAGTTAATAAAAATCAATTTACAATGCGAATTGAACGCGTTACCCCGTCGCTACTAATGACGACTTCCGCCTGAACCTTTTCATTCGTCAGTTCAGGGCTAACCTGCAACCCCCACGCGCGCAATGATGAACGCGGCAATTCAACGCGGACAATTTGTTCCGCTTCTTCATCACCTGGCTGCGTAGTCAGATGAATAAACTCTGCGGCATCCTCTTCGGGTCTATTTACCAATCTTACTATTTTAGCCGGGCGAATATTCTTATGTTTTTGCGCGGTTGGCAAAAAACTGCGTTCGACAATTTGTTCATCAGCCTTGCTGTTCTCTGGTTGTAAACCCTTTATATCAGGAATCGTGGGTTTGCTAACTTCAGGTTTCAAAAACCTGACCTGCTGATCTGGCGCAGCCCTGTTCATCCCCTGCCACAACAAACCTGAAATCACCATCAGCAACAATACTGCCGTTGCCAATAAGCCCCAGCGTGGCGCCTGCCAACGCTGATTGACAAGAGGAAGCTGATTCATTACCGATTCGCGCTGCGTGCGTTCAGTTTCAAT
>JAYSTY010000420.1:0-2388 GCA_043719385.1 Blastocatellia bacterium | reverse complement strand
ATATCGAAGACGGCAAAGCTTTGCTGATCAAAGGTAAATTAGAACTCGCCGACGATGGCACGGCAACCATCATTACGCAGGAATTGCAACCACTGGATGGAGCCAGAGCAAGCGCCGCCCGCGAGATGATTATCAAAGCGGATGAACGAAGTCTGACCAGCGAGCGCCTGAAAACCCTGAGTAATATTTTCAACGTCAACGCCGGACACGCGCAGGTGACGTTTGAAATCAGGACTGCCGCGCAGCAGGTCGTCAGAATTCGCCCGCATCAGTTTTTACGCGTGAAAATTACGCCCGAACTTGAAAATTCAATCAAAAATATTTGCCCGGAATGGGAAATCAATTTTCTCCTGAATTAAATTTATGGCTACACAACCGCATCTGGAATTAGTTGTCTCCGGCGAACGTCAGCCGATGGAACGAGTACAACTGGCGCGACATGACCGCCGCCCTTATGCGCTTGATTATATCGAGCGCATTTTTACCGATTTTCGAGAGTTGCACGGAGATCGCTCGTTTCGTGATGACCCGGCGATTGTGGGTGGAACCGCAAAGCTTGATGACCGTCCGGTGATGATCATTGCGCACCAAAAGGGCAGGCATTTGAAAGATCGCCAGTATCGGAATTTTGGCATGCCCAAACCGGATGGCTATCGCAAAGCGATGCGCCTGATGGAACTGGCCAATAAATTTTCACGCCCGATAATTTCCCTGATAGACACGCCCGGTGCCTATCCGGGGATTGATGCAGAGGAGCGTGGCCAAGCCCAGGCCATCGCCTGGAACCTGCGTGAAATGGCCCGCCTGAGTGTTCCCATCATCGTCACCATCACAGGCGAAGGTGGCTCCGGCGGAGCGCTGGCCATTGCCGTTGGCGATGTCGTGAATATGATGGAGAATTCTGTTTATTCAGTTATCACCATTGAAGGCTGCGCCGCGATATTGTGGAAAGATTCATCGCAGGCTCCCAAAGCCGCCGCCAGCATGAAAATTACCGCGACCGATTTAAAGCAGCTCGGCCTGGTAGATAACATCATCCCTGAACCGGAAGAAGGCGCTCAAGTAGACTGGGATCAGGCAGCGACCGTCCTGAAACAATCAATTCTGGCTGGTTTGAAATCGGTAGAGAAATTGTCAAACGAAAAACGATTAGCCCGGCGATACGAGAAATTCCGCGCCATGGGGAAAGTCCTCGAAAGGTAATAGTGCGCCATGTCGGCGCGCCGACAATTACCGCATGCTACGGCAAATATTGACTATATTGCCTTGTAGTTCGGCCTTACGTTGCTCACGCTTCAATGGAGCCACGATCATTCAATCGTGGAAATGATGCTTCAGTCCTGGAATCTTGCCAGCCAGTCCAATAGAGAAATTCTCTTCGCCGGCCAATGTGCTTTTGCCAATCTCAAATTCCGACGTGACACCAAAATCTACCCCGGCCTTCGTTGCTTTCTCAAAATAGGGGTGCGCCTCCAGCGCCGCCAGAGTTTCGTGATAGCCGTGCTCACTGACCGATTGGAATCCCGTCCTTAACGCACTCCACGAAAGCGCCGGATGCGTCAGAAAATGATACCCACCCTGCCGCAAGATAATAGACAATTCGCCGCCCGCCATCATCGGACGTGTGATGTCCAACAAGCCAATGCCAAACTTGCCGAGGGATTTTTTGAGTTCGATTTGTGCGGTTTTGAGTCCTGCGCCGTCATTGGCGATGATGGCTTTCATCGCCGCGTTGTACGCTTTGAGCGCAGCGGCCTTTTTGGCAGGTTTGAGATTCGGCAAGCCAAGCATGGCTGTCACGAAATTGTTGGAGAATTTTACCGGGTCAAAGCTGGTAGAGATTCCGACGGGCTGACGTCGAAAGTGAATCTCCTCTACGCTGCCTTCCTGTTCAGATGTTCTTCCAGTGCCGCTTCCGCCGCCTTCTGTCCGCCCTTCTTCAAGCCCGCTTCGTACACCGTCGCCGAGTCCGAGAGACACCGGCGGCGTTTGGCGAAGGCTGCCTTGTTGTTCAGCATCTCCGTCGTCTCTCTCACCCGCTGCATGATCTGCTTCCCTAGTTCTTCCTTGCTGATTTGTACTGCCATTGGTCAATTCCTCCAAAAGAGATTTTACGTCCGGGTGGACACGTTTTAATTGCGCTAACCCTGCGCTGCCGTATCGTTTTACGACCTGCGCAAAATACGACTGCTTCAATGGAGCCACGATCATTCAATCGTGGAAATCTGTCGTTGTACACGCCTTGCTCAATATCGGTGTGAGGCTTCAATGGAGCCACGATCATTCAATCGTGGAAATTAGGATATTTATTAAACAGGATGCTACGGGTAATAGCTTCAATGGAGCCACGATCATTCAATCGTGGAAATACGTTCCTTACCTTGAACG
>JAYSTY010000419.1:0-5762 GCA_043719385.1 Blastocatellia bacterium | reverse complement strand
AACGGGCGGTCCAGGTCGCGTACCGGCTGCGGCACAAAGTCGTCTACGGCCTTCATCAGCTCGTGAATGCACTCTGCGCCCGGCTCCTCCGCCGTCTTCGCGTTCAGCGCGTTCAGCGCCGAGCCGCGCACCACCGGCAGAGTGTCTCCCGGATAGTCGTACTTCGAAAGCAACTCGCGGACTTCCAGCTCCACCAGGTCCAGCAGTTCCGGATCGTCCACCATGTCGCACTTGTTCATGAAAACCACGATGTAGGGCACGTTGACCTGGCGCGCCAGCAGCACGTGCTCGCGCGTCTGGGGCATCGGACCGTCCGCGGCCGACACCACCAGGATCCCGCCGTCCATCTGCGCCGCTCCCGTAATCATGTTCTTTACGTAGTCCGCGTGTCCCGGACAGTCAACGTGGGCATAATGGCGGTTCGCTGTTTCATATTCAACGTGCGATGTTGCAATCGTAATCCCACGCGCCTTTTCTTCCGGCGCATTATCAATCGAATCAAATGCCCGCACGATGATCTTCGGATTGTGCTTCGCCAGCACTTTCGTAATCGCCGCCGTCAACGTCGTTTTCCCGTGATCCACGTGCCCAATCGTCCCAATGTTCACGTGCGGTTTCGACCTGTCAAATTTCTCTTTCGCCATGATGATTATCGCTCCTTAAAGTACTAATTTTTAAGGTACGGAATAAATCCGCAGTTAATTAAATCAATCTCACATTTGAGATTTTAAGTTTCAAACCTATTTCGCTGTTCCCTGAACTTTTGCAATGATTTCTTCAGCAATGCTCTTGGGCGCTTCTTCGTACTGACCAAAGTGCATTGTCGAGGCAGCGCGTCCCTGTGACATTGAGCGCAATTCCGTTTCATATCCAAACATTGCAGCCAAGGGAACCATTGCGGTAATAATCTGAGTACCTGGACGGGACTGCATTCCCTCAATCCGTCCGCGCCGTGAATTCAAGTCGCCGTTGATGCTACCCATGTAATCTTCCGGCGTCACAACTTCAACTTTCATCACAGGCTCAAGCAGTACCGGCTTGGCAGCCTTCACCGCTTCTTTAAAAGCCATTGACCCAGCTACCTTAAAGGCCATTTCATTAGAGTCAACTTCGTGATAGCTGCCAAAAACCAACTGAACTTTTATATCTACCAATTCATATCCTGCCAACACACCGCCCTCTAACGCTTCCTTCACACCTTTTTCGACGGCTGGAATATATTCTCTTGGAATCACACCACCGACAATTTTATTAACAAACTCAAAACCTGATCCCGGCTCGCCTGGTTCAACCTCAAGGACAACGTGACCATACTGACCGCGACCGCCGCTTTGTTTAGCGTATTTCATTTCGCCCTTCGCGGGTCGCCGAATCGTTTCACGGTATGCCACCTGCGGCTTACCAACATTGGCCTCAACGCTGTATTCGCGCTTCAGGCGGTCAACAATGATTTCAAGGTGAAGCTCGCCCATGCCGGCAATAATTGTTTGATTCGTTTCGTGATTGGTCGAAACCCTGAATGACGGGTCTTCCTGTGCTAAACGACCAAGCGCAATGCCAAGTTTTTCCTGATCTTGGCGAGTCTTTGGCTCAATGGCGAGGGAAATCACGGGGGTCGGGAATTCCATCGCTTCGAGAATCACAGGTTTATTATCGTCACAAATCGTATCACCAGTCGTGACATTCTTAAGTCCGGCAACCGCGACTATTTCACCCGCATAAGCCTCATCAACATCTTCTCGCTTGTTGGCATGCATCTTCATAATGCGACCAACGCGCTCTTTGTTATCTTTGGTTGAGTTAACAACGTAAGAACCTGCCTTCAACGTGCCGGAATAAATCCGCGCAAAGGAAAGCTGCCCCACGTGCTTATCCGCCATGATCTTGAAGACCAGCGCGGAGAAAGGTTCTTTGTCATCAGCCTTGCGCTCAACTTCTTCACCATTTCTATCTATTCCTGTGACTGCTGGAATATCAAGCGGTGAAGGCAGGAAATCAATTACGGCATCAAGTAAAGTCTGGACACCTTTATTTTTAAAGGCACTTCCCACTACTACTGGAAAAATTTTGATCGCAATACAGCCACGCCGCAGGGCTGCGCGAATTTCGGTCGCACTAATTTCCGCACCTTCAAGATACTTGGTCGCAATCTCGTCATCGGCATCAGCCAAAGCTTCAATCATCTGCTCCCGAGCAATAATTGCTCCATCTTTCAGGTCAGCCGGAATCTCTTCAACGGCATAATCGGCCCCCATTCTCTCATCTTTCCAAAGAATGGCATTCATCTCAATTAGATCAATCACACCCTTGAACTGATCTTCAGCGCCAATCGGCATTTGCACAGGGACAGGCTTGGCGCTCAGGCGTGTGCGAATCGTGTCAACGGCATGATCGAAATCTGCGCCCGGGCGATCCATTTTATTAATGAATGCAATACGCGGGACATCATATTTATCAGCTTGACGCCAAACTGTTTCAGATTGCGGCTGCACACCAGCGACTGCATCAAATACGGCAACTGCTCCATCAAGGACGCGCAGGCTGCGCTCAACTTCAATGGTAAAATCCACGTGCCCAGGAGTATCAATGATATTAATGCGATAGTTATCGTTATTGCGTTTCCAGAAACAGGTTGTCGCCGCCGAAGTAATGGTAATTCCCCGCTCCTGCTCCTGCTCCATCCAGTCCATCGTGGCAGTGCCTTCGTGGACTTCACCGATCTTGTAATTAACACCGGTATAAAATAGGACGCGCTCAGTAGTCGTAGTCTTACCAGCATCAATATGCGCCATGATGCCAATATTTCTGAATTTAGTGAGTGCTTCTGTTCTAGCCATAAAAATCTTAAGTTAGTGAGGAGCGGACGGCTTTACTGTCTGTCTCCGCGATACAAAAATCTCGCTACCAGCGATAATGGGCAAAAGCCTTATTCGCATCCGCCATACGGTGCACGTCTTCACGCTTCTTGGTCGCATTACCTTTACCCTGCGAAGCATCAAGAATTTCCCCCGCCAGCTTGTCAACCATCGTCTTTTCACCACGAGACCGGGAAAATTGCACCAGCCAGCGCATCGCTAAAGCGTTACGCCTTGACGAAGTGACTTCAACTGGAACCTGGTAGTTTGCGCCACCTACACGCTTTGATTTAACTTCAACCTTGGGCTGAATATTTTCAATCGCCTTCTTAAAAATCTTCAGCGGATCTTCCTGCGTCTTATCCTTGATTTTGTTGAGAGCGTCATACAAAATACTCTCCGCCGTGGATTTCTTGCCATCCCACATCAAAGCATTGACGAATTTCGCCACCAACGGACTGTTATAGACCGGGTCAGGCAGAACTTCGCGTTTGGGGATTCCTCTTCTTCTTGGCATATCGAATTCCTAAAGTAAAATCTTACATCCTGAAGTTATTTCTTCTTACCAGGTGCGCCTTTAGCTGCGGCTGCGCCTTCTTTTGGACGCTTCGCACCATATTTGGAGCGACCCTGCTTACGATTGGCAACACCAACGGAATCAAGCGTGCCACGCACAATGTGATAACGCACACCAGGTAAATCTTTTACACGACCACCACGCACCAAAACAATTGAGTGCTCCTGCAGGTTGTGACCAATGCCTGGAATGTATGAAGTAACTTCAATGCCGTTCGTTAAGCGCACACGAGCAATTTTGCGTAACGCTGAATTCGGCTTCTTGGGAGTCTGTGTCTTAACCTGCACACACACGCCGCGACGTTGTGGGCAACCTTGCAACGCTGGACTTGAAGTCTTGTATTTAACTTGTTTGCGTCCTTTACGAACTAACTGGTTAATCGTCGGCATAATTCGACCACTGTGCTGCTATCACAAGCAGCGAACAAGATTTGACGCAGAACTTAACGCGTCAGCAAATATGTACAACCAAACTGATTTAGCCTGAGATGTCTAGCAAGCGTGTAGATTTGGCGTCTCAAGTCGCCGAGTTTTTCTGTGGCGTATATTTAAGGGTGCAGACTCCTGAGAGTTGCTTTCTAAGTAGTGTTCGCTCAGATGCGCAAACAATGACGCCACAATACGTTCTCTAAAATTCAGCAAATCCTCAAATTCGATTCACTGCGCGACGCCTCTACACTGTTAAGACCACTAAGCGCCGCTTGTCCTGCAAAGAACTTCCTGTGCAAAACGCAAGATACTATTGGTCATCCCGGTCTTTGTCAAGAGGGTAGTGAAATTTATTTTATTCGCTGCTTTTCTTTGCGCCTGAGTATGGCCTCGCCCTCTCGCTGAGTTCTTTGCGCCTGAGTATGGCCTCGCCCTCTCGCTGAGTCTCACGGCTGCCAACAGGGGAAGAATGCCGATTGAGCGCATAATCCAGCCTGGTAGCATCGCTGCGGTCATAGCTGGTGAAGCGTTTCTTGCTCGCGCTCCCGGCGAGGTTCCGTTGTACGTCAACCCCTGCAAGCGGCTGACCAGGTCATACGTTGGCACGGCGCTGCGAACTGGATTGCCTGTTTGTCCGCTCTGCGCCGGATAATTGACCTGACTGACCCGATCCAGCGAATCAAATGTATAGCCCGTCGTGGCGCTCCGGCTGCTGCTATAAGTTTGCGTCGTGCTGCTCAGGCGTCCTTTGCTGTCGTAGCCAAAGGCTTGATTGCCAAAGCCTGCTGGAAGGCCATTGACCGCGGCAAATCAAACTATTTCTATTTTCTGAAAGGAGACATCCTGGATTTTTAAGCCCTCGCATACCACTTTAAATTTTTCTGTAGCGAAGATCAGTGTTGGGAAATTAGAACAGCGATAGATATCGTTCTCGGTTATAAGCGTTTTTCCGGCTAGTACAATTTTGTTAGGTAGCTTTAGGAATTTGTAACCACAAACAACGCATTGAGCTTCTCTTTTATCTCTTTCAGGCAGAATAATATCGCCTGAAAGTGCAAGCTCAGGCTCTAATATCTCAAGACTTAATCGGTCTAATGATCGAAGCTGAGAAGCGGTTGTGGGGGGAAGATTTAACGGGGAATCAGTTAGCCTTTCCCAGGCGTTTTTCATTACTAAAAGCGTCCACGAATTTAACCAGATAAAATCTTGAGGCAGCCCCTTAATCTTTCCCTCAAAGCATCCAAGCTCAGTACCCGGAGGTAGATAATAATTCTTTCCAAACAGCGCGTGGACATTCTCCTGCATTCGATGGAACTCACTCAGGGCGACGTTTCTCGGCTTACGATATTCCACCTCATTTTGAATTTGAGCAAGATCAACGCTGGGGTACGTTACTCCTATAGCCCCCCAGTACCTTCGACAAGACGGACAAGTAACTCCGGGCAAACTCCACTTATGTGTTCCATCAACATAATAATTGCGACCGATCAGATCATTCAGCCTGGTTAAGTACATATCGTTCATCAAATCCTGCATTTAACCAAATAGAGTTCGTGCTTATCAAACAGACCGAATTATCTCAACTATTTTAAACCCATTCTTGTCAATTTTATATTGTAGTGGGCTACCTAATTCAGTTACCCCACCTATAGGTGAAATAGAACCTATCTTTATCTGCGGAATAAAGTTTACCCAAATTATTTTCGATGTTTCTTTGATCCCTATATTGTAGTTCTCGATTTTTTTCTTCTGAACCGGTATTACATTATCATCTAAAAAGCTTTGATAGGCTATTAGAAAAGCTTTTACCTCAATCCCTTTTAACCCCTTCCATCCTTTCTCAGACTCGCCTGGTATATGGTCTGTTATCTTCTCAGAAGACTCAGCTTTTTTTTCGCGGGC
>JAYSTY010000418.1:0-5774 GCA_043719385.1 Blastocatellia bacterium | reverse complement strand
GCTCCGGGTACAGTACCGCGAGCAGTAGCGAGCCGGGTTTACACTTTGACTCTAAAAACTAAAAAGGAACACGAAAACGAATATGGCATCTTCCACTCAATCGTTGCTTAAACTCGAAGGCGTCCAAAAGGTTTTTTATACCGATGAAGTAGAAACACACGCCCTTGATAACATCCATTTGGAAATTGAAACCGGTGAGTTTGTTTCCATCGCCGGGCCTTCGGGTTGCGGCAAATCTACGCTGCTTTCGATTCTCGGTTTGCTGGATTCACCCAGCAATGGAAATTACTGGCTCAACGGCAAATCGGTTGATGGCCTGAGCCTTTCTGAACGCGCCCGTATTCGCAACCGCGAAGTCGGTTTCATCTTTCAAAGTTTTAATTTGATTGGTGATTTGAGCGTTTATGAAAACGTCGAGTTGCCCCTGACCTATCGCGGAATGCCTGCGGCTGAGCGTAAAAAAAATGTCACTGAGTCCCTGGAGAGAGTTGGCATGGCGCATCGTGCCAAGCACCTGCCATCTCAGCTTTCCGGTGGTCAGCAACAACGTGTCGCAGTGGCGCGAGCGATTGTCGGTCAACCCCTGATTTTGATGGCGGATGAGCCGACTGGAAATCTTGACTCCAAAAACGGCGATGCGGTGATGGAACTGATGCGCGAATTGCATCAGGGTGGTGCGACGATTTGCATGGTAACGCACGACCAGCGTTTTGCCCGGCATGCTGATCGCACAATTCATTTGTTTGACGGAACAATTGTTGAAGAAAGCAAAGGTTTATAGCGATTTCTAGATTCGGAAGGGTACACCGTTTCTGTTATAGTCCTGCGATCAGTGCCAGTTTAAGTGATAAGCGAAATAAATTCATAGCTTTACTGTTCCTTCTCCCGGCTAAAACTCGTTAGCAGGCGTTGCAATCAGATAACGCCCATGTTGGGAATCCGCTGTAGGTGCGTTTGCCAGTGTGGTGGTTTTCGGTGGCAGGTCTTGCAGCAAGCCTGCAAAAATGGTATCCAGGTATGGAGAAGAAGACAGTTTGGCTATCGTTTTTTTACACCTGCTAATTCCAGCCAAATTCCTTCCTCTGCAACTAATACTAAGAACTTGCGCCGTAACCTGGCACTTATAGCCCCGGAGCTGTAGCAACGAGTTTATTTTTTATCCGCTGTGAGGAGCAATTATGCCTTCCGAAAACGATTTCACGATTGGTATTGAAGAAGAATTTCAGATTATTGATCCCCAAACGCGGGAATTGCGTTCGCGGGTCAACGAGATGATGGATGAAGGTCGAATGCTGTTAGGCGAACAGATCAAGCCTGAAATGCACCAGTCAATGATCGAGGTCGGCACAGGAATTTGCGACAATGTGCAGGAAGCCCGCGCCGATGTGATCAAATTGCGGCGTACCATTGCTGAACTTGCACACCGCAAAGGGCTGGCGATTGTGGCTGCTTCAACGCACCCGATTTCGCATTGGGCGGATCAGCAAATCACCAAACATGAACGTTATGAGCAACTCATTGAAGAGTTACAGCATTCAGCGCGGGCGTTGTTAATTTTTGGTATGCACGTGCATGTCGGGATCGCCGACAAAGAAGCGCGGATTGCGATTATGAACGAAGTGCGTTATTTCCTGCCGCATGTTTTCGCGCTCTCCACTTCCTCGCCTTTTTGGATCGGGCGTAACACGGGGATGAAGAGTTATCGTTCCGAAGTCTTCAAGCAATTCCCGCGCACGGGCATTCCTGATTTTTTCCGTTCGTGGAATGAGTATCAGCGCTATTTGGATTTGCTGATTAAAACGGGTTGCATAGACGACGGGAAAAAGATTTGGTGGGACGTGCGACCGCATCCGTTTTATCCAACGCTCGAATACCGCATCTGCGATATTTGCCCGCGCCTCGAAGACGCCATCACTATCGCGGCGCTATTACAGGCGATTACCTTTAAGCTCTATAAGCTCTACAACAAAAATCTTGGGTTTCGGATTTACCATCGTGCGCTGATTCAGGAAAATAAATGGCGTGCGGCACGATATGGCCTGGATGGCAAGCTGATAGATTTTGGCAAGGAAACCGAAATTCCGATTCGTGATTTAATCTACGAGCTATTGGAATTCATTGATGATGTTGTAGACGAGTTGGGCAGCCGGAAGGAAATCAATCACGTTCACGAAATCCTGGCCAATGGCAGCAGCGCGGATCGTCAGTTACAGGTTTATCAGGAAACAGGCGATTTAAAAGCGGTGGTTGATATGCTGATGAAAGAAACTCTGGAAGGTGTGATGTAATGTCAGTTTTAGTTAGAAATTTTTCCGCAAAATTTTCGCAAACACTTTGACAAGCTGCTTTGTTCGTAAGACAATTGCTGCTTATTAGTCCCGCAATATTTATCACCAAGTTCTACCCGGAAATTGTTCTTTGTTTTTTCTTGAGGCGAGCGAGGGAAAGAAAGCTAATCACTTATCTAAGCATGTCGAAACAGTCCCTGGCTACTTTAACTTCTGCATTATTTCCCCGTTCGCTCTCACCCAGCCCCATATCTCCCCCATGGCCGATGGTCAGTTGTTTTTATAGAGCGGCTGATCCGAACAACCCAACAAATCACACGAAAGGCGCAGGCTTCATAGTTTGCCTGTAATTGTTTATTGAGGATGAAAACAAGTAGAAAGGCGGTATCGAATATGACAGCAGCAGCAGTAGGATTAGCTCCCATTCGTGAGCGCAAGATTTCGGAAGCGGACAAACTTATCCGCACCATTTGCCTGGAAGCCCAGCCCATGACCCGCGAAACTTTTGCGCCCTTTGGCGAAATTATTAGTGAGCGTGGGGCGATTGAGATTGATCTGGATGGCGGCGACGCCAGCTTTGTTTCGCAAACAGTCGAACAACGTCCGATGGTGTTTGATTTTCTTGGTCGTCACAGTCGGACGGAACAGGTCTTCTCGCCTCTGGGCGGAGTGCCTTCCATTATTGCCGTCGCGTTGCGGACCGAAGGCGATAATCCCGATCCGCAGAAAATGGCGGCGTTTCTGGTGGATGGCTCCAGCCCTTTCAAATTGCATCGCGGAACCTGGCACACCAGCGCTTTTCCGCTCAAAGACAGCGCGACTTTCCTTGTCGTAGACCGGGAAGGGACGCTGGATGAAGATTACGATTTGCGTGATCTGAAAACCGCGCTTGGCGTTGTCGTTGAGATTCGCCATTAAATTTTTCGACTAACAGCCCCCTGCTGGCTTGCGCCTGAATTTCCGGGTTTTACCTGGAAATTCAGGCGTTAGTTTTTTCGCTCACCTTCCTCGTGCATTCCCACATTACCCGCGATTCATGTCATAATTCGCGCTTACCTTACTTCCATAATTCAGGAGTTTGTTTTCAATGAAGAAAGTTTTATTTTTTACATTACTGGTCGCCGCATTTTCGCTGGCAGGTTGTAATCGTTCGCAGGCGACAACGCCCGCGCCAGCCCAAAACCAGAATGCGACGGCTGCGGCTCCAGCGGCGCAAACAACGCGAGCCGTTGCGCCGTCAACTGCGCCCGGTGTTGCAACGCCGATGAGTTCGCCTGTGCCAATTCCCTTTATGACAGGTAAACCAGGCAAAGATGCAAAGGGAAAAATCAAGCCCGGTCAGGCGCCACAAATGCCACCCGGCATGGATCGGATGTATCGCGCCTTAACGCTGGAAGAGATAAATCAGTTGCCGCCGGAAACCCGCGATATGATTTTACGTGCGCAGGGCCGGATGCCTGCCACGCCAGCACCGAAAAAATAATATGAGTAATCGCAAACTCGCGCTGGCTGCTTCGGTTTCGACGGGGCTTGCCGCGCCAATCATTGGCGGCATCGTGCTGGGCTATTTTCTGGATCGCTGGTTGGGAACAAAGCCCTGGCTCATTTTGCTGGGGACAATTCTCGGTACGGCTGGAGCGTTTATTGCGCTGCTGCGAACCGTCAACAAAATCAATCAGGAAAAGGACGAAGAATGAAAATTGCCATCACTGGCGCAGGCGGTCTGGTCGGCAGCAGCCTGCATAAAATGCTCGCAGGTGAGCATCAAATTTTAGCACTCAAACATGCCGCTCTCGACATCACAAATCAGGCTTCGGTGCGGCAATTTATGCAGGCGGAAAAACCTGCTGTCATTATCAATTGCGCTGTGCTTAACGTAGACGAATGCGAAACTGATAAACCCAAAGCGCACGCGATCAATGTGGCCGGGCCGCAATATCTGGCCGAAGCTGCGCAAGAAATTGGTGCCGAAATTGTTCATTACACCACGAATTATGTGTTCGATGGTAAGGACGAAAAAAACTACACGATCAAGGATGCGGCTGAGCCTGTGAACAATTACGGACAAACCAAGCTGGAAGGCGAAAACGCAGTCAGGGCGGCCTGTCCACGCAGTTTTATCATTCGGACTTCATGGGTGTACGGCGTCGGCAAAGATAATTTTTTGAGCATTGTCCATCGCAATCTGAAAGCAGGGAAGCGTGGCAAAGTTGTCAGTGATTGCTGGGCCAGCGCAACTTATGTCAATGATTTAGCCGCTCGCACCAGAGACATCATCGAACAAAAACAACCTGGCATTTATCACGTCGTCAACGAAGGCGTTTGCTCTTATGTTGAATTCACGTATGAAGCTGGAAAATTAGTTGGCCTCAGCGAAGCCCAAACAGCAGAGTTGATCGAACTCATCAGCGATGCCGACATCAAACGTCCGGCTGTCCGACCACGTTATACGCCAATGAAATGTTTGTTGTCCGATGAATTGAGCTTGCTGCCGCTGCGCCATTGGAAAGACGCGCTGGCAGAATATATTTCCACCACGAACTAAATTTACTCAAAGATTATTATGCGAAAAATATCCCTGATTTTACTGCTCCTGATTTATTCCTCTTCGCTCTGCCTGGCGCAATCCCGCTGGACTGAAAAGCAGGCGAATGACTGGTATAAAAAACAGCCCTGGCTGGTCGGGAGCAATTACATTCCTGCCAGCGCCATCAACGAACTGGAAATGTGGCAGGCGGAGACTTTCGATCCCGCCCAAATTGACAAAGAGCTTGCCTGGGCAGAAAGCCTCGGCATGAATACCATGCGGGTTTTCCTGCATGATTTGATGTGGCAACAGGACAGCAAAGGTTTCAGCAAACGACTCGATCAATTTTTGAATATTGCCGCAAAACACAAAATCAAACCCATGCTGGTGCTGTTCGATTCCTGCTGGGACCCGTTTCCCCAACTCGGTCAGCAACGCGCTCCCAAACCCGGCGTCCATAACTCCGGCTGGATGCAAAGCCCTGGCGCAACGGCCTTGCAGGACGCTTCGCAATATCCCCGCCTTGAGGTTTATGTCAAAGGTGTAGTTGGCAAATTCGCCAAAGATAAACGAATTCTGGCGTGGGATGTCTGGAACGAACCGGACAATCTGAACGGGAGCAGTTACGGCAAGCTCGAACCGAAAAATAAAGTGGATTTAGTACTGGCTTTATTACCAAAGGTTTTCACGTGGTCACGGTCAGCCCAGCCTTCGCAACCATTGACCTGTGGCGTGTGGAAAGGTGACTGGTCAGCCGACGCAAAGCTTTCACCGACAGAAAAAATTCAGCTTGAAAATTCCGATGTGATTTCCTTTCACAACTATGATGACGGAGCCGAATTTGAAAAACGAATTAAGTGGTTGCAGCGTTACAACCGCCCGATTCTTTGCACTGAATACATGGCGCGCGGCAATAAAAGCACTTTTGCTGGTTCGATGCCCGTCGCCAAAAAATACAA
>JAYSTY010000417.1:0-14048 GCA_043719385.1 Blastocatellia bacterium | reverse complement strand
GACACGCCCCGGATTTTTGAGAACTCAGAACGCAAGATTCCCTTTCTCGTAAAACAGTGTCGCCTCGGCCTCCTTCATTTGGCGATTCATCTGCTCCGTTTCCAGATAGGTCATAAACAGACGTTGCACGGGAACACTATGGCGATAGAGCGCACTCGTCCCTTGTGGATACCCATCGAAGTGAGCTTCCGCCACTGCGCGGCTGAAGGTAGCCGATACGAAACTATGATTGGGATGCGGCGCCAAACGGCCTTTGTGCGAAATAGCGCGATAGAGGACAAGTCGCGTCAGCCCAAGCCGGGCAAAAATCTCATGGACAAATGCCAATCGGGAAAGAATATGTTGTGCGCGGCGCTCTCTGCTCCATTCCCCATCGAAAAGGGCCGGATTGCGGACGACTTTCCCCTCATAGGGAACCAGCCCCAACTCCGCCAGCACAATTCGATGACCCTTGATGAGATCGCCGGAGTGGGGATAACTCACGAACTGGCGTGCAAAGGCCTCTTCGATTTCCCAGAGACCCAGTGAATCCATGAAGTCGCGCAAGTCTCCGTAAAGTAACGGCTCACCTACGCGGCTTTCGAGTGGCGGAAGCTGGCCACCGTTGGCAAAGAAGCGCGAATGTTGCGCGAGCCACGCCCCGGCGAGATGACGCGCGGCGATCAGCCGGTCAATCGTCGCTTTCTTCGCGGCGGGGTCACAGGCAAGGGAAAAGGTTCGATTAAACTGCGCGACGGCGGCCTGGAATCGCGCGATGTCCGCAGCCTCGGCAGACCGGCTGCCGCGTTCAAATTGAAAATAACGGGTATTCTCAAACGACTCCTCCCAGCGCGCGCGCTGATCTTCAAAGTCCAGGATTTCAATCACGAACGTCCCGGTCTCCGGCTTGATGTCCGTGATTCTGACCGGTGTCCGGCGCGCGTCCATCAGTCGCCCGTTATTGCCCACGACGAGATGACGCAGTTCTCCATTCTCGAAGTCCGAGTCTGGCCGTATGTTGGGGTTCGTCTGGTAAATCGCCGTAACATCGCGCTCATCGTTTGAGCTTGACGGTGTTCGACGCCCAAGACTGCGGCTGTACGCCCACCTGATGAGCGCCGGGTCTTTGGCGACAGGCGTGCATAAATACGCTGCTTTCGGCTTAATCCCGACTCGTCCGAGATCAAGGCGGTCTGCGTCCCAACAGGTCTGAACCGTGATGTCGGCCTCGGTGAGTCCATCACTATGGTGCAGGCAGGCCTGTGTTAATAGTTCAAAGTCCTGATCGGATATGTGAATGAGCGACCCTCGTAAGGAGCGGGCAAATTCTGCGGCGCGGCGACCATGCTCCGGGTCAGAATCGTCATTGAACCGCCGGGAATCGTGCAGGAACGCGAATAATTCGACTACCGCAAGATTCGCGCCCACAGCCTTTCCAATCCGCAGGCCGTTCTCACGCACACGCGCCCAGTGCGGCACGCCGTGTACGCCTCGCCAATCCAGCTTGAATCCTTGTCTGATGACGCCAATCAGCGCTTGCGAAATCATAACCCTTCGTCGTCAGCCAGACACAAAATGCTTCTGCACCGGGCGACGTTGGGTAAGGCGGCGACATCGCTGTCAGCATTTACCAGGTCGAAGCCTAGTGGTTTGATCAACTCGTTGAATCGTTCCAGCGCCGCTTTGCTTGGCGCATACTCTCCCAAGGGAACCGCTAAGCTAAGGTAAGAGTTGTCTTCCCGGATCATCAGGCCGCATTCCACGAGCGGTTGTAGCAGTTCTTCGATCTTTGCTCCGGCTGGCTCTTTGAGCAACGACTGTAGCTGCCCCAGGTTTTGCGCACTATCGCAGGCCAGATAGAGGACTCTTTGCAGTTCGGTCAGCACCGTCAAGCTCTCACGGGCAACCGGTCGCAGATCACAAATCAACAGGGTTGTGCCCGTGTCCAGCGAGAAGAGCGCACTTTGCGGATAGGCCGCCTTCCAGTCTTCAATCTGCTCGGCCACCGGCTGGGTATAGCTCTCGACATCCTGCGGCACGCGATAGTCGAACGTAAAATGATACGCCAGATTGGCGACCGCTTCGGGGGCCAGCGGATAAATGTAGCCATACGCTGGGGCGGGCGTCACATTCACCAATCCAAACTGCTCCGCCTTTTCATAGTTCGGGCTGAAGCGATCAAGGCGGATCGCCCCGTGCCCGCCAGGGGGCGACAAATGCGTCAGCAACGGAATGAGTTCCGCCATCCGTGCGTACTCCTCCGGCGGTTCGCCAGGGAAACCCCAGAGCAGGTTCCAGCAAGGGTGGACGCCGAACTCTTTGCACCATTTGAGAAGCTGGATGTTTTGCAGACTGCGGACGCCTTTGCGCATCAGGTCGAGCACGCGGCTGCTCAAGCTCTCAATGCCGGGCTGGATACCTGTAATTCCCGCGTCGCGTAATTCGCGCACCTGCTCTTTCCTGAGATTGGCTTTGACCTCATAGAACAGCTCTATACCAAGCTCGCGTTTGGTCAGCTCCGGCACGAACTCCTTGAAATACTTCATCTCCAGAATATTATCCACGACCGAGACGGAGCGGGTCGGATACTTGTCGGTGAGATAGACCAATTCATTGAGTGCGCGCGGGCCTGACTTGCTGCGATAGATCATCGTCCCGCCATTCATGCCGCAGAACGTACAATGGTTTTTTTCACCCCACCAGCAGCCCCGCGAGGTCTCGAACAGCAGCGCCGGTGAGAGGCGTTTATCAATACTGCTGTTTTCCCATTGCTCAAAGTAGTCCTGATAATCCGGGAACGGTAGGCTGTCCATTTCCCGTACCAGGGGCGCATTGGCGTAACGGCCCTCCAAGGCCTTGAGCCCCGTGTCTGTGCGGGAATAAACGCCTTGCAGACCAGCCAGGGAGCGGTTCTCCAGCACGCGCTGGACAAGTTCGGGAAAGATCAGATCGCCTTCCCCCGAAACGACCGCGTCAACGAAGGGGAATTGACGCATCAATTCGGCCCCCATCACCCCTTCACAGTTGGGCCCGCCAATCATGATGAACGTTTCCGGGGATTGCGCTTTGATGCGCTGAGCCAGCGCGAGCGAGGCTACGTGTTGTTGGTAGAGGCTGGTGAAGCCGACGATTTTAGGGCGCTGGCTGAGCACCATCGCGACGCACTCATCAAGAAAGCCGTCCACTTTGCTGCGCGCCCGCAGGAGATGTTGAATATAGGTCTCAGGACTCAGCTTCTTACTCGAGATCAGAGAGCTATTGGACTCCTGAATTTGTAATCTACCACGAAGATGCTCGAGGTAGCCGATTGTGTCGAGACGGTCAGAGCCAAACAAGGCTCCGGCAAAGAGCCATTCGCCGATCAGGTTCTCACAAAAATCAAAAGAAAAGCCGGGGTAGGGCAGTCCCACCCCCAGAATCAAGTGAAGAGAGGCACCAATATGTTCGGCAAACTGGAGCGTGAAGTATTGCACCTTCGTCGAGATGTTAAATGGCGCCAGCGATGCTTTGAGCAGGCTGAGTCCAAGCGCAGGGGTAAACAGATTGCTGAACGGCATGTTGACCAACAACACCTCTGTCTCCTGTGCCGATTCGACGCTCAGTGTAGTCTTGTCCGTCATAACAGTCCCTTCAGTGGTGTGCGATGCGGTACGGGGAGCGGAAGCGCCAGGTCGCTACCGCTCCCCGTACCGCTCCTGAAAAGTTCGTAGTACGCCTTCAGGCGGAATGGCGTCGCCGCCGAGACCTTCCGCCTGAAGGCGGGACTACAAACTTTTCATGGTTTCCGGTTCAAGCGCCGACCAGCGTCTCGTTATGGTTGCCAAGCCGGACACCCGGCGTGATCACTTCTTCCAACTCCTCGGCGCTGATCTCATACTCTTCCACGTTACGGCTGAGCCATTCGTCATAGTTCAGGGTTTCGCCGGGGGCTGTAAATGCGGCCACTTCCTTCACACTCAGCCCTAGCTCCTGGGCGAGGATGTTGCGCTGCTTGTCTGTGTAATTCGTCATAATTACTCCTTTGCTGACCGGGTCTGGTCGTAATGAAGCGGCGATGGAAGCACACCTGCTTCGTTCTTGTGCTTGCGTGGAATTGGCCTGGCGACCAACTGCTTCTCCACCATTCTCAATGCAACCAATCTTCTTGCCTTCAAATTTACGAATGCGAGCAGCCGTTTCGGCTAATCCTGATCCATGCTAAAATTCACCTATAGCAGAACAGTAAGTTTCTTCGCCAAAAAAGTCCCTGGCTTTTGACGAGGTAATTCTTAGAAAATTATTAGAGAGCGTATGTCCCTGGAAACTCACAACTTTGCGTTCGGCGAATTTCTGCTGGACACACAGGAAAAAGTTTTATTGCGCGCTGGCAAGCCGCTGCCAATCACGCCCAAAGCCTTACAACTGCTCTTCGTGCTGGTCGAAAAACATGGTCATCTCGTCGAAAAGGATGAGCTGATGAAATTGGTTTGGGCGGGCAGTTTTGTCGAGGAAGGCAACCTCACTTTTACGATTGGGCTACTGCGAAAGTTGTTGGGAGACGACACGAAGCATCCGCGTTTTATCGAAACCGTTCCCCGCCGCGGTTATCGTTTTATCGCTGAGGTCAAGGAATCTAGTCACGCTGCATTGCCTGCTATTGCAAACGAAAAACTTGATGCTGTTTTGCCGCCACATAAATCTTATTGGCCGCTTGCTGTCGGAGTTGTTTTATTGCTTAGTATCTTTGGCCTGGGTTTTATCTGGTTTGGCAAGCAGGCAGGAAACCCGGCGAAACAAGCGAAACTTACCCGGTTGACAACGAACGGAAAAGTTACCAACGCGACGATTTCACCCGACGGAAGTTCTCTCGTTTTTGCGCAAAAAGAAGGTATTGGCGAAAGTTTATGGCGACGGCAAATTACCACGAGCAGTCAAACGCAAATTTTGCCACCGCAAAATGTGGCATTTGTCGGCCTAACGGTTTCGCCTGACAACCGTTATATTTATTACTCGGTCTTTTCCCAAAACGAAGCCGTCCAAACCTTGTCGCGCGTTCCGATCTCCGGCGGTGCGCCCGAAAAGATTCCCGAGATTGACTCCGATGTTTCGGTCAGTTTTTCGCCGGACGGAAAAAGATTTGCGTTCACCGCAGTAAGGGCTTCGCTGAAAGAAACCTATTTGAAAACGGCGGATGCTGACGGTACAAATCAAAAGACTTTGCTCAAGACCAAAGGCGATGACCGGATGTTTCAAATTTTTCAGGCCAATCCCGTAGCGTGGTCGCCGGACGGCGAAACGATTGCCTGTGCCGTGCAGGAAACAGACGAAAATGGTATATTTTATAGAGTTTTATTGGTTAATCCGCAGGACGGAAGCGAAAAACATCTGTCAGAAAAGCGTTGGAATACCATTGAGAATGTCGTGTGGAAAGACGCTAATAGTTTGGCGGTGATTGATTCCGAGCCGAATTCGCCCATTTCGTATATCTGGGAAATTACCCGAAAAACCGGTGCAGTCCGCCAATTAACCAATGATTTTAACGACTATCATTGGTTGAGCAGCGCAGGCGGAACTCTTTTTACCGTGCAAAAAAATGTCTCTTCAAGTTTGCACGATGCCGACTTTGCCAAAAATACAAAGACGCCGCAAGCCAAACATCTTTTCGGCGAAGCGGGAGTGATTGATAATGTGGAATGGTCGCATGACGGAAGGATTTATTACAATTCCTGGAGCAGCGGAAAAAACGAAATCTGGCAAATAAATCCCGACGGCACCGCGCCGCGACAGGTAACGACAAACTCCCATCTGACTTTTTCGTTTGCGATTTCCCCGCTTGATAACACGCTCGTTTTTTCAGCTTTGCAAAAAGGCAGAATATCGCTTTTCGCTGCCAATTCCGACGGGCAGAACATCCGTCAATTGACCGACGGCATACACGATTTTTTACCAAGTTTTTCGCCCGACGGAAAGACAATAGTTTTCCAGCGAGCTTCGGTGATGCCGACGCTTTGGCGCGTGGCGTTGGCAGGAAAGCAGCCGTCTATACAACTGACGGGCTATCACGCTTCGCATCCGGCTATCTCGCCTGACGGTCAGGAAATTGTCTATCATTTTGTAGATTACGTCGGCAAAAATTCCCATTGGAAATTAGGTTTCATCAACAGCGAAACGCATAGATTGCTAAATAAACTGGAATTTCCCGTGCCGATTTTAGAGCGAAAAACCGTTTGGCGACCAAACACCAATCTTCTCACCATGATTTTTAACAATGGCGAAAACGTCGGGATTCTGCTTTTGTCGGCCACCAACGGAAAATTTGAAACGATAGATAATCTCGCCGTCGGCAGAGTTACATCTTTCGCCTGGTCGCCTGACGGAAGCCGTTTTGCCTTTTCGAAAAATTCTGAAACAAATGATGTCGTTTTGCTGAACGGTTATTAAATCTTTAGATTCTACGCCATCCAGTCAGTTTCGATTTCGCCTGCTTCATTTGCAGCAACGGGCGAAGCTGTATCGCTCACGCAAAATAGACGTTTCAGCAATACCCTTCCGTCTTTTTCTCCCGATGGGAAAAAATTACCTGCCAGGCGTTCAATGTCGGCGGAGCAATTAATATTTGGCTGCTGGCGGTGGCTTTTGTCCGAGTTGGTTTCCCGACGGAGAGCAGATAGTCGTTTTCATCTAAAGGGCAGGGACAGTGGCAGGCGTGGGCGGCGAAATCACGCAATTGACTTTTGAGAAAGGACAGAGTTGAGCACAAAGGTTTTCGCCGGATTCCGCATTCGCGCCTCACCCAACAACAAAAGCAATTGACAAATTACACAGAGCAGGCGGGAATCAATAACTCCTGCCTGCTGGTCGATTTTGTTCTATAAACTCAGTGATCCATTTGGCGATCAGGTCTTCATCAGTTTTTTGCGTCAGACTTTTTCTGGCTGTCGCAACCCGCTCAGCACCAATTCTTTCGACTCGATCCAACAATAAAGCTTCGCTGTAAGCATTCGTAAATTCAGGATGTGCCTGAATGCCCAGCATGAATTTATCAACGCGCAACATCGCTATCGGGCAATGCTCACTGTGCCCAATGATGACAGCATTGTCCGGCAACTGTTGCACCTGATCCTGATGCATGTAATGTAAATGACAAGCTGGTTTTTGCGGTTGCCTCCATAATTCAGGTTGCACAATTTCAGTTCTGTGCACACCAACGCCCCAGCCCTGAGATGCTTTGGCAACTTTGCCGCCCAGCGCTTCAGCCAGCATCTGATGTCCAAAACAAATCCCGATAAATGGCTTTTTTACTTTGTGAAGTTGCCGCACAAAAATTTTGAGCGTGTGAATCCATTCTATATCTTCATAAACTGAATGCTTTGACCCCGTAGTCATATACGCATCACAATCATCAAGTGAAGCTGGGAACTTCCCGTTACAAACATCAAAAAATTCCAGGCGAAGCTGAGGCGTACAACGCGCCAGCCAGGCTGAAAACATTTCCGGGTAATCACCCGCAATAGGCTGGAAGCGTGCGGCGACGTGATCGCAAAGCAGCAGGCCAATTTTCATAATGTAATTCGTAAATGAAATGATTTCGGTCGTGTGAACGCCTCGAAACCCAATTGCGACAGTGTGCAACCGCGCCCTGAGTCTTTCACTCCGACCCACGCCAGCGCCGGATCAAGATAATCACAACGATTCAGATAAAAAGTCCCGCTTTCGATTTGCTCACCGACGCGTAAAGCTGCCTCAACATCACTCGTCCAAATTGAAGCCGTCAATCCATACCTGCTATCATTCATTAATTTGATCGCTTCTTCGTCATCCCGCACTGACATGATGCCCACGACCGGGCCAAAAGATTCTTCGGACATCACGAGCATGTTGTGATCTACATTGATCAAAACCTGGGGCGCAAGATACGGCGTACCTTTTTGATTTTTGGGAAACAGCGTCGGGGCGATCAACGCCTTTGCGCCACGATGCAACGCGTCCTGAATGTGTTCACGCACCTTGTCCGCCGCTTCTGTGCGCACCATTGGCCCCAGCGTAATATTCGGATCAAGCGGATTGCCGAGCCGATACAATTTCGTCAATTCAACAAAGCCTTCGACAAATTTTTCGTAAATATTCTGATGCACATAAATCCGCTCAATCGCGCAACACGATTGCCCCGAATTGAACATCGCCCCGTCTACTAAATTTTCAATCGTGGCTGCAAGCTGCGCGTCTGGTCGCACATACGCCGGGTCTTTTCCGCCCAATTCAAGTCCCATAGCGATGAAGCGTTCGCTCGCCGCACGTTGTACCGCGTGACCTCCGGCAACAGAGCCTGTGAACGCGACAAAGCCGATGCGTGCGTCCCTGATAACTTCGGCAACCTGTTCGTGATCAATGTGCAGGAATTGAAAAACTCCATCCGGCAAACCCGTAGCGGCAAAGGCTTCGGCATAACGTTCAGCGACGAGTGGGGTTTGCGGCGCGATTTTCAGAATGACGGAATTGCCCGCCAGAATCGCCGGCACAATCGCATTCACCGAAGCGAGCCACGGATAGTTCCAGGGCGCGAGAACTAAAACCGTGCCGAGCGGTTCACGACGAATGAAACGCTGAAAATTTTCTTTCGGCTTGATGGTAATGTCGCTCAACGCCTGCTCGGCGATGTCGCATAGATAATTAACGCGCTCGGCAAAACCCCGGCGAATTTCAAACGGGCTATAAGCAATTGGCCTGCCGATTTGCCACGTCAATTCTTCGCCAAGCTGGTCTGCGCGTTTGACCAGCCAGACCAGCATTTGGCGGCAAATATTCACGCGCTCAGCGACTGGCACAAGCTGCCATTTACGTTGTGCCGCAACAGATTTGGCAAGCGCGGCTGCGATTTGTTCGTTGGTGGCAAGTTCACGTTCGGCGTAAATCAGGCCGTCAATGGGGCTAATGGTTGATTGTATTTTGGCAGTCATATTTTTTTCTGTGGCGGTTGATAATACTCAGTTATGCCCAACGAAACAACCTTGCATTCATTGCCATGACCAGTCAGGACAGGATAGATTGATGAAGTCAGTACCACCTGCGGTAGCGGGTGGGTAGTACAGCGCAAAATAGATTTTCGATTGGAGCAAATGTCCAACAAACTTCAGTTTGTTGAGGCTTGGCAACAGAGACACAGTGACCAGGAGAGTCAACAAACTAAAGTTTGTTGGACACTGAAAAGTTTAATTTACAGTGTAATGGTCACAAATTTTATGGAATTCATTCTTCAATTTGAGGCGGGGACATTAGTGCTGGAAGGCGCAACGCAGGACAGCCCCGTGCCATCGGCATTTCAATGGGATGAGCGCGTGCGACGCTGGCGCGCTCCGGCCATTGAGTATCGCCAAATTCTGACGGAGCTTGTCCGCCAAAAAACCCCGCATCAGGATCAGGCTAGAAAATATCTGGAATTTCAATTCCGCACTGACCTCAAAGTAGAGCCGCGCCCTTATCAAACGGAATCAATTGAGGCTTGGCAACAGAGCGGCAAACGCGGCGTCGTCATTTTGCCGACAGGCGCAGGCAAGAGTTTTGTCGCGCAAATGGCGATTGAATTGACCGGACGGACGACGCTGGTGATTGTGCCGACACTGGATTTGATGAATCAGTGGTACGACATTTTTTTAGCCAGCTTTCTGGCGGAAATTGGTTTGATTGGAGGCGGTTATTTTGAAATCGGCGCGATTACGATTACGACTTACGCCTCGGCGTTTCGCTTTATGGAACGGCTCGGCAATCAATTCGGGCTGATCGTTTTTGACGAATGCCACCACCTGCCAGGCAGCGTCTATCGCTACGCCGCAGAATTGGCGATTGCACCGTTTCGACTTGGCCTGACCGCTACGCCGGAGCGTTCGGACGGCGGCGAAGATTTGTTGACGCCGTTGATCGGGCCGATTGTTTATCGCAAAGAGGCGCAGCATTTGGCGGGCGAATATTTGGCAGATTACAGCGTCGTGCGCATTCCCGTCGAGCTTTCGCCCGATGAACGCGAACGATACCAAAGCGAATATGCGATCTATCGCAATTTCGTTCGTTCACAAGGCATCAGTTTTGGCGGCTTGCACGGCTGGCAAATGTTTGTGATTGCCAGCGCACGCTCTGAAGACGGGCGCCGCGCGATGCAGGCGTATCGTGAGGCGAAGAAAATCGCGCTCGGCACTGAGGCGAAAATTGATGTGCTGGCCAAGCTGTTGCAACGCCATCGCCGTGATCGCGTAATCATTTTCACGGCGGAAAATGAAATGGTCTATCGCATCTCTGAGCAATTTTTGATCCCGTCAATCACGCACGAAACACCGATCAAAGAACGGAAACTCTGGCTCGAAGCGTTTAATCAGGGAAAAGTTCTGGCGCTGGCTACATCGAAGGTTTTGAATGAAGGCGTGAACATTCCCGACGCCTGCGTAGCGATTGTGTTATCAGGTTCCGGCTCCTCACGCGAACACATTCAAAGGCTTGGACGAATCCTGCGCAAACAAGGCGACAAGGAAGCGATTTTGTACGAAGTCATCACCACCGGAACCACCGAAGAACGCATCAGCGAACGCCGGAGCGATGCCAACCAATTTCGCACGAATCAAAGCGAAGAAGTTGAAGAGCCGATGCTTGGAGATGATTAGTTGGAAGCGTAGAAACCATTTTTGACAACCATAAGAAACTACAAGATTATTGTAGCTAAAGTGCGATCTAATGCACTTTTCTTGCTGCAATTAAGAGTGCATACTTACTTTTATGCAGAAAGTGCATTAGTCCGCACTTTCTACGTTAACATTACTATTTCAAAATACTGCAATGCTACGGGAAGAAATTATTATCGTGCTTAGACAGCGGCGTCATGTACTCGCCGTTACGCAAGAGCAAGTGGCTGAATTGTCAGGCGTTGGTTTGCGAACAATCAAGGAAATTGAAAGTGGCAAAGGCAATCCGACCTTCGCTACATTAAGCCGCATCGCCGATATCCTGGGAATGGAACTAAAATTAGAAGTGAAACAAAACATCAACTAAAAAAAGCTTCTGCTCGAAAATTATGTTGACATCTGATTTAGCCATAAGTTATCAGCGTGGTAATAAAATCAATCCGCGCTACGTTGATGCGGATGATGCGGGCTTGTTGCAAACCGCCGAAGATTTGCTCTGGATCGTCACGCAGCATGAAAATTGCAAACGTGCGGCATTGGATAAAGCGCTCAATGAATATGTTGGCGTCGGAACTGATTATCGAATTTTGCGCGGGATGATTAAGCTGCTGACGGATCGCTGCAAATTTGCCGTAAGCGCGACAAAGGAACCCGCAGAAATTCGCCAGGCCTTATTTTTTAAGGCGGCGGAACGTCATCCAATGAATGAGGCGCTGCGTTATGAAGCGATTGCAACAGTCGCTGAAGAACTGGAATGCTCAGCCGAAAATGTAATTGAAGGACTGTACGCAGATTTGCCTGCGCAACAAAAAATGAGTGTTTTTGAGTCGCTGGCTGCCTGCGAATTGCTTGATCTTTACAACCTCTCGCAAGCCCAGGCGTTGCTGTATCGCTGCACCGCAATGACCTTGTGGGTTGACCCGCAGGAACCGATTTGGGCGCGTCAGTTATTTGCGGAAATCAAACGATTCAGATTGATTCATGCGATTACTGGCAGCCCGTCAACAGGTTATGAAATCACGCTCAGCGGCCCCGTCTCGTTGTTTCATCGTTCGCAAAAATACGGGATTCAGATGGCAGTGTTTTTGCCAGCATTATTGTTGCAGCATGGCTGGCGCATGCGTGCGGAAATAACGGGGAGAAATAACGCACCTGCATTTTTTGAACTGGACAGCAGGCAAACAAAATTACACTCACATTATTTTGCCGAAGACCTGGTAACCGAAAATCCGCAACTCGAAAAGCTGGTTAACGATTGGGATGACAGCGAATGGGATTTGCAATTAACGCAGGAAATTCTTGATTTAGGCGCGACGGCATTTGCGCCGGATGCCGTGTTCATTCACACCAGCGGCAAACGAATTTATTTGGAGTTGCTGGGCTATTGGACGCCGCGTTATTTGAATGACAAATTGCAGGAATTGGCACGCGATAAGTTTTCTGATTTTTTGCTGCCGGTTTCAGAAGAGATGCGATGCAGCCGCGACGCGTTGACAACGACTCCGTCAAATGTGCTGCTTTATAAATCGGCGCTTAAGTGGAAAGATATTTTGCGAAAACTGACGGAACTACAGTAACAATTTTATTCCACCAAATATAAATCTCGTCCCGCCCGTTCCACAATTAACGTATCAGGATTGTCTTCATAATCTTCACGCTTGAATGTACGGTGATCCAAATAGCCAAGATTGATGCGCTGACAAGTTGTCTCATCCAACGCGGTTGCCAGCGTAATTTTGAAACGCGGCAAAATGTTTCCAGCTTCATCTTTGCGACTACCATAAGACACGTGGGCAAGGTGCGCGGCGACGGCCAGGTTATTGCGTAACTCTTCGTGTTGCTCCACTAATTCAATGACTTTTTCGAGCGGATGATAGCCGTATTTTTCAATCGCGTGACCGTGTGTTTCGGAAACGTGTTTCAAGTGTGGCGCATAAATAATTAACTCGCCGCCGGGTTCGATAATGGCACCGATTCGGTAACTCGCTTTGCCGCCGACCCACATTTCATCGTAATGCTCGTCAAGCAGGGCTACGACGCGCTTGTATTGGCGGTGCGTGAATTTGATGTGAATTTGGCGGCTCACCTCGGCGGCCTGGCGAAACACTTGTTTGATGTTTCCGACAAACAAAGCATGGGTTCTCAGGCGTTCATCATCTCCGCGTGTGATGACCGAGTTGAGCGAAATAATTTGTGCAGGAACCAGGTCAACGGCGGCTTCGATCATGTGCCGAGTTGGAGTTTCGATCACACCAATTGTTTTTTCGATTGTTACCAATGCGCCGAGCCAGTGCGTGTTGTGCGTGAGTTCGGGGCCTGCGATGCCGGGGAAAAAATATTTACCACCGCCGGCAAATCCTGCGACTTCATGCGGCACAGTCGCGCCGAAAACTAAAATCGTATCATAGTTAGTAATCAATTTATTCAGCGTGATCGGCACTGCCTTGTGCAGCAAGCCACCCGTGATTTTTTGTACCTGCTCAGCGCTGAGTTCACCGATATTTACTAATTCATCCGGCACATCCCACTGGTGATCGTAAATCGCGCCGACATTTGTCAGCCCGCTCAGCATCCCGACTTTGGCAAGCTTTTCCGCTGCGGTCATCGGGACGTGTGTACCTTGTGCAATTAACGCATCGAAGGCGGCGACTTGTCTGGACGCCAGGAATTGCGCCGCAGCAGGGAAGAGCACATCCGTATTATCGTCACGCGTTTTGTCCGGGAGAATGGCGAGGACGCGTGCGCCGGGAGCGATGCTCAGCAAACCCTGCTGCACAATGTCGCGTAATTCATCCGGCGTTAAATCCAGTTCAGGCGCACCGCGTCCAATCGTAGCGGCGATTGCAGGTTGACTCATAGTAAAGCAAGCTCCTTTTTAACAGGTGACGCAAAAATCAGTATTTTTACTGGCAAATTTGCGTAATTTTACGGATAGAAATGTCTTAAGTCCTAAACTACCATGCAACGTTTTATCACCGCAATTGCACAGGAACAAACGAAGAAGCAACCACCATGTTGTTCAGGAACAGAAGTGCTAACGATGTACTGCCAAATGTGACCCGGCATTCCTGAGCTACAAGGATATTTGAAGGAGGATAAACCCGAATGCGTAAAGTATGGATCAGTAGTGTGATTAGTTTAGTGATTTTGTTGGCCCCCGTTTTTGCCGACACAATTAAATTAAAAAATGGAGATCGCCTCACCGGATCAATCGTCAAATCAGACGAAAAAACTATCGTCATCAAAACTGAATATGCCGGAGTCATCACCGTCAACTGGGATGCCGTTCAGGATGTTGATTCCATCCAGGACCTCAACGTCTTTTCAAAAAGCGGTCAGAAGATCGTCGGTAAGTTAACCGCTGCGGAAAGCAAAGTTGAAGTGGCGACCAAAGATGCGGGCAAGGTCGAATTGGCAAAGAGC
>JAYSTY010000416.1:0-5790 GCA_043719385.1 Blastocatellia bacterium | reverse complement strand
CTGCCTATAAGTCTTCAATTACCTTTTCAATCCGCCGATCAGGGATTAGCCAGATGAGCGCGACCAGAATATAGAGTCCAAAGGCCAGCTTCGCGCTCAGAAACGCAACGATCATCCCTGCGATGTAAATAACCAATGAGACCTTCCCCTTAATGTCATGGCCAACCGCAGTAGCCAGGACGGAATCTCGGCCATGATGCGCGATTAACAGGTGTGACAAAATAGTATAAGCAATGGCCGCCATCAGTAACACAAAACCATAGAGCGCAACTGGCAGTTGGGTGAAACGATTTTCTCCCATCCATCCCGTCACAAACGGAATCAGCGAAAGCCAGAATAATAAATGTAAATTTGCCCAGAGAATTTTGCCGTTTACCTGCTTTACCGTATGCAGCAGGTGATGATGGTTATTCCAGTAAATACCAATGTAAACGAAACTGAGAACATAGCTGAGAAACACAGGGAATAACGGTCGCAAGGCGGTCAGGTCATCAGCGTGCGGGACTTTTAATTCCAGCACCATAATCGTGATAATAATAGCAATGACGCCATCGCTAAATGCTTCTAAACGATTTTTCCCCACGTGCCAGTCCCTGCCTGATGTCCTGTAAAAGAGTTCGTAGTGCATGGAGCGCCAGCACCCTGCTGGCGCTCCGCACATCTCACTGCTCGTTTTCGTCAACGATCTGTTTGGCAATTTCTTCGCGGTGATAACTGGGATCACCAAACATAATCTCTGACGCTTTGAAGCGTTTGTAATAAAGATGCAGATTATGTTCCCACGTGAAGCCAATCCCGCCATGCACCTGAATCCCGTTATTACCAACTACGCGTCCGGCATCGGAGCAATAAACTTTAGCCGCCGAGACTGCCAGCTTTGCTGTCGCGTCATTTTCGGTCAGTGCCCAGGCGGCGAAATAAACGGCTGAGCGTGAGCTTTCACTCATCACCACCATATCGGCGCATTTGTGCTGCACGGCCTGGTAAATACCTACGGGCTTGCCAAATTGCTGGCGCGTTTTGACGTACTCGACCGATTCATCAAGCACCCATTGCATGCCGCCGACCATCTCGGCACAGAGCGCCACATTGGCAATTGCGATGGCCTGCTCCATTGCTTCTTTGGCGCGATAACCGGTTTCCAGCGCGTCGGATTGCGGCACGATGACATTGGCAAAATCAACTGAATAAAGCTTACGCGTGGCATCAATGCCTGGTGTCGCTGTGATTGTTACGCCTGCTGCTTTGCTCGCAACAGGCAATAAAATCAGGTCTTCGCCGCATCTGGCAGAGCAGATAATTAAATCAACTACACCTGCATCAGTGACGAATTCCTTGCGTCCATTGAGACGATAATTGTCGCCATCTTTTTCGGCTTTGAGCTGCACCGCGTCAACGTGCCAGTCGGCAGTTGATTCAAGCTGGGCAACTGTCGCCTTCAAATCGCCGGTGGCAATTTTTTCCAGGTAATTTGCCTTTTGTCCCGCGCTGCCTGCCTGATTAATTACCGCTGACGCCCAGACAGTTGAGATGAACGGGCTGGGCAAAACTGCGCGTCCCATTTCTTCGGTCACGACAGATAATTCGACTACGCCCAGGCCCAGGCCGCCGAATTCTTCTGGAATAATAATTCCCGTCCAACCCTGGTCGGCGATTCCCTGCCAGAGCTTTTCATCGAATGCAGTTTCAGTTTCCATCAGGCTACGAACTTTCTCGTGCGGGCATTCGCGTGAGAAAAATTCGCGGGCAGATTTTTGTAAAAGTTGTTGAGGTTTTGAGAGATCGAAATCCATATTCTTTATTAGTCCTTAACAGTCTGTTGAGTCTGTTGAGTCTGTTGAGTCTATTCAGCGGAATGACTCTAAAAACTCTAAAGACTCAATAGACTCTAAAGACTCAATAGACTTTTTTTAATAACTCTTGGGTAAACCAAGTACGCGTTCGGCGACGATATTGCGCAGAATCTCGCTGGTTCCGGCTTCGATGGTGTTGGCGCGGCAACGCAAATAGCTGTACACCCAATCGCCATCATCAAAGCCTTTTAATTGCGCAACAGGGCCTAATGTTTCCATCGCGGTTTGTTGCAGGCGCTGATTCATCTCGCTCCAGTAAATCTTGAGAATTGAACCTTCCGGGCCAGGAATATTCGACTTGCTCATTTTTGACAAAGCACGATTGGCGTTGTGTTTGAAAACTTCAAGCTCGACATACGATTGCGCGAGTTTTTGTCGCGTCAGCGGGTCCTGCGCAGCAATTTTGCCATTCACGTGCGTTTCACGCGCCCGATCAATTAATTTCCCTAGCTGCTCTTTGAAGCGAATGTACATGCCGCCGCCCAGATTCGCCCGTTCATTCATCAAAGTTGTGAGCGCCGTGCGCCAGCCGCTGTTAATTTCGCCCAGCACATTGGCGACCGGGACGCGAACGTTGGCGAAAAACACTTCGTTGAATTCTGCCTCACCCGTAATTTGCCGCAACGGTCGAACGGTGATGCCGGGAGTTTTCATGTCTACGAGTAACGCCGTGATCCCTTTATGTTTTGGCACATCGGGATCGGTGCGAACCAGCAGTAAACACCACTCTGCAACGTGCGCAAGCGTCGTCCAAATCTTTTGGCCATTGAGCACAAAATCATCTCCGTCGCGCACGGCTTTTGTGCCGAGCGAAGCAACGTCGCTGCCGGAATTCGGTTCAGAAAATCCCTGACACCAGATTTCTTCCGCCGAGAGAATTTTCTCAACGAAACGTTCCTTTTGCGCATCAGTCCCGGCAGTAATAATTGTCGGCCCAATGATCGCCAGTCCGAGCGTATTGATGAGCTGCGGTGCACCGCTCAGGGCAAATTCTTCCTGGAAGATCGCCTGTTCGATCACGCCCGCGCCACGTCCGCCGTATTCTTTCGGCCACGAAATTCCCGCCCATCCGCCTTCATATACTTTTTTCTGCCAGTCGCGGAGGTATTGAAATTCGGCCTTTCGCCCTTCGTCACTGGTTGTCTCACCCGTAAATGGCGGCGGCACATTCGCCTTTAACCAGGCACGTAATTCCTCACGAAACGCTTGTTCCTGGGGAGTTGATTTTAAATCCATATAACTAACCTTTCTCAATTAAATCGGCGCAAGCTCTATTCGCGCCTTGTTTTCTTTCGATCAAATAAACATTTTGTAATTATCCATTTCAGCTATCTGACAATTACAACTTTTGACGACGAATCTTTGAACGCTTCGGCGGCATCAGCCCAATCCGCCAGCTTCGTTGTAAGTTTCGCAGGATCAAGTTTTCCGCTCTCAATTAATTGCAAAACGTGCGGAATCCCAGCGCGTGAATTTGCTCTTCCGGTTTTGAAGGTAATGCCCTGATAAAAAACATTCGATTCAATGGAACAGGAGTCTGATCAGAAAAATAAATGCCTACGCTGGTGCAAATGCCTTCGGGTTCCGTCGAACAAATTGCACACGATAATCCATCCACATCAGCACTGGCATCAACTGTAATTTGATATGCGCCTAATTGTTTTGGAAGAGGCCCCTGGATTGGATTCGCACCAATCGTTCTTGCTAAATCCAAACGCTGTTGCGCAGTATCAACGTAATCAACTTTTTTTGCTCCGAGGGCGACGGCAATCGCAGCGGCATACAGCCCTACACTCAAGGCACCACCACCGACGATAAGCACTTCTGCATCTGGAATATCATTGAGATACGGCCCAACAGTGCGCCAACCATCCACAATGTTATCGCTGATGCTGGCAATCGTTTTTGGCGCTATGCCGTCAGGCACAGGCACAAGCATATTTTTTGCGAATGGCACACGCACAAAATCCGATAATGCCCCGCCCCAAAATCCTCTCGTGGCAGGCATTCCATACATCGCATAAGGCGGCACAGCAGTGCAGCTTCCTGTTGCTCCGCGCAAACAATTACGACATTCCCCACAACTAATTTGATAGGGGATAATTACTTTCTGCCCGATTGAAAAATTCTTTACCTCATCACCGAGCGCAGTAATTTCACCAATGAATTCGTGTCCAATTGCATAGGGACCAAGTAACGGAGCTTTACCAGCAATCGCGGCCAAGTCCAAATCACAACGTGCAACCGACAAAGGACGGACAATCGCATCCATCGCGCTTTGCAATTGTGGGGAGGCGGCCTCGTGCCACTCCAAAAGACCTGGTTTGATAAAAGTCAGTTGTTGCATAATCTAAGATTTAACGGCCTCCCATAAAATTTCAGCGACATCCATAATCTTCACATCCCGATCACCTTTGCGCGCATTGATGCCGTCTTCGAGCATCGTCGTACAAAATGGACAGCCCACAGCTACGATGTCGGCTCCGGTATCCAGCAATTGTTGGGCGCGTTCCTGATTGACGCGTTTATCTTTCGGCTCATCTACAAAACTCATACCGCCGCCGCCACCGCAACAGAAGCTGTTGTTTTTGCTTTGTGCAACTTCGGTCAATCCTTTGCGCGAAGAAATTTGCACCAGTTCACGCGGCGCATCGTAAACGCCGTTGTGCCGGCCCAAATAACAGGGATCGTGAAACGTAATATTCTGGTCTGATTGCGCTTCAGGTTTTAATTTCCCTTCCGCTACGAGCTTTGCCAGATATTCGCTGTGATGGAAAACTTCGTAGTTGCCACCGTATTGCGGGTACTCGTTGCGAAAGGTATTGAAGCAGTGCGGACAGGAAGTAATAATTTTTTTGACGCCGTAACCATTCAATTTTTCAGTATTTTCTTTCGCCAGCATCTCGAACAAAAATTCATTGCCGATGCGTCGTGCCGGGTCTCCCGTACATTTCTCTTCTCGGCCTAAAATCGCATAATTGACTTTGGCTTCGGTCAGCAATTGCGCGAGTGCGCGAGTCACTTTTTGATTCCGCTCAATCAATGCGCCACCACAACCAACCCACATAATCACTTCGGCGTCACGCGCCTCATTGATCGTCCGCACATTCAATCCTTCCGTCCAGTCAACCCGCGTCGCCTGCGTCCCTTTGAATGGATGCCCACGTGTTTCCATCGAAGTAATGGCATCCTGCATCGTGTCCGGGAAGTCAGCCTCTTCCATCACGAGGAAACGGCGCATATCAACAATCTTCGGCATTTGTTCGATGAACACGGGACAGGCTTCGACACAGGCCGCACAGGTTGTACATTGCCATAACGCTTCGGGTGAAGTTGCGCCAACCGCGCCAATAATCGGAGTGGCAAACGGATCCTCTTCGCCCTTCAACTTACCTCTTGCATGCATCAAGCCCTGCAAATCAAGAATGATGTCACGTGGGGAAAGCTCTTTCCCGACAGTATGCGCCGGACAAACATCGGTGCAGCGCCCACATTCGGTACAGGCATCAAAATCCGCCAGGTCTTTCCAGGTAAACCCAGCCAGCGAATTAATGCCGAGCTTCTCCCCTGTTTCCATCGCCTTATCAATATCAATGGATTTCAGTACTGCGCCAATTGGCTTGAGTGATGACGTGTAGATATTGAGCGGAGCCATCACAACGTGCGCCATTTTTGTATAAGGCGCCCAAGCAAAAAAACCAAAAACCAAAACCGCGTGGAACCACCAGATTGATTGATGCGCGAATCGCAAAGCGCTTTCACTCATGAACGGAGCAGAAAGTTTCGCAACTAAATAACCAAATGGCGACCACGCTCCCCACGGATCATGGGTAGCCGCGATGCGCCAGCCCTCAATCAAAAATCCGGTCAAGGCAATCACAAAAATCACCCCTAAAATCCAAACCGCTTCGTCTGTATAAACCAACTTCTTCGGCTT
>JAYSTY010000415.1:0-2410 GCA_043719385.1 Blastocatellia bacterium | reverse complement strand
CCCAAAGCGGGGAACATTTTTTACGGCTTATCTGAAGGCGCGCAAACACAACGATCTGCGCTATTACGTGCGCTGGAAAGGTGTCGTTGATGATGCCGAAGAAATTGCGCTCATTAATCCCGACCGTGACAGCAAAGATGGCGGTGTCTGGTACTCGGCGCATTTTATTGGTGAATATAAAAATGGCACGGCCAGTTCTGAAGAAGACAAACGCACGATTGATGCACAACATTACAAAATTGAAACGGCGATCAAAGGCGAAAAATTAACAGCAAATGCGGAGCTGACTTTTACTGCTCTGGTGAATGGCGAGCGCGTGATAGATTTTGGCTTGTTGCCAACGTTACGAGTCTCGCGGGTGATGTTCGGCGAAAAAGAAATTGATTTCATTCAGGAAGACAAGAAAAAAGATGGATCATTTTATGCCGTGATTCCTGAAGCTTTGGTAAAAGGCAAAGCCTATAAAATCTTCATTGAATATCAGGGCGATAAAGTTTTACAGGATGCCGGAGGTGGCAGCTTTGCGGTTGGCGCGCGTACCAGTTGGTATCCGACTGTGAATGGTTTTGGTGATCGTGCGACGTATGACCTGACGTTCAAAATTCCCAAAAAATATACGCTGGTCGGAGTCGGCAAACTGGTGAAGGAATGGAAAGAAGAGGACTTCGCCGCTTCGCAGTGGACATCAGAAATCCCCCTGGCGATTGCCGGATTTAATTACGGCAGCTTCAAAAAGAAAGAGTTGCTTGACGAACCAACCAAATACACGATTGAAGGATATGCGACTTCGGAATTGCCCTCGTATTTGCGCAATGCGGGTGAAGCAATTGGTGGCATGACGCCGACGCGCCTGCTGGAAAAAGGAATGATTGAGGCGCAGAATTCTGTCCGTATTTATACCGCGTGGTTTGGCGCTGCGCCGTATGGGCGGATCGCCATTACGCAACAACCGCAACCGTTTTTTGGACAGTCGTGGCCGACGCTCGTGTACCTGCCAATCATTTCTTTTTTCGATGCAACGCAGCGCTGGATGCTGATGGGTGGCATCAATTCCAAACTCAACGATTTTATTCAGGAAGTAACGCCGCACGAAGTCGCGCATCAATGGTGGGGTCACATTGTGGGCTGGTCTTCTTATCACGATCAATGGTTGTCAGAGGGCTTTGCCGATTTTTCGGCGGGACTGTATTTGCAATACACGGAACCCAAGCTCGATAAATATTTAAAGTTTTGGGAAAAGCACCGCGAGCTGATTACCGAGAAAAATGAATTCGGGAAACGTGCCAACGATGCCGGCCCAATCTGGATGGGGTGGCGGATGAATACCTATAAAAATGAGAGCGCCTATCGGAAAATAGTTTATCCCAAAGGTTCCTATATCCTGCACATGCTGCGCTGGATGATGTACGACAGACAGACCGGCGACCAGAAATTTATTGCGATGATGAAAGATTTCGTCAAAGAAAATAATCAGCGCAATGCCTCGACAGAAGGCTTCAAGGAAATCCTCGAAAAACATATGCTGCCGCGCATGGATTTGGACGGCAACAAGCGGATGGACTGGTTCTTTCGGCAATATGTTTACGGCACGGAATTGCCGAGCTATAAATTGGAATATAATCTGACGGGTGGAGACGGTGAGTGTGAACTCAAATTCAAACTAACGCAGAGCGGCGTTTCAGAGAATTTCAAAATGCCCGTTCCTCTCTATCTTGATTACGACGGAAAATTTATGCGCGTGGGCGAAATCAGTATTTCCGGGAACTCAACAAGTCAGGAATATTCCATCAAGCTGCCAAAAAGACCAAAGCGCGTATTAATCAACGCGTATCACGATGTGCTGGCGCTCACAAGTGAAAGCGTCGGGAAATAACGATGAAACATTACAAACTTAACGAAGTACCGGAAGAACAAGTCACTGACCTTTTCTCGCGTCGTTTTTTTACCGGAGAAAATATTACGCTGGCCTTTCTTCACTTAAAAGCCGGATGTGAAGTGCCGACGCATCAGCATGAAAGCGAGCAATTCAGCTACGTTGTCTCCGGTTGTTTTCGCTTTCAAATTGGCGCCGCAGAGGTCATCGTCAAATCCGGCGAGTTAGTGCAAATTCCGCCGCATGTGCCGCATTCGGCAATCGCGCTCGAAGACACGCACGGCATTGATATTTTCAGCCCTATCAGGCTTGACTGGTTACAAGGAACTGATGATTATTTGAGAAAGTAACTTGTCCGCAAGGCTTGCATAAACTCATTCCTTGCATATCATCACAACCAACTACATGATAGCCAAGCGCATCTAAGAGTCTGCCGCGTGATGATTCCCCCTTAAGCAGGCAATTTTGAGTGAGAAGGAGACGATATGAAAACTAACGCAATAAAAAAAGGGCTGAGTAATGTACTCACCTTTATAC
>JAYSTY010000414.1:0-2410 GCA_043719385.1 Blastocatellia bacterium | reverse complement strand
GATTCGTTTGCGACAAAACATTGCCGGCTAAATCGTAATTCCTTGCGGTCGTATACAGGCTCGCTGACCATGTGCCGTTCAGCTTTTGTCGTTGCGTGAGAGAAAGAGCGCGTCCCAAAACATCATACGCATTGATTTTCTGGTACTCCACATTGGCGCCATTCGTGAAGTTGCCACCAGCATAAGATTCCCAGAATTTCCCTTTCCCCAATGTCGCGCCATCGTAATTGCGCGTAATATCTGGCGTGGTCGCCGTGTTGGAATAATCGGTTGTCGTATTGCGATTCAACGCATCATAGGCATACGTGGTCGTGACATTGTTCGCATCGGTCTTCGTCAATAAATTACTGTTATTGTCATAGGTATATTGAATCGTGCCGCTTTCAGGATTGGTCGCCTGTTTCAGTCGTTTGAGCGAATCGTAAATAAAGCTCCGGGTTTGTGCGCCCTGCGTGACGGTCGTCAAATTATCCAGCGTGTCGTAGGCATAACTCGTCAGGTAATTAAAATTGGTCGGATCATTCGGCGCTTCCCAGATTTTGACGAGTCTGCCGTGCGCATCGGTTTCGCTCTTGCGCTGCTTGCCCGCCTGATCGGTGACGGTCATCTGATTGCCGTAATAGGCGGTGTCTGCGTGCGCTCCATCGGGTGATGTCACCATCGTGGCGCGTCCTAACTGGTCGAACGTCGTCGTCGTCCAGTCGGTCGGCGTCGTGCGGTAAGGATTGGACACCTGATACGCCCGACCCAGCGCATCGTAGTTCGTGTCTTTGTAACTCCACGTCGTGCCACCCTCAAATGATTTCGTCTGTTTGGTGCGACCTAAACCATCAAAGTAGGCGTAGCTATCCGTCCACTGCGTCGCGTTCAATTTGTTCTGCGTGCGGACGTAGAGATTCCCGAAACCGACTCCATCGCCGTAAGCAAACGTCGTGATCCCGCCATCAGGTTTATTGACCTGTTTCGGACGATCCAGACTATCGCCCGTGTAATCCATCGTCGTGATTTGATTGTTGGCATCGGTGAAGGAAACCGCTTTGCCGGAATCGTAATCGTATTTGGTGGCAACGCTCAGCGCAGTGCTGGAAGCATACGTTCCCGCCGTGTCAGGAATCGGCGTAGACATACTCGTGGCAAACGCGAACGTGCCAATATTATTCGCGGCAATACTAAAATTATCGGTGTATCCTACCGTGTCGGAATTACCTTTCGGGTCAATGGATTTGACGACGTTTCCGGCGATGTCGTATTGCGAATATCCGCTGACGGAACCTGCCGGATTGTCGAGCCATTGCGTAACTCCGGTGACATTGCCGCGCGTCGTTTTGCTGGTGTTGTACGTGGCATCAAAACCAATAATGCCGGAGCGATCCACTAACGCGGCGTGATTGGTTCCGGCATAAACATCGTACTCGACCGTCATTTCAGATTTCTTCACATTGCCGGCATCAAAGACCTGAATCAAACTTGGCAGACTGCGCAAATGAATATTCGTATCCGTCGCATAATTCGTACCGTTCACGACATAGGCGTATTCCGTGTGAGTACGACGCAGTAAAGCTCCCGGCGCACCTGTCCCGTAATCATATTCCCAGACATCTTTGGGATTGTTGTAGGGGTACGTGTCGTCGTAATCGGTGTGGACTTTGGAGACTTGATTATTTTCGGTCAGTGTTGTCGTGGACTCGGTGACACGCGGATCATTGGCAGGTTCACTGGCAGAGCCAGCCGTCCACCAACTGAGATGGGCGCGGTTCTCCCACGTTTGATTGGTTGTTTTATTGGGAAGCCAACTGCCGTATTCCTTGCCTTCCGTATAAGGCGCGACATCAGATGAGGAGGATGGAATGAAATTTCCTCCATAAAAATAGTGGTTTTCAAAGCTAAGCTGCGCGCCGCTGTTGTTGTAGGTCGTCATGCTACCGCTACCTCCACCTGTGGAAAAAGCGATCCGAGTTGTATAACTATTGGCTGTTCCGCCATCCGGGTAAATACGTTTCTCCGTTACCCAACGCCGGATTTCTTTGTTGGTGGTAGTCCCATTCGGATAGGTCTCGTAAATCGTGCCGCTCCAATCGTAATCATAAGCTCCACCTGTCGGCAATTCGACGCGTGCGAGTTCCCCGTAACTATTGTAGTAAAAGTGATAGTACCGTCCATCTGGCAATTTGACATACGAAACTAACCCACTGGGATCGTAGTTTGAGCCGCTGGCATCATTCAATGTCGGCCACAGTTGCTGATACGTTTGAATCGTCTGATCGTAACGCAGCAAGCTGCCCAAATTGCTATACCCAATTTCAATGGAGCGGGTCACGCCGCCTACACCTTTATAACTAATCAATCCATTGGTAAAAGTAATCTGCCGATTGAGTGAATCAGTCACACTGAGCAAGCCACCATTGGCATC
>JAYSTY010000413.1:0-5846 GCA_043719385.1 Blastocatellia bacterium | reverse complement strand
TGACTAAATCGGCAGAAGACTGGTCTCCGATTATGGAAAAAGAGCCAACCAAACCTGGTGCTCCGATTGGGATTGAAGATGTCAAATGTCCTGAAAATTTAGGCACAGGGTCAGATAATCGAGCCTATACCGATTACTAAATTATGCTTTCATCATTCTGGAATTTACTTACTGCTCCGACAATGCCACGCATTTCGCTGGGGATTTCTGCGACGCATCTGGCCATCGTCGAATTACAAAAACGCAGCGGCAATCTGATCCCGAAAAAAGCAGGGGTTCAGACTTTGCCGGAAGGTTTGGTACGCGCTTCTTTGACGGAACCAAACATCACCAGAGAGTCAGAGTTCATTGAGCAAATGCGGACGGTTGCCGACAAAGCCGGATTAGGCCGCAAACTTAGTCTGTCAGTCACCTTACCAGAAGGCAGTGCGCATTCGGTGGTCGTCACGCTTGAGCATAAACCGGACACCAGAGAAGAACTGATGCAAATGCTGGATTGGAAAATCGGGCGTTCCATCAATGCCAAAATGTCGGAGATGCGAATTTCTCATCAGCAACTCAATGATGAAGGAACGCAACCACGCTGGCTGGTTTCAGCCGTGCAGGAACAGGTTATAGCCCAATACGAACGGCTCATTACGCAGCTTGGATGGCATGCCGGAGCAATTGTGCCGCAGCATCTGGGCGAGGCGCAGTGGTTGATCCGCAGCGAAGTTGAAGCAAATGAAGATCAGGTGCTGGTGAGCTTAAATCAGCAGGGCTTCGTCGTCGTAATCGTGCGCGGACAGGAACCGCTCTTAATCCGGGAGGTCACTTGCTCACCGACTGAACGCGAAGATGAATTATTCCGCCTGATGGTGTTTTATCGTGATCGGCTCAATCCCGTTCAGCCGCTGAAACGAGTCCTAATTATCGGCGAAACAACGGAGCAAACAACCCTCTCACAGGCGATTGCGGCGGCGCTGGAAGATAATCCACAGAAGCTGTTGCCGTTGACTCTGGGCTTGAATCTTGACGCTTCCCTGCCCTTCAATCGGGTGGCTGCCGCGACTGGTCTTGCCACCTTAGCATTTTAACCGCAACAAAAATTTACGACTGGCTCACAACCGGTTGATAAAACATTTCAATTCGTTTCCTGCCCCCGTCGAAACCTCACAATCGGAGAGATAAATTAATCATGGCGAAATACAATCATCACACTCACACTGTGCCGGCTGGCAAATTAGTCGCCGGCGCAATCTTAATGTCGCTGGCTTTTTTCACTGCTTGCAATAAAAACTCAACGCCAGGTCCGGCCCAGGCCAATACGCCGCCGCAGACAGCTCAAACTGATCCCCAGCAAATTCCGGCTCCGGCAGGAACAGTGGCTGCCCCAAATGCGCTGCCGGCAGAAGCGACCGGAACCGTCGTGGCAACGCCTAATGGTGCTGTGCCAAATGGACAGACCGCGCCCCCAAAACCCGGGGAAATTACCCGCGTAAATAAAACGCTTCAGGTCACTGGGCAGGCGGGAAACCCCAACGACACGTTTGGGTTTAAACCAACGCCAACGCCAACACCTGCGCCGACGCCTCCGGTCGAAGTCGTGGACGGAAAAATAAAGCAGCAATGGGAAGCTCCTGCTGAATTTAAGGACAAAGTAAACCCGCTCAAAATTACTCCTGAAATAGTCAAACAGGGAAAAGCTTTGTACAGCAATCGTTGCGACATTTGTCACGGTGCGCAGGGCAAAGGCAATGGTGGATACAACAGTAAGCAATACAAACAAGCGACTAACTTGACCAGTACGATGGTGCAGGCCAATACGGACGGAGAATTATTCTATAAAGTTTCCAATGCCCGTGATCGCCATCCGTCCAGTAAAATACTTTACACCGATGAAGAACGCTGGATGATCGTCGCATTTTTGCGCACCCTGAAATAAGTACAACGAGTCAGTACCACCTGCGGTAGCGGGTGGCACTGACTCAGCTACTCACACCTCGACTACTACCTCTTAACCCAGTCCTCCAATGGTTCGATTTATGCTGGAAGAAAATAGCCGGGAGTGGGGTGAAGTTTATACGTTAGGGGCGTTACCCATAAAGACGCTTCCTGATTTCGCCCAAAAGCCTGCGCTTCCCCTGCTCAACCCTGAGTACTCCTTTACCTCAGCTACACACCAGATTACGTATGAATCTGAGTTGGCAGCAAACGATTCAGAAGCACTGGCGCTGGCTGGCTGGTCATTTCCCGCTCAGCAAATGACGGTTGTCGGGCAGCAAAATTCTCAGGCTCTGGCTGTCCTGTATCCAGTGCAGCGAATTATTGAGTCGCCCGTTGAGGAAGATTTAGCAAGGCCACCTAAAAAAATTGCGCCCTTCCTCCTGATCGCAGCCTTTGCTATTTTTGCGATTTGGCAGGTCTATCACCTGACCTGGGAGCGGATTAACTTAAGAAATTTGATTGATAGCATGAGTACGAGCCTGAGCCAGCGAGAGCAAGAGAATCAGGTGCTGGCATCCCCAACCACCAGAGTTATTCATTTACAAAATTTCACTGGTGGCTCAGCCGAGGCCAAACTATTTTGGGACACGAATAATAAAGTTTGTCTGGTGTATCTGAATAACCTGCCGCAAATTTCCAGAAACCAGGATTTCCAGCTTTGGTATTTCACCAGTGACGCAAAATTTATCAGTGCAAAAGTCTTCAAAGCTGAGCAGGGGAAAATTGACTTACGAGCTGAAATTCCGGCAAAGATTGCGCCCGGAATAGAAAGAGTTATCGTCTCACTGGAGTCTCAGGGCGGCTCGCCTTTTCCACTGGGGCCAATCCTTTTACGCGGCTCGCTCCGATAAATGCAAAAGCGGAACAGGTTGCTAATTTACAATCCGTTCCGCTTAAGTTCAAAAAATTAGCAGCCAATTTTCTGGCGGCTTTACGGTTTCGTTCTTATCCGTCAGCTCGCTCTTTTAACCACTTCCACATTGATTCCTCACCCTGTCCATACGGCTCACCAGCCGCCACATATTGCGTGCAAAGCTGATTATGAATCGTCTGATAAGTCTCTTTGACTTTCTGGTGATCGGGCGGCAGCAACAGCTTCAGGGCATCCAGCGCCCGCATACATGAAAGCGCCAGTTTCGTGACGGCTTTTTGTAACTGGTCAACCTGCGGATCAAGCTGTTCGACGCATTTTTCAGCCCCGTCCCAGGTTGGATGTTGATGCCCCGGCTTGCCACAAGCCCATACTAAATCTAATTCGTTTGTGTGGTTCATAACGCAGGGTCTAAATATCCAATACGTTGCTGAATCCAGACAGTCATTAATCTTTCATCAATTCGCCATCCATCAGCCGCCAGATTTTCAGCGGATTGCCATCCTGAATTTCGGCGGGCAGAGCGCTGTTCGGAAAGCTCTGATAGCTAATTGGTCGCACAAATCTTTTGATCGCTCCAGTTCCCACCGAAGTCGAGCGCGAGTCTGTCGTTGCCGGATAAGGCCCGCCGTGCGTCATCGCCGGGCAAACTTCAACTCCGGTTGGGAAGCCGTTAAAAAGAAGGCGTCCGACTTTATTTTCGAGCAATGAAACCAGCCATTTATATTCGTGCAAATCTTCCTCTGTGCCGTGAATTGTAGCGGTCAGATGCCCCTGTATTTCCCGCGCAACTTTTTCCAGTTCCTCCCGCGAAGCACAATTTACAATCACCGTTGAAGGCCCAAAAACCTCTTCGCTCATTTGCGGTTGCGCTAAAAATGAAGCGGCGTCCGTCGTAAACACTGCTGGCCGCGCCTCCGTTTTTTGGGCGTCTGCTTCGGCTCCGGCGCGGACTAATTCTACGCCCAAAGATTGCGTCAATTTTGCGATGCCTGCGTCATAAGCGGCTAAAATTCCGGCGTGTAACATCGTCGCCGGAACAGTTTCGGCAATCAGCGATTTGACCTTTTCGACGGTGCGATTCATTTCGTCGCTCACCATCCCAACGACTAAACCTGGGTTTGTACAAAATTGGCCGACGCCCATAATGACGGAATTTTTCAAGCCTTCAGCAAACGCTTCGCCGCGCTCGCGCAAAGCTCCGGGCAGGACGAAAACCGGATTGATGCTACCCATTTCAGCATATACTGGAATTGGCTCCGGGCGACTGGCAGCCGCATCAAATAAGGCTTTCCCGCCTTTGAATGATCCTGTAAAACCGACCGCTTTGATCAGCGGATGCTTCACTAAGGCTAAACTGATTTCATAGTTCAGGCCGTGCACCATCGAGAAAACGCCTTCGGGCATTCCGGTTGCCTGCGCTGCTTTGATGATCGCGGTGGCGACTAATTCAGCCGTAGCCGGATGTGCCGGATGGGCTTTGACTACGACGGGACATCCGGCAGCCAGGACTGACGCGGTGTCTCCGCCAGCAGTTGAAAATGCGAGCGGAAAATTGCTGGCGCCAAAGACGGCGGCGGGGCCGATGGGAATCAACATTTTTCGCAGGTCTACTTTCGGCAGCGGTAGGCGATCTGGCTGCGCACGATCAATCGCAGCCTCAACCCACGAGCCTTCACGAATCAACGCCGCAAACGATTTAAGCTGCCCCATCGTGCGACCACGCTCACCTGTCAGGCGCACAAGCGGCAAGCCGGATTCGGCACTCGCCGTGTTGAGCAATTCATCGCCGAGCGTAAGAATTTCTCCCGCGATGCGATCCAGAAAATCAGCGCGCTGATCTTTGGTCAGTGAGCGATATGGATCAAACGCCTTCGCGGCTAATTTTACAGCAGTGCTGATTTCCGCTTCGGTAGCTTCGTGAAAAAGCGTCGGCAGCTTTTCACTCGTCGCCGGATTGGTGGATTGAAAGGTTGAAGAACCTAACGAAGATAATGAGTTTCCGAGAATGTTTTGTCCGTGCATATTTTATGTCAGTGTTATGTTTTTTTTAGAAAATGAAATTCCGAATAAAGCTCCAACGGAGCGAGATGCAATAGCCCAGGGTAAAACCCTGGGTTGATTGTTTTGGAAAACCGAAGCCCTGAAAGGGCGTGATAATTTATTCCGCCCTTTCAGTGCTTCGGTTCTATCTCTGATCCTTCCCAGGGTTGTACCCTGGGCTATTATATGGTCACCCCTTTGGGGTTCTGTTCGGAAAATCATTGACAGATTTTGGATCGGTGAATGCCTGAGCGACATCGGGTTCTAATCGAACGAGGTTCGTGCCTGATTTATAGCGTTCGACATATTTCCCTTGTACACGTCCTGTCAACTTAGAAAGATCGTACTCAGGGCGCAAATCGTCTGTGGGTTCAGTATTGGTTTTCTTCATACTGGATAAGAGAAGTATAAAATTTTGCCACTACGATTTTTACTATTTCGAAATGACTCAAACTTAAGTAGTCTCTGTGTTTTTATATTTTTCTATAATTTCAAAACAATTATCAATGATTTTTTCTCGATACTTCAGATTGATTTGAATAAGTCGTTCGTCATATTTTCGGAGAGATTCTCGGTTCCATTGTAGTCGCTCCGTACCAATCGGGAGTCCCTTTGTATCGTTGAGATAGTCACTAAATATCGTGTAGCCAAGCTTTTCAAACGGGGCAAGCCAGATAAGAATTTTGTCCATCTTTACACAACCAACAGGCAGCCCGACTTGATAAGAAATAATCGCCCTTGCGTTGGCAACGAGTTTTCGAATTAGACTTTGATGTTGTTGTGGGTTCAATGCGCTAACCATTAGGTGGTGATCCAGTGCTTGGGAAGATTACGCACTCACTGCCATTAAGGACTTGTAACGAAATAAACTATTCATTTGAAGGTTTTATTATGTAATTCCATTCTCCGTGAAAATCAGCTTTGGTAATGTTTATGTTCGCAAGTT
>JAYSTY010000412.1:0-5848 GCA_043719385.1 Blastocatellia bacterium | reverse complement strand
CGGCCTATGAATCTTGTCAGACCTTATTCCGTGCCTTGCAAAAGGTCTTGGTCGGAGTTGGCTCTAAATACCAGATTAATTTTGCTTAGGTACTTATGATTGGAGTAAGGCAAGAAATCTTTCCTGCGCCTTATTATCTCAATAAGCAAAAATCTGTGTGGCTGTAATCGTCAAAAAATCCAATCCGGGCGAGGGTAATTTCTTGCGTCCTTTGCATTGAAGCCGCCTGGTATATTTTCCATCCTTCGGAGCCGTATGCACCCACACGCTTTCATCGCGGCGGTCAATCACCCAATACGCGGGAACTTCCAGTGAAGCATAAATGTCCGGCTTGCTAATCAGGTCACGATCAATTTCACGTTTGCTTGAGGTAGATATTACTTCGACGATTAGCAATGCGGGTGGACGACGATCTGTGCGCAGATAATCTGCAAAGCAAACCGAGGCATCAGGGCAGACGTGATCGGGGCCTTTAATTTCTTGTTGTACCCATTTTTCTTTAAGCTCGGTCGGTACGGCGTACCAGGCACTTGTTCCCAATACTCTGCAACCAAGTTTTAGGATTTCAGCCAGATGTAAATTTAAGAGCATTTCAATACTCATTGACTCTTCGATGTGATCGAAGTTCGGGGGCGGGGACATGACGATTTCTCCATTGATTAATTCAATCCGATCATCTGGCAAGTCGTGTGCGATCTGGTTGAATTCTTCGAGATTAAAACGACGTACCAATTCTTTATTTTGCGGGAGTTCTGTTTGACTCAATTTTACTGTGCCTGGAAAATTTCTAATTGCTGTAACCATTGGTATATCTCCTCACAAATTATAACTCTAAATTTTCAATCATCACAGGTTCAACTTCATCCGCCAAAGCAAACCCGAACACCCGCGAGTAAAAATACAATTCTCCATCCAGCGCACGTTTGATATTCGCGGCCTGGCGGAAGCCGTGACCTTCTTCGGCAAAGGTGACATACGCGACAGGCAAGCCTTTTTTGCGGAGCGCTTCGACCATCATTTCGGCTTGATTGGGCAGAACAATTTTATCTTCCAGGCCTTGAAAGAAAATTATGGGCGCGTTCAATTTGTCCGTGTGATGAAGCGGGGAACGTTCGTTGTAAAGCTCCTTCGGGACAAGCCCGAACGTGTAGCGCGATTCAAATTTATGTGTGTCTTCGTCAAGGGCTTGCAAATCGCTGACGCCGTAGTGACTGGCTCCGGCGGAAAATATATCTCGAAATGTCAGTGCGGCTAACGTCGTGTATCCGCCGGCGCTGCCGCCGGTGATGCACAAACGTTTGGGATCGGCGAGACCTTGTTCGACTAAATATTTTGCGCCGTTGACGCAATCGTCTACATCAACTATGCCCCAGTTATTTCGTAAGCGTTCACGATATTCGCGCCCGTAGCCGGTGCTGCCGCAGTAATTCACATCCAGCACCGCAAAGCCGCGACTCGTCCAGTACTGATGACCGAGACTGAAAATTGGATAGGTTTGCGAAGTCGGGCCGCCATGAATTTCTACGATGAGCGGCGGCAATTCACCTTCGGGCGCAATAAAATCTTTGTTAGTTGGCGGATAGTAAAAGGCGTGAGCGGTGACTGGTCGTTGGTGGTCGTTGGTTGGTGATTGGTGGTCGGTGGTTGGGAATTCGATGGGTTGGGGAACGGAGATGTAACCCGGATCAATCGCCAAATCAGTTGATTTTCTGAGGACGGAAAATTCTCGTGTCACCAAATCGAATTCAATGACAGCAGCGGATTCTGTTGCTGAGGCGGCGATGAAATACGCTTTGGCTGCCGTAGCGCGAACACTGGAAATCATCGTGTACGTCGTGGCGATTTTTTCAAGCCGTTGAGTTTCCGGGTTGAAAATCCCCAGCTTGAAAAATCCTTTTTCGATGTAGGCGCAAATGATATGCGTCTCGTCAATGAAGGCGTATTGTGATTGGCGGAAGACCCAATGCGGAACTCCAAATTCAGCTTCCATTGGGCAAAGTGCTTCGACCTTTCCATCAACATAGCGATACAAATTCCACCACCCGGTGCGGTCTGATACGAAATGCAGAATGTCTTCAGGAGACCATTCAGGCTGACAAATTGCTTCGTTGTCTCCGCCTGCGATAAGTTGAATACTTTCGAGTGAACCGTCTGCCGCAAATTCACAGGCAAATAATTCTGTTCCGTCCCACGGCATGTTTGGGTGATTCCATTGCATCCAGCAGAGTTTAGTTCCATCAGAATTTAATCTTGGTGAAGCATAGAAATCAGCACCAGTTGTTAGCTTGGTTTCTGAACCATTTTCTAAATCAAGGCGGATGATAAAATTTTCGGCTTCATTCAGGTTTGGACGATGCAATTCGCAGATGCTATAAACATTATTTCCCGCAGCATCGAAGATAACATCAGCAAATCGGTACTCTCGTTCAGGCTCAATGAAATCAGCGTTACCAGATATTAATCCTGCCCGCGAATGGTTCTGTAGAATTAAGTTTTGATCAGTAAAATTAGAAAAAATAATTGATTTATTTTTTACACTATAACTGCCGCCGCCGTATTCGTGAACACGAGTGCGAGCATTAAATCCTACCGGAATCGCATCCGTAATTTTCCCGTCCGGTGTGCGGCGCACAATTACGTTTCGCCCTTTTTCGGCGGCGCGCCCTTCGATCCAGTACACGTCTTCGCCGTCAAGTTGAATTTCGCTCAGGCGAATTGAACTCGCTACGATTAAGTCTGAAGTGACAGGCGATTGCCACGATCCATAAGGTGCTGTTTTTGACATATTTAATTTCTCCTGATTTGTGATGCAGTTTAAATAATTAACGGTCAGAAGGGAATCACCTGACCGATATTTTATGCTAACCCCTGTACTTAATCACCTGATAGAGAAGGGGTTAGCCTTTTTTTACAAATGTTGCAATTTTATGATTGAAATATGATAGAGGTTTGTGTATTTTATCATTGTTAAATTAGTTTAAAGACAATTTAGCGTTCGTGAGCGGTTAAAGTTTCTCATCCGGCAAATTCCTTACTGACATCGCTCTGCAATAGACAATTGCCTCACTGTAAAACTGTCATTTGTTTATTGCTGAAGTCCAAACGACTGGCATTGATGCCCCCATCAATGAACACTTCGTTTACTCCCTGTTTTTTATTCAAGGCCGATATTTCCAACAACCCGGAAATGACTTCTCTGCGTCATTAGAGGATTGATTATGAAGATCAAGGTGTTTGCTCGCCTGGCTGCGGGCATTTTGTTAATCGCTGGATTATTTAGTTTGATTTATCGCGTCGAAGCAAGCTTTACCAGTCCACTTACAATTAATTTTAGTTACCCCCTGCTTCCCACCCCTACCGATCCGTCAAGAGTTGGCGGATCGGGTGTCCAGCAAATTTTCAGAACAGGGTCTGTGCCGGCGACTGGCATTTTCGCCGGCCTTGATCCGAAAAATGGAATGGCGCCTGCCGGAGCGGCGCTGAATTTCTTTGCTGGCAATGCTGCTGCGATTGGGGCGACTGATTTTGTGTACGCACTCAAAATCACCAACAGCGCGAATTCAACGCTTCCTTTGTATATTTTGCAGGCGGGTAGCTGTGTCGGCTCAAAATTCACCAGCATCGGTTTTGTAAAATATAATTCTGGCGCGGCCATCAATCCGGGCGCTGCTGCGATTGATATTTTTGGGCAATTACAATTTTCCTTTGCCGGGCAAAGAATTCCTCCAGGGAGTGAAAGCGCGATTTTATTTTTCACCTCGCCTGACCCGCCATCATTGGTAACTTCTTTTATTGGCGGTGGCAGTTTTGCAAATTCAGTTTCGGCAAACATTGACCCGAATCTGAAATTTTACAGCCCTTGTCCGGTTTCTCTCACAACTGACAAGAAAATTGGTTGTAGCGCGGCCACCGTTTCCGATAATCCCTTAACGGCGATTGTCGGCTCCCCCATTGTTTATCAGGTCTCGGTTAATAATAACGGAGAAACTCCACTATCAAATATTGTAATCACCGACCCCCAGTTGGGTGGCAATATTAATTCATCCTTTACGGTAAACGGTTCGCCGTTTGTTGGAACGCTTGCCGCAGGTCAGACGGCAATTGCTAATCTCAACTCAACCGCAACTGTGAATGTCACCAACACGGCATCTGTCGCAGGCGAGTATGTGATTCTCAAGCAGGATGGAACACCCAGCGGCCAGACATTTTTATTGAGTGAATCACCCACCGCTGTCTTGTCCGATAGTACGACGCTGACTGTTTTGGCAAAGCCGAGCATTCAATCGTCCATGACTGTTGCGCCGACTTCATTTACTGCGTTACCACAAATACTGACGTATACATTGAAAGCCACGAATAATGGCACAGCGGACATCTCCACTGTGATTGATGTGGATGCAAAGTTGAAAGACATTGTGGCGAATGGCAAACCTGGTCTGACGGTTTCATCCCCAACAACTTTCCCGACCACCGCCCAAAATTTAACGGCGGGCGCAATGAAACAGGTCGTTGTAAACATTACAGTCAACTCTGTCGCGGGATGGCAGGCGCTGGCGGATGCCGGGTTAACCCAGTCTACATTTTCAATGACGGCAACTGGCACGTTGAATAATGTTCCGGCTGGCTCGTGTGGCGCTACTTCGATTTCAAGCTCGTCCTCAGCCATAACTTCCTTTACGCCACCTTGTACGATGGAGATCACGAAAACAATTGCCTGTGATGCTGGCGGCGGTGTCCCGGCAGATGGAGCGTTTTCGTCTACCGCTTTGGTTTATCCAGCGTCCAAAGTTTATTATCGCTATAAAGTCACAAACACCAGTTTGATTGATGCCATCAACAGCATCGCAATTACTGATGCCACGGCTGGCGTGGCGATTCCGGCAGTTGGGACATTGGCCGCTGGAGCAATGAAAATCATTGATGTTCCAGTGACCATTACTCAACCTGTTGGCCCCATCATAGATGCCGTCAGCGTTAACGGAACCTGTTCAATGGGCGCAGTGCCAGCCAGTACGACCTCTAATGTCAAAGTAGTGGCGCCAAAAATTACGGCGCAGCAATTAGTTAATGGTGCAAACTTACCGATTGAATATCAGATCGGAGAAGTGCTGACGTTTACGTTGATCGCAACGAATGACAGCACGAGTGGAACTCCGGTTGACCTGACGATTGACGATGTCGTGTTGCGAACTGCGCCAAATGTCGTCATCAAAAATGGTAGTACAATGATCAGCTTACCCTACACCGTTCCCAATGTTTTGCCGGGTCAGGCTGTCACGCTGACGGCAACGGTGACTTTTGCGACACTGGCTGATTTTAAGATTTTCGCGGATTCAGGGAACAATTTAAATAATGTCCTTGACGTGCGTGCGACCCTGCCAGGTAATGTCAAAGCCTGTTCGCTGGGAGTAACAACGCCGCCGCCACCGCTCACTTTATCGGTTGTCAGCCCACCAATTCATGTGACTCCACCGACGCCGACCAGTGAGATTTGTATTATTCAAACCTGCGAGCCGAATTGTCCGGCTCCGCTGGTGGGGCAGTCGCTAATGGCAAAAGGAAACACCAGCGATGACAAACCTGGCTCGATCCTGCTGTACAACATTTACACCTCTGATCAAGCCAGTGCGAAATTAGAGAACACTGCCTTAACCCTGACCAATCTTGGGCCGAAAACAATTTTCACGCACATGTTCATGATTGATGGCGCTTCGTGTTCCATTCAGGATTTCTTTGCCTGTCTGTCACCGAATCAAACGAGTTTCTGGAACGCCTCTGAACTTGATCCAGGCGTGACGGGCTACATGATCGCAGTGGCAGTGAATGAAGAGGGAATCCCGGTCAGTTT
>JAYSTY010000411.1:0-14300 GCA_043719385.1 Blastocatellia bacterium | reverse complement strand
GCCGATAGGCTGACTGGCTCCGAAGACTAAAAAGGGGAGCGCGGAATAAATTCCAGCCGTCATCATTGACATATTTCGAACTTTGATTAAATAGCTAGGCAGCCACGTCACAAGCAAATACCAGTAGTAATCGAAACAAAAAAAGCCAATACAAATTCCCCATAAATTTTTATTTGTCACCAACGACAGGGCTTTCTGCATGCTCGGCATGGGTACTCGCTCCGCCTGCATTTCAGGAGTTTCCATCAATCGTTTCGGAGTCAATAAAAGCCAGGGAATCAACCATAAGAGGGCGCTAAATCCTACCACCATAAATGTACGCCGCCAGCCATAGTTGACGATACTCCAGGGTACGACCAAGCCTTCTAATACCAACCCCGTTCGCGTGCCGAAATCGAAAAGGCCGACAGGCAACCCTCGCTCTTTGGAAGCAAACATTAAGCTCACAATTTTGCTGCCGCCGGGCAGGTAGATTGATTCTCCGATGCCGAGCAAAATGCGAAACGTAATTAAAATTAATAATGTGTCCGCCAGCCCTGTCAGTCCCTGTGCAATTGACCAGAGCGCAAAAGCTCCGGCATATAACCAGCGCAAATTGACACGATCAGAAAGCCAGCCAACCGGAATTTGCATCAGCGCGTATGACCAAAAAAATGATGAGAGGACCATCCCTTCCTGCAACGGATTCAGGTGAAGCTCATCTGAGATTTTCGGCAGCGCCATCGAAAGCGTAGCTCGATCAAAGTAATTGATCATCGAAGCTGTGAAGAGCAGTCCGACAATTGACCAGCGGCGGCGGTTGGAGATATTCAGGATGGCAGACATAGTTGATGAAGCGCCTTGTATTTTGATTTTTGCTTGATGTTGTGGCTGGTCAGATTGACCAACAACCGTGATCTTAACTTATTCCAGTGATCTGCGCTACAGTGTACGGGACAGTATGAAGTGGTGGTTCTGCAAGAAGCCCCTCGCGGACTGACCAGATCGCTACTGCTCCCTGTACTGTACCTTACGACGTGACTGGCAAGAGGATCGAATCATCATTGGAAGTGACTCAATGATGGTCAATATCAGCACGTCAGCGTCATGGTCGCAGACATCGGAAAATTGCTCGGTGGTTGAATGAAGATGTAGCGCAAGCAGCCAGAGCTGGTTGCGCTACAATATGCGCCCGACGGTGTTTTTCGCCCGTGCGGACGGGATCGCGCTGCGCCTTCTAAAATCTCTTCGTCGCGGCTGGCAAAACGTATTCGACCAGCAATGCTGAAAGTTCGACGCCGTGATCAAACGGCGCAAACCCGAAACGCATCCGTATGCGAATCCTGAGGAAGAGGGTCTAAAGAAGTGGGACGACCACTACCCGAAAACCGATATTGTTGTTACGGTTGGACGGATGATTATTGTTACGATAGACGGCACGCGCATTGTCTTGATTGTTGTTCCACGAACCGCCCCGCAGGTGCTTCACAGCGAACCCCGCAATTTTCATTGCCTCGCTATTCTAGCTTACCACTAAGTCTTTAGCCAACCGCCCAGCAAGCTCCCGATTTCTGCGACCATCACGCTGACGTGGCGATATTGTCCATCGTTGATCCACTTCCAATGATGCGCCAATCGTAAATACAACCGGAGCTTATTCAGATGAGAATCTGCCGTCCGCAAATATTTTTGGCGTGTGGTTCCACCCTGGCTGTTGGCGTCAAATAACGCTTCCTGAAAATCCAGCGCCGCATTCAATAATCGCTGCGTCACCGTGAAGCGATGGACTTTCGGAAAGCCTTCAGCGCGTGGCAATAACCACGCCAATAAATCAAATGTACGCGTCAGGATGATCAATTCATTGGGCATCACAAATTCTCTTTATGAACAGGTCACGGATTGGTCAAATCTGCTGGCAGCCTTTCGCCAGGCCGCCAAAGGCAAGCGGCGTAAATCGTCTGCCGCAGGTTTTGAATTTCAAGTCGCGGATCGCCTTTTGCAATTGCAGGACGAATTAACGAGCTTCACGTATCAGCCAGGTGAGTATGTGCATTTTATGATTCACGAACCCAAGCAACGAAAAATCAGCGCCGCGCCGTTTCGTGATCGCGTCGTTCATCACGCCATTTGCAATGTCATCGAACCGATTTTTGAAACCAGATTTATTGCTGACTCTTACGCCAATCGCAAAGAGAAAGGAACACATCGCGCCGTAGACCGCTTGCAGGCATTCGCCCAGCAATTCCGCTATGTTTTGCGCTGCGACATTGTGAAGCACTTTCCTTCACTTGACCACGAAGTCTTGCTCAATCTTTTGCGGGAGTCCATTCACGATGAATCTTTGCTTTGGTTAATGGAGCGCATTATCCAAAGCGGACACGGCATTTTGGACACTGAATATGAGATGAAATTTTTCCCCGGCGATAATCTTTTTGCCGTCAATCGTCCGCGCGGATTGCCGATTGGAAATTTAACCAGCCAGTTCTGGAGCAATGTGTATATGACGCCGCTGGATTATTTTGTCCAGCGTGATTTGGACTGTCCGGGCTATTTGCGTTACGTGGATGATTTTGCGCTGTTCAGCAACAGCAAGCGAGAACTCTATGAATGGAAACAGGCGATCATGCAATTTTTAGGCAGCTTGCGCCTCACCATTCACGAACCGCAGGCGCAGGTGATTCCCTGTGCGCACGGCATTCCGTGGCTGGGCTTTGTGGTCTATCCGAATCGCCGCCACATCAAGGCGCGGAACGTTGTCAAATTTTCTCGGCGATTCCGCCAGCGCTGGTCAGAATATTGCGCCGGAAAAATTACGTTCGCCGAATTTGATACGTCAGTACTGGGCTGGATCAATCACGTTCGTTATGCTGATACGTGGGGTTTGCGCCAGCATGTGCTGGGGCAGGGATTAACTTTTGAACGTCCGACCAAAATTAAATAACGTGCCTCGCGTTACGCAAGTTAGGATTTTAGCCCGTGAAACGGGCGTCAGCATAAAGCCCCGTGCGTGAGCGCGGGGTACGATTGATAAATTTGATAAAGCTCTCGAAGAGAGCGGCAGCGATTGTAATGGCTGTCGCCCGTTATCACGGGCTTTGAATAATGTGACGCAGCTCCCCCGCGCTCACGCACGGGGCTTTATGCTGTCACCATCTTCGATGGTTAGAAACCTATCGGCGTAACAGGAGTCAAGCCGTTGCAAATTAAATTTTCCAGTGCATGAAATGTCCAACAAACTTTAGCTTATAGCGATTTTCAAATTGGTGCGCCTGCATTCTTGCAGGCCTCCACGTGGCAATCGGTGAAATGCTATCAAAAGGGTCAGTCGCCGCGAGCTGCCTGCGGGGACGCAGGCGCACCCCACTGAAATCCCCTATATTGGACATGAAAAAATATTTTCATGCGCCTCACGGCGCAGGGAGGGACTTCGGCTACGCCTCTTCGCTCCGCTCAACGTCCCTAAGAACAGAGATCAGAGAAGAAGGGGGACGACCACTACCCGAAAACCGAAACTGAAGTCACGGTTGGACGGATGAAGATCGTTACGATAGACGGCACGCGCAAAGTCTAGAAGGTTGTACCACGAACCGCCCCGCAGGACACGACTCTTATCTGTTCGCAGGTTTTCCTCTCTTGCCTTAAATGTCGAATTTTCGTAATTGCTCAGACACCATTCCCACACATTGCCGCTCATCTCCATCACGCCGTAAGGAGATGCGCCATTCGGGAAAATTCCGACGGCGCTGGTTTGTCCGATGCCAGTCTTAGCTGTATTTCCTTTCGCCGGATCATATTCGCCTTTGTATGGATAAAGCCGTCCATCCGTGCCGCGTGCCGCCTTCTCCCATTCAAATTCTGTTGGCAATCGCACTTTCCATTCATCAATTTTCTTCAAATCGTAGCCGCCGCCCAATCGCCACGAAAGCCAGCGACAGAATGCCATCGCCTGATACCAATTCACCGTTTCACGCGGATGATTCGTGTAGGGGAAATCGTAATATTTAAAAGCTTGCTCACTCATTTGGCGACCATCGTCGTCTGCCGCTAAGCCTTCAAACCAGCGCGGATCGGCGAAGCCTTCCGGGTCATTCAGAAATGTTTGGAACTGCGCGTAGGTAATTGGATAACGGCTTATTTCAAAAGTTGGCAACGTGATCTTTTCCGGCTTGGGGGAAGATTGTTCGGTACTCCCATACTGAAATTCTCCGCCGGGAATTTCTACCCATTCAATATCAGGGAGCAACACACCATCAGCATTGGGTTTTACATTGACACCGCGCCGCGTATCTCCGATCAAACCCAGAGCGCGTCCGACGGCTGCGCGAGCCAATGGGTTTGGTTCATTTTTCAGGTCAGTCAAGCGCGGAGTCCATTGTTTGCGTAACTGGTCTAATGTCGCTGGCTCAATCTCTGCGCCGCTACGCTTAATACATTGCGCAGCGACTTCGGGGTTGGCATCCGACAACCAATTAACGATGGGTGTACAATCATCGGTGTAAAGTCCTGCCAATAAAACCGCTGCTTCTTCCCAGTTACTGCGTTCCCACCATTGGTCACGAGTCCAGAGCTTTGAGGCGTCCAATCGTCCTGCGTGTAATTCAATGTCCATGAACTTCGCGGCGAAATATTCCTGTAACAACTGATGCGAAAACCGTACTTGTTCACCGAGGTTGAGGAGGCTCGCGCTGCCCGCCATTGTCAGTTGTCGCGCGGTCAGAATTGTTTGTGCAGTGGCTCTGGGCAAGGCGGTAGTCGCGCCGTCATCATTGTCTTCGCTACGGCGCGTTTGCATTTCAAATGCAAGCCGCGCCAGATCAGGAATTAAAAGTTCCTGTTCCTGCTGTAAATTGTCTTGTTCGGATTCGCCCTTGAGAATTTCTCGCTCGCGTTTCAGTAACCTCTCCACAAAAGCGCGGAACAGGTCGCCTCGGTTGTCAGGCAATTTACCTGCGTCCGCAAACTCAGCATTCAGCATCGAAAGCAGGTAGGGATTACGCGCCATCAACATCAAACTGGAAGGCGTTTCGCGCAGCTTCAGCCAGTTTTCCCAGGAGCTATTGTCATTAGACTGCTCACGAGAACTCCATCCCCTCCATCCCCAAAAAACACCTGTTGGTAGCTGCGAATCCAACCAGAAGACCTGCTCCGGCTCAGACAGTTTGGCGGAGAATTCCTGCATAAACTCCTGATACGTGTTCTGCATTTTTTGTCCTGCCAGTGTCCAGAACATTCGTTCGCCTGACTCATCGCCTAAATCGCGGCAGACAAATTCACGAATGCGAATCGGGTCGAGCGGCAGAATATTGATACGATCAAATTTCAGGTCAATCTGTCCGTCGTAATCCAGTTCACGACACGAAACGAGCGCGAGTAAATCTTTGTTTTGCTGAATGAATGTTTGCACCTGCTGATATTTGTTTTTGCGATGACCAACGGGTAATTCATTCAATCCGTCCAGCAACAAGGCGGCGCGTTTGGCTTTGAGCAGCGCGTGAAGATGTGAGCCAAGCTCGCCCATTTGTGAAGCGATAAATTCTGTCAATGGTTGTTGCTCATCCGTCCACCGGCCTAAGCGGATGAACAATGGAATTGGTTTATCGGAATCTTCCGCCGCTTCCAGCAACTTCACCGTCAACAAGCAAATTGTCGTAGTCTTGCCGCTGCCCGGTTCACCAAGCAACGCAGCCTGGCGCATTTCAAGAATTTCCTCGACTGCGTTAGGAACTATTTTCGGTGGCAGTAGTTGCCCTTCGCGTGCCGAGACGCGTTCGTAGGCGGCGCGTGCTTCAAGGCGACGCTGCTGCGCTTTGCCTTTGAGGGGCGTGTAGAGTTTTTCCTGTCGCTCCTGATTGAGTTCTTCTTCCTCCTTCAACTGATCGAGGTAGGCGAGTTCCAAAGCGCGTTGGTCAATGGGTGCAAACCCGGTCGCTACCGCTCGCGGTACTGTACCGGAGGCCGATCCAGTCGGCGTCTCCGGCGCAGCGGCTCCATCCGCTACAGTACCCGGAGCCGTAGCGACGGGGTTTGAGTCTTTATTTTCGGGTGATCTGAGGAACTTGTCTTTAATGAACTTGCAGAGTAAGCGATGTTGTTCTGCATTCTTATTTTCAGGTTTGGCAATGGAGCTATGATCGGAACCGGAAATCATTTTAGGTTCGGGAAAATATCTTTCGCTGGAGAGTGGAGGAACTAACTGAGTCCACCGCCAAGTCGTGAACTTCCAGACCCACTTCAAGAGTACAGGGAATTTCCTCAATTCAAGAAACATGTTTTCGGTTAATTCTTTACCCTCGATAGATAACTGATGGTTGCCTGTTCGATCTCTTCCGACAAGGTTTTTGAATTCCTTATCAAGACTATTCAGCCACTGATTATCGTCAGCAAAACGGATAGCATCAGCTTGCGAATGTCCAAGATATTTCGCCACAGGTTTAAGCCATTCGGCATATTCTGACCCCAGCGACGGCGAAGCGACGAGGAATACACCGAGACTCGCTTGGCATTCGAGCAGGTCTACTACGCGCTCGACGATATATTTTCGAGCCACGATCCCACCCATGCTGTGACAGACAAATATTATTTTTTGCTGGCGCTGTAGAACATCATCCAATCCTAATGATTCTTTCAAATCATCCACTACGCGGCTCAGGCTGTAATTGCGGCTAAAGAAATTGGTTTGATAGGTGAAAATGTAAATTCCCACTGAGGCAAAATCAGGCTCATCTCTCAATAGCTCAGGCCAGTACGCGCCATTTTCGTGCTGCCAACAGGCTTCGCCGCTGGACATAATGCCATGCACAAATACGACGACTGTTCCAGCAGTTGGTTCTCTAATCCATTCACCTTTCATAGCGATTCATTCTCAACGGTGTAAATTGGCGTAAATTTGTGGAGTCGTCATCGTCGGACAGCTCGAAAATAATTGCAAGAAAAAAACGCAACCGCCATCGCTAAAGAAATGACTCTTCTTGTGGTACATTGTCCGCACCTAATCGGACAAGAGTCCTGCAATTCTAAATTACAAAATAAAGATTTCCTGGAGGCACGCGATGCAAAAATCTAAATCAACGAAACCAAAAATTTATGACGCTATCGTCGTCGGTTCCGGCGCAACGGGTGGCTGGGCTGCGAAGGCTCTGACCGAACGCGGGATGACCGTTTTAGTCCTCGAAGCGGGACGCAAGCTTGATCCTGAAAAAGATTTCACGGAACATAAGTTTCCGTACGAAATGAAATATCGTGGCGGTCTCGCGCCAAGTTCTAAATGGGCGCCACGTCAGCCGATACAGAGCCGTTGCTACGCCGCCAATGAATACGGGCATCACCTCTTCGTTGACGATATTGATAATCCGTATACGACCCCTTCCGACAAGCCATTTTGGTGGATTCGCGGTCGCCACGTCGGTGGACGTTCGATCACGTGGGGACGCCAATCGTATCGTTATTCGGATTGGGAATTTAAAGCCGGAGAGCGTGACGGCTACGATCAACCGTGGCCGATTAGTTATAAAGACCTTGAGCCGTACTACGATCAGGTCGAAGATTTTGTTGGCATCAGCGGATCGTTTGAAAACTTGCCGCAATTGCCGGACAGCAAATTTTTGCCTGCGATGAAGATGACGTGCGGCGAACATTTGCTGAAAAAGGGAGTCGAGAAAAATTTCAGCAATCGCAAAGTCATCATCGGACGCGCTGCAATTTTGACTAAATTTCATCAGGGCCGTGCGGCGTGTCATTACTGCGGACATTGTGATCGCGGCTGTTCGACTTCTTCGTATTTCAGTTCGCCGGGTTCAACGCTGCCATCAGCGGCGGCGACCGGACGAATGGAACTCCGTCCGCATTCCGTCGTGCGCGAAATTCTGATTGATACAAATACAGGCAAAGCCAAAGGCGTTCGCGTCATAGATCAGCTTTCCAAAAAAGATTTTGAAATCCTCGGCAAGGTCGTAGTGTTGTGCGCTTCGACGCTTGAATCTACGCGGATTTTGTTGAATTCAAAGTCGCGGCAACATCCAAACGGCGTGGGGAATTCTTCGGGTGTCGTCGGACACTATCTGATGGATCACGTGTATCCACTGGGCGTGCGCGGGATTGTGCCGCAAGTGCGCGGGCAGGAATACGATTACTCCGACGGCCGCGCGAATGGAATTTACGTGCCGAAATTCCGCAACGTTTTGGGTGACAAGCAATCGAAATTTATTCGTGGTTACGGGATGCAGGGGAACGCTGCGATGGGCTATGATTTTCAGGGCGCGAAGCACATCAACGGCATCGGCGCGGAATTCAAAAAACAAGTGCGCGAAGCTCCCACCGATGTGAATTTCTTTTTAGGCTGCTGGGGCGAAATGCTGGCGGATTACAAAAATCATGCGCGGATTGACGAAGGCAAAGTTGATGCGTGGGGCATTCCGACTTTGCATGTGGATTGCCAACACGGCGACAACGAAAAAGCCATGATGAAAGACATGCAGGAAACCGCAGCCGAAATGGCGGAAGCCGCTGGTTTTGAAATTACTGATCGGATTACCAATGCTGCGCCGCCAGGTTTCTGCATCCACGAAGTCGGCACCGCACGCATGGGCAGCGACGCGAAAAATTCCGCGCTCAATAAATGGAATCAAACCTGGGATGTGAAAAATGTTTTCGTCACCGATGGAGCGGCTTTCACCTCAGGCGGCTGCGCGAATCCGACACTAACAATGATGGCGATTACGTTAAGAGCTTGCGATCATTTGGCGGATGAATTTAAGCAAGGGAATTTGTAAAACGATAGTTCGGACAGAAATGATTTTATGAATTGTGGTAATGGTTTTATGAATTGCCACGAGTTTCAACTCGTGGCAGGTTAAGCATTCTGAAGGCTTGAGCCGAATTTACGAAAGCTTCTTTTCCGAATTGCTTCAGCTAAAGCGATAAGGACTGTTTGATTTATTTTTAGATATTCGGCTCAAGCCTTGTTTTATTGCTTGCTCGTGCCACGCACTAAAGTTGCGTGGCAATTTATTTTTCAATACACAATATTATGCTTGAGACAGATAAGCATTATGAGATCGTTTCCGCTGGAAGGCGAACTGGTCTGCGAAGATTTGTTGCCGGGATTTCGTTGTCCATTAACTGAGATTTTCAAAAATCCAGCCAGGAAATAAGTAAATGGAACCGACTCGCTACGGCTCGCGGTACTGTATCTTGAGCGGGTTGATTTTCTTCGCGGCTGTGCCGCCTGATGTGCGGAAAGGCTACGCCTTTCCGGCAGTGAAACCCTCTCCGGGGCTGCGCCCAATGATCTTCGCAAATCACTTAAACCGCTGGCAGCAACACTTACACAAAGAAATTGACAAAACGGGCGCAGCCCTGTCCCTTTGACGACTTACCGGAAAGGCGTAGCCTTTCCGCACATCGGGGCGGCAGAGCCGCAAATTTGGAGCGACTGATACGAAATAAATTTTCAAAAAAAGATTTACTTTAAGATTAGTTTGTAGTATTAGCTTATACCGTCATTAATAAACATATAAACAGTTAATTCCAACGAGTGCAGCTTTATCCTATTCGTATTATCAGCAGTACAGCCTTCTCCCCCAAATTTGAAATCAGGAAATAAACTTCATTTTCTAATTATAGAAAATGCGGATGCTTCAACTAAGTACTCGCGCAAAAGAAAAGCGGTATAAAGAATTTTCGAGTCCAATATTGACGGGCTTTCCTAAACCCTAAATACCGGGAAACATTTGCTCACCTACTTATCAGGTTGCTTTCACGAGACTATTGTAAACATCTAATAAAGATAGATCGCTGTAGAAAGCCGTTAGCTTTCTACAGATTATATTGGCTGAATGACGTGAAGTTTTACGACTTTTCGGTCGCAGGATTACATGTTAGGTACAATCAATCGTCTGTTATCGAACACAATAAACCATCAATCAAAAAGGAGAAATAGTTATGAGCCGTGAAGTGATTACGGAAAATAATGTTCAAGAGGCAAAACTTCATAAAGCTTCTGCTGGAGGTTTGGCTGCCGGGAGAGCAGAGAAAGTGCCTACCGCAGATGAATATAGTGATAGGTTGATTAAGTACATTCCGTCTGAGGTTGTTAGTGTCTATCTTTTTGCCGATGGTGTGCTACGCTCCGCTGAAAACCAAATTCCTAAAAATACATGGCAGTGGGTAATCTTTGCCCTCTTGCTGGTTATGACCCCTTTTTATCTTCGCAGGATTCAAAAGGTCGAAAAGTACCAGCAATTGGCAATTGCTACTATTTCGTTCGCGGCTTGGGTGCTCACTCTCGGTGGGCCATTCACTCAGTTCACTTGGTATCATTCAGTATACGGCTTACTGTTGTTGCCAATCTATACTTTCGGTATCGCTATTTTTAAAGCAGAAAAATAGCAAACAAGAGTAAATCCCATAGAGGGTATCATAGGCCTCCTCTATCAAAATAATGGAGATATGTTGATGTGTGATTATATTTCTGGCGAACTGATTTTGTGCTTTCCTAAGGTTGACTCGGCAGCCCAACAACTTATCGAACGCATTAAGAAGGGGTTAGTTGGACACGTTAGCCACATAGAAAGCCTTGAACAAAAATTGGCTCGGCTAGGCTTAAAGCTGGATGAAAAATTTGAATTTGACATTCATCGAGTCGAAGTTTCGGTAGGCGAAGAGCTATGGAAAGTTACTTATTTGCAATTTCTCTACAAACACGATTTGCTGCATGAATTGAGCTTGGGCCAGATTTCAGCGGATTTCTGGGCGAGCCTCGGAAAGTATAATCACCATTTTACAGTCACACCTAATAGCGTATTGAGTTTAACGGGTCGTCCGCTTGGTAAAGTGAGCGTGCAAGCTGCTAATTTTACTTTCGAGCCGATTCATTCAAAGTATAAAGCAACCTTAGGCCTTCCCAGCGAACCGCCAGAAAACCTAGATCAAGTTACCATCGCCATCCTTGATAGCGGGATTGCCGATGATATTGATTTTGCTATATCCGAAAAGAAAAATTTCGTTGACCCTAATAGCCCACAGGCTGTGACAGATGAAAATGGACATGGGACTGTCATCGCGCAGATTCTGCATGACATAGCCCCAAAAGCGAACTTAATTGTTTACAAGGTAGCTGATGCTGATGGTCGTGTTAGTGAATGGGATGCCATAGCAGCATTGGCTGCTGTTAATACTCAAACTCAAGTTGTCAACCTAAGCCTTCGCTTTGGCTTGGAAGATCGAGTATGCAAGGTGTGTGGGCGCGAGTCGCATTCCTCACGCTCGACTGTGTTCGAAAACGTAATTGAACAGTTTGCCAATCGCAAACGACAACCTGTTTTAGTAGTGGCAGCAGGGAATGATGGGTTGAGCGATCTGGATTTCCCCGCTAGGTTTGCCAGCGTACTTGCAATTGGAGCAATCAATAGCAAATGTGAGCTATCAGCCGAAAGTAACTACGGCAATCAGTACAATGATCCTGCCATGCCTGACAATCGCTTTGTTAGCCCAGGAGGGGATAACACTATTAACCCGCCCGAAACAGTTGGATCGTTTGGCTTAAATGATGGTCTACATTGGCATGGAACCTCATTTGCGGCGGCATATGCAACTGGAGTTGTGGCTAATCTCATTGCTGGTCAGGACGAAGAGGATATCAAGTACGAAGCGATTCTAAATACATTGAGAAGTAATGCCGATTCGAAAACGCTGACTAACTATGATCCAAACAAATATGGTCATGGGATTATACGGTTATAAAATTGCTTCCAACCAATTCCGATTGGGCGCTTGAAGAAAAAAATCAGTATCATGACCTCCTTCCGTGAGGCGCAACTAGGTTGCCGATTCACCCGTGAATTCCAATCTTATGGCATCTTCCCATACCCGAAATCCAGTCAAACCGCTTGTCTGACTCTTGTAATTCCAACTCTGACACAATAGATTTACCATCGTATCTGATGAGGTCTTTAGCTTTGGGTCTTTGGTCTTTGGCGAGGTGATGAAATGTTCATCTTGCCCGGCAGCTTAACTCTTGCGTGACTGCCGCCGAAGACAAATTATTTGTGCAGACGCCCCAAGACCAAAAGCCAAAGCCCCAAGCCCTAATAAGTTAGAACTATCAATTTACCCTTGAGAAAAACATCATGGCAAAAAACGACAAAACGCATCATACCTTAAGTGAGCAAGCTGCTTTTCAACTTGCGAATGTTACGAAAACTGCGCCGCAGTATGGCGCTATTACTCCGCGCTGGCTGGTGCGGTTGCTGGATTGGAAACCGCTGGAAGCCGGAACGCTGCGCGTCAACCGCGTCGTCAACGAGAAATCTGTCGACGTGATCTGCGGACAGGAAGAAACCGTCGCGCTGCCCGAAACGTTTGTCCCGTATGACGAGAAGCCGCGTGAACTAACGCTGAATTCAATCTCGGCGGTGATGAATATTCACTCGCGGACTTCTGACCTGTACAGCAATCCCTACGATCAAATCAAAGAGCAACTGCGGCTGACGATTGAGACTGTCAAAGAGCGGCAGGAAAGCGAACTCATCAACAATGAAAATTATGGATTGCTGAAAAATGTTCCGGCGTCGCAGCGCATTCAGACGCGCAAAGGTTCGCCAACGCCTGACGATCTGGATGACCTGATTTCCAAGGTCTGGAAAGAGCCGTCATTTTTTCTCGCGCATCCACGCGCCATCGCCGCCTTCGAGCGCGAATGCACGCGGCGCGGTGTGCCACCGCCTACAGTGACTTTGTTCGGTTCACCCTTTTTGACGTGGCGCGGAATTCCATTAGTGCCAACTGACAAGTTAATGGTGGACGGGCAAACCGATCCAGCAGTTGGCGCAGGTGGAAAAACCAGTATTTTATTATTGCGCGTCGGAGAGCAAAAACAAGGCGTGATTGGTTTGTACCAGCCCGGACTTCCCGGCGAGCAAACGCCCGGATTATCAGTGCGATTTATGGGGCTTAACCAAAATGCGATTGGCTCATATTTGGTTTCGCTGTACTGCTCTGCCGCGATTCTGACAGACGATGCTATCGCCGCTTTGGATCAAGTCGAAGTTGGAAATTATCATGAATACAAATACTAATTTCACGCCGGAGCTGCCTGATTTTGAACGCGATCTGAGCGGAGCTCCACAGGCGGCGGAGGCGGGTTTGCCTGATCCGGCGACGCTGGCAAAACTTGCGACTGAACTTTATCAGGGCATGTCATCAGGCGGATTTGGCGGACAGCAAATTCCGCCAATACCGGAAGCTGCCTTGTCGAGTGTGACTCTGCCTGTCGCGCCTCCCGCAAATTTTTCTTCGTTCGGAGTTGCGCCAAAAATCCCATCATCGGGGCAATTTTCGGAAGCTGAGTTACAGGCACTCGCCAACGATGTGACGAGATTTAACTCTCCACCATCGGTCGCGCAGGTTCCTGAATTCTCTTCGCCAGGAATTCCCGGAGGCTTTTCCGCAGGCGATTTTTCAACTACGCCAACGTTTTCTTTTATCGAAGAGGCACGGTCATTATTTGAGCAAACCTCTACCCTGACATCTGACCCCCGACACCTGACACCTGCTCTGACTACTCCGCAAATTCCCGGCTCTGTGCCGCATCTCGGAGACGCCAGACAGCCCTCGGCATTTCAGTTTTTGGAAACTGCGCGATCCGTTTCAGACCTGAGCATTGCGCCGAGCTTAGCTCCGGTTGGGAATGATCCGAACCTGCCGCCGCAATCTGCGCTCTCGGTTGGATTGTTTGATGTGCAGGCGGTGCGGCGCGATTTTCCGATCTTGCAGGAAACCGTGAATGGTCGTCCTTTGATCTGGCTGGATAATGCCGCGACTACGCAAAAGCCGCAGGCGGTGATTGATCGTCTGTCGTATTTCTACGAACACGAAAACTCCAACGTGCATCGCGCCGCGCACACGCTGGCGGCACGTTCGACGGATGCTTACGACGCGGCGCGTGAAAAAGTGCGCCGCTTCCTGAACGCTGGCTCGACACGGGAAATCGTCTTCGTTCGCGGTGCAACCGAAGGCATTAACCTCGTCGCCAAAAGCTGGGGACATCAGCACGTCAACGAAGGCGATGAAATCGTGATTACGCACCTCGAACATCACGCGAACATTGTTCCGTGGCAGATGCTGTGCGCGGAAAAAGGGGCGAGGTTGCGCATTACTCCGGTGGATAATCACGGACAGATTTTGTTGGATGAGTACGAAAAACTATTGGGGCCGAAAACGCGATTGGTGGCACTAGCGCAGGTTTCCAACGCGCTCGGAACTGTTACGCCTGTGCCGGAAATGGTCGAGATTGCGCATCGTTACGGCGCAAAAGTTTTGGTGGA
>JAYSTY010000042.1:0-1781 GCA_043719385.1 Blastocatellia bacterium | reverse complement strand
CGTAGTTCCAGATCACGGACGTTTTGGCGTGGACGCCTTTGACTTTGAAGGTGAATTCACCGTTCGAGAAAAGGGGCAAATTGCCTTTGGGGTCAAGGTTGGATGTTAAGTAAGCAGGGAATTCAGGAGCATTGGTGGATTTCATGAATTGTTCTTTGCTGACGTTTGTGGCCCAGCGTTTGGCTTTGAGCAACGCAAGCTCACTGAGGGCGATGGATTGATCGGGGAAGCATTCCCAGAAAATTAAATCAACCAGATGGGTCGTCACATCCACGATGCCTTCGCCCTGTTGGGCGGTATCGTAAAACCAGGTTGGACGTACCAGCGGTTTGTCAGAAACGATTTTGTACAGATGATGGACGCTGATTTTTGTGACCGAAGGATCGTCAGGCGTCCCTTTTTGCAACTCCCCAAACACGGCAGGCAGGTTCGCAATTTCTTTCTGCAACATCGTCGTGATTTCGTACCGCTCAGTCATAATGTCGTAAAGCAAAACATTTTTGGCTTTGGCTGTGTCGAATGAAGATTTCAATATTTCATATCCGGCTTCATTAATCGCCATCGGCTTATCCGCCAGGACATTCAGCCCGGCCTCAATACTTTGCTTAATGTACTCGATTTTGTTTTTGTTGTTGCCCGCGAGGACGACAACGTTGCCCGGTTTTTCGGTCAGCATTTTAGCCAGGTAATCATTACCTTTGTACACCTTCTCTTCCCACTTCGTCGGTTTGTCGGCACGTGTATTGTAGCCGTCAATTCGGTTCAGATATTCGTTTAAATCAAAGCCGTCAGGCGCATAAACATTGACTATCGGTGACACCAGATCATTCATGGATTTCTGCACGAGAGCCGCATGAAAATGGCCTGGGTCAAGCGTCATAAGTTTGTATTTGGCTGCCGCGGGAGCAGCAGTTTGGTTGTCATTCATGGCAGTTTTATTTGCTTCGGGTTGTGTGTTGCACGCGGCACAAAACAGCCCGACGATGATGGTGATCAGCAGAAAATAGCGGTGAGCTTTCATTTGTATTGTTTGCTTGTGAAGACAAACCCAGGTTGCCGGACAAGCAGTTTCTCCTTCTTTCGTGTTCGTGGTTTACGGTACAGTATCTGAAGCCGTAGCGACGGGGTTTTCCTGCCACCCGTCAGCGCGGAATGACCAGCGTGACGCCATCGCCGACAGGAATCTGGCTCATGAAAATTCGTTCATCAGCCTGCAATTTTTTATTGAGCGCCCGCAAGGCAACAGTGTCATCGTCCTGTTCGTTTTCATCCGCGACTTTGCCATACCAGAGCGTGTTATCGAAAACAATCAATCCGCCCTTGCGGACAAGTTGCAGGGCACGTTCGTAATAATTGTCGTAATTTGTTTTGTCGGCATCAATAAACGCAAAGTCGAAGGTACCGGCTTGACCATCGGCAATGAGCGCATCCAGCGTTGCCACCGCAGGCGCAAGCCGTAAATCAATTTTGTGATTTACGCCAGCTTCCGCCCAATAATGACGCCCAATGGAAGTCCATTCTTCGCTCACATCACATGCGATCAGTTTGCCGTCATCAGGTAATGCCAGCGCCACAACCAGGGCGCTGTAGCCAGTAAAGACGCCGATCTCAAGCGTTTTTTTCGCGCTCATTAATTGCACCAGCAACGCCATGAATTGCCCCTGATTGGGCGAAATTTGCAAGCCGCCTTCGGGTAAGTTGCCGGTCGCTTCGCGTAATCGTTGCGCTACTTCAGTTTCACGTAACGAAGTGTCAAGCAGGTAATTATAGCTTTGGTCGTT
>JAYSTY010000410.1:0-5876 GCA_043719385.1 Blastocatellia bacterium | reverse complement strand
TACACGGGTAATGTTCACCTGACTTACTCCGATATAGCCCTGATTGGTGATCGGGCGACGTTCAATAAAACGACCAATGATGTAACGGTCGAAGGCAACGTCTTTTTTGAGCAACAGGGACAATCAGTCACGGCGGAACGGATCGAATTTAACCTTGAAACCAAACGCGGCACGCTGTTCAAATCCACCGCCTTTACAGACCGCACACCTGATGGAACGACAATTGTTGCGAATGCCACCCGCACTGACAAAACCGGGGAAGAAAGTTTCACCATGGAAAATGTCCGGCTGACGGCCTGTCAGGAGCCGGTTCCGAAATGGAGCTTTACGGCAAAGCGCGCGCGCATTCGCGTGGATGATCGCGCCACGATGACCAATGCGCTTTTCCGTATTAAAAATTTCCCGGTCTTTTATTTGCCGTATCTTTCCGTTTCCATCAGTAAAAAAGATCGTTCTTCAGGCTTTCTGCTGCCGACTTCAGGTTCATCAAATATCAAAGGTCGCACCTTTCATGCGGCTTATTATCAAACCCTGGGACAGAGCGCAGATATATTAGTCAGAACTGATATTTTCTCGAAACGAGGCGTCGGATTCGGCTTCGATTTTCGCGCTCGCACGGACGAAAACTCGCGCATTGCCATTGGCTCATTTTTAGTCAAAGATCGCATCCTCGGCCCCAAAACCGATGCCTTTGGCAATAAATTACCGAATCAGGGTGGCAGCAGTTTTTATGCCGACGCCGTGCAATATTTCAAAAATGGTTTCGTCGCCGTGGCGGATGTCAACATCACTTCAAACTTAGCCTTTCGTCAGGTCTTCGCGGAGAACGCGCAACAGGCGATTTCACCGGAAGAACGTTCGCAGATTTATGTGAATAAAAATTGGGGAGCCTATAGCTTTAATGCCCTCGTCAATGAGCAAAGTATTTTTGCCGGCAATCAGATTATCAAAACCCGCCAATTGCCCAGCTTTGAACTGAATAAACGCAGTGAACGAATCTCTGAAGCAATTCCGATTTATTTTTCCTTTGAATCTTCGCTGGAGGGAATGAAACGCACTGTCTCAAGCGATACAACAACAAGTTTTCGCACGCCGAATATTTCGCAACGGATTGATTTCTTCCCTAACTTTACCTTTCCGCTCAAACCAGTCGCAGGTTTTACAATCACACCGAGCCTGGGCTTACGTTCGACTTTTTACAGCGACAGTCTGAATCCGGTCACGCAACAGGTAACGGGAGAAAATCTGTTGCGCAACTACATGGATTTTAACCTTGATGTGCGCTTACCATCGTTTGCGCGGGTGTACCGTAAAAGTGATGGAACGCCAACATTCAAACACCTGATTGAGCCGTTTGTTGCGTATCGGCGGATTGTCGGCATTGATGATTTTGATCACACCATTCGCTTTGATGATCGTGATGCAATTGTCGAAACCAATGAAATCGAATACGGCATCACCAATCGCTTTTTCGTCAAACGACCCGGCCCTGATGGCAAGCCGACACAAACGCATGAATGGTTAGAATTAACCGTTGCGCAAAAACATTTTTTTGACCCCAGCTTTGGCGATGCGTTGAAAGAGGGACAGCGCAATCAGTTTTCACCCGCCAACTCGCTGTCAGGATTTGCCTATCTGGGGTATCGCAAAGATTTTTCGCCACTCAATGTCAAAGCCAGATTTCGTCCCAGCAATTTAACGTTTGCGGATTTTAAAATGGATGTGGACTCTGAAAAAGTTGAATTGCGCGATTTATCAGTGACAGGCGGTGTCATCCGCCGATTTTATCAGGTTAGCCAGTCGTGGTATTTCACCCGCAAAGTTCCTGTCACAGGCACACGCTTTGATCCGACAACTCTTCCTGGCAATCAAATGGATACCTCAGTTTTTGCCGGAAATAATCAAAAGGGACCGTATGGCGGATTGACGATTATCTATGATTTTCGCAATCAGTTTTTCGATGGCAGCCCGCGTGATCCGCGTTACATTAACCTGATCACGACCGGCGGATATGCGTGGGATTGTTGCGGCTTTCAATTCCAAAATTATACCTTCAAGGCTGGCTTACGCAATGAGAACCGTTTCCTCTTTTCGTTCACCTTAAAAGGGATCGGAACATTCGGCACCGATAATATTGGGCATCCACGCAAACGAAGATAATGAGCACCGCCAGGTAATTCAAATCGCCCGTCGTTTGCACGCCGCCGTGGAAACGATTTTTGGAATAACTATCCCTGTGTAAAGAAAGGCTATAGTGATGGAGATGGCAATCTCATGAATGGCTTGGGCAGGCGGACTGGTGACCGAAGTCTTTGACGAAAGCAACAACCGGAAAGCCACCGCAGCGGATTTCCCGGACGGTTGAAATACACCCGCGAACTCAGCCCCGTGATTTATCAGGATCAATTCGGGAATGATTACATTGACAATTATGGTCAGCATAGAGACCAATCAGAAATAGCCTTCATTCACTTCAACTCAGTCGGACTAGCCCGTTAACTGCATCTCTGCTAACATCCTGTTTATGCATGTCCTGTTTGCTTTGGCGAAGCGATTGGCGTTAGTGCTGCCGGTGGTTTGGGCGGTCGTCACCCTCGTCTTTTTACTCATTCATATTGTCCCTGGTGATCCGGTGCGCAACTCGCTTGGCGAAAATGCGACGGAACAACAGATGGACGATTTGCGGCATAAACTCGGACTTGATTTGCCGCTGACACAACAATATGTAAATTATTGGCGCGGCCTTGTGCGCGGCGATTTCGGGCAAAGTCTGGTTTCCAGCGAAGATGTGTTTGCGAAAATTATCAGCCGCTATCCCGCGACCATGGAACTGGCTTTTGCCGGCTTAATCGTCGCCATTTTGATTGCGATTCCATTGGGCGTGACCGCCGGAACGAATCAGGGAAAACTCATAGACAACCTTGCATCGGTGGTTTCTCTGCTCGGCATCAGTGCGCCTGGCTTCGTGCTTGGCCCGCTGATGGTTTATGTGTTTGCCGTGAAATTAAACTGGTTGCCGGTCGGCGGTCGGGATGGATTTGAGAATTTGATCCTGCCTGCATTAACTTTGGGGGCAGCCCTCGCCGCGATCCTGACGCGGATGGTGCGCTCCAGCGTGATCGAAGAATTAGGCGAAGATTATGTGCGCACAGCACGCGCCAAAGGCTTGAGCGAGCGCCAGGTAATTTATAAGCATGTCCTGAAAAATGGTTTGATCCCCGTCGTGACTGTGCTTGGTTTGCAGTTCGGAGTCTTGTTAGCCGGGGCGATTATCACCGAAACGATTTTCAGTTGGCCCGGACTTGGCAGGATGACCGTAGACGCGATCAATGCGCGTGATTATCCCGTCGTCCAGGGCTGCATTTTGATGATTGCGCTGACTTATATTGTTGCGAATGTACTGACGGATTTTACTTACCGGTTACTTGATCCGCGCATCAAGGTTGAGTAGGAATTTCGCGGTACAGTACCCGGAGCCGTAGCGACGGGGCCTGAATGCTCATAAATAAAAAACCCCCCGCATGAATAGACTAGGAAAATTCGGACTCATCATCATCGGAATATTTTTCATCGTGGCGATTTTTGCTCCGTTAATTTCGCCCTTCGATCCACGTGTGCAAGCTCCGGCCAAAACCGGCCAGAGCCGCGAAGAGCGCTATCAACCTTCACGCGAACATTTTTTAGGGCAGGATGATTTAGGGCGTGATGTGCTCTCGCGGATTCTGTACGGTGCACGCGTTTCAATGCAGGTTGGCGTGATGGTCGTGTTTATCTCGGCATTGCTGGGCATGATGATTGGCGCAGTTTCCGGTTATTACGGCGGCTGGATAGATCGTTTTTTCTCCGGCTTTTTATTCAATGTGTTTCTTTCCTTTCCCAGCCTGTTATTAGCGATTGCGATGGTCGCCTTTCTAGGGCCAAGCCTGAGAAATTTAATTCTCGCGCTTTCAATTATTGGTTGGGTCGGATATGCGCGGTTGATTCGCGGGCAGGTGCTGAAAGTGCGCGAATATGATTATGTCACGGCGGCGCGGGCGCTGGGGGCAAGCGATTTTCGCATTATGGTTTTTCACCTGCTGCCGAATTCGATTCAACCGTTGATCGTGCAGGCGAGTTTGGGAATGGCGGGGGCTGTGCTTGCTGAAGCGAGTCTCAGTTTTTTAGGGTTGGGCGTTCCGCCGCCAACACCAAGCTGGGGATCAATGCTCAACGATGCGCGGCCTTTCCTGCGTGATGCGCCGCATCTCTTAATCTTTCCTGGCATCGCCGTCATGCTGACAGTCTTAGCTTTTAATTTTGTCGGCGACGGCTTGCGTGAATGGCTTGATCCCAAGCAGAAAAGATAAGCGATAGCGACATTTCTCATCCACGAAGGCACACGAAGAGCGACGGGGCGAGAAGGCGAAGCGGCGCGAGCAAACCTGATCGCCCTGTCGCCTTGTCGCCCCCTCTCCGTTTCCTCCTGGTTCAGCGTTTTATCTGAAGCGTCTTGCTCAGCCACGCAATCATCTTTACTTGCGTTTCCGGGTATTTGGTAATGACGCCCATTCCGTGCGGGCCGCCTTCGACTGTGATCAGATCACAAATATTTCCCTCGGCTTTCATCCGCTTTTGAAACTCGACGGATTGCTGATAATTCACCTGTTTATCGTCTGTGCCGTGAATCAGCAGAAAGGGCGGCAAACCTTTTTTGATGAAAGTCATCGCTGAGACCTCACGCAAAGTCTTTTTGAAATTCGGATCGTCGTCTTTTGGGATATTGAAAGCGTCCCGCCAGATGCTGGGGCCGACCAGGCCGGCGCGTTCCTGTTCCAACCGTAACTCCCAATCGTGAACGCCATAAAAATCAACTACGGCAGTGACGCGAGTGTCAGGTTTGTGCCTGACTCCGGCATAAGACACCAACGCTCCACCGGCAGATTCGCCCATTAACACCAGGCGTTTTAAGTCAACTTTGTATTCTTTGGCATGTGCTTTGACCCAGCGGATAGCCGCTTCTACATCTTCAACATTTTTGGGAAACTGCACCTGTGGATAGAGGCGATAATTGATGGTGAACCACGCGAATCCGGCGGTTGTTAACGGCTCAAACAAGGGTGGCACAAAAGTTTGCTTGTCACCGCGATTGAAGCCGCCGCCATGCACAATGATGACGGTCGGAAACGGGCCTTTACCTTCCGGGACATAGGCATCAAGCGTCAGGCTGACACCATCTGGTTTGGCAAATTCAACGTCCCTGCGCATTTCAGCGCATACCGTAGTCGTTAACAATAAACAAATGACCGAGCAGAGCAGCAAATATTTAAGCATCAATCCTCCAGGAAATTTTTGTAATGATGTATGCCATGAGGATACAGAAAAATCAGCCGGAACGAAACAGGTTAAAGATAAAAGGATTCGGACGATAGGCGACGAAGAAGATAAATATGCGAACGCCTGCTTAAATCAGCCTGGAAGTATGCTTTTTAACAAATTCTTTGTATAATCCCCACTGTTCAGCGTTTCGTTCTGTCAGTAATTTCTATTCAGTTTTATTTTAATTATTACTTTATACAGTTTTTAGCTAACTGACTTATATGGAGTCAGAAATGTGAGGCAGAGGATTATGTTGCTCATGGGTGAACCTGAATTGCTGGACCGCAAATTATTTGAAAACCCGCAAATCGCAACTGTTTTAGACAGTTTGATGGATGGTTACTCCACGTTTGATGATAACTGGTGTTTGACCTTTGCCAGTCCCAGTTGTCGGCGCTTATTCGGCCTTAATGATGACCATATTGGCCAGAATCTCTGGCAGCAATTTCCACTCCTTGCCAAAACCAGATTTCAACCACAGGCCCGTCAGGCAGTGGCTAACAAAGAACTCATCTCGTTTG